>NZ_LT629780.1:1276421-1595527 GCF_900105885.1 Pseudomonas guangdongensis | reverse complement strand
GCGGCAGATCCTGTCCATCCAGGGACTTCAGGGTCAGCTCGTGAAACAGACTCATCGACGCATGGCTCCATGCAACTCGGAAAATGAACGTACCGAGGGGTGCCCCCGCCTGTGGCCGGGGCACCCCTCGCTCACCAGCTTAGCAGGCGTGCCGGCCCGCGCGGGGCACGCACGCCGCCGGATCAGTGGTGGTGACCGCCTTCGCCGTGAATGTGGCCATGGGCGATTTCTTCGGCCTGGGCCTCGCGCACGTTGACCACCTTGACCTTGAAGTTCAGGCGCTGGCCGGCCAGCGGGTGGTTGCCGTCGACGGTCACGTCGTCGCCTTCCAGGTCGCGGATGGTGACGATCTGCATGCCGCCGTCCGGCGCCGAGGCGTGGAACTGCATGCCTACTTCGAGCTGGTCGACGCCCTCGAACATGGCGCGGTTGAGCACCGCGACCAGCTCGACGTTGTAGTCGCCGTAGGCGTCTTCCGGCTCGATGGTCACGTCCAGCTCGTCGCCGGCCTGCTTGCCTTCGAGCGCCTTCTCCAGACCCACGATGATGTTGCCGGCGCCATGCAGGTAGACCAGCGGCGCGCCGCCGGCGGAGCTGTCGATGACCTCACCGTTCTCGTTGGTCAGGGTGTAGTCGATGGATACCGCCGTGTTGGCCGCAATCTGCATGGTGTTGCACCTTGTGCGTGGAATGAAGGCTGATTTTACGTTGCCACCGAGGCGAAAGCGACCCGGAGCTGGACGGATGGCCGTCGACGCTCCGCCCGCCGGGCGCGGCGTCCCGCCATCCGACGGTTCGCCGCCGCCGACTGCCCGCGCCGCGGGGCCTGCAGTATCATCGCCGCCCCTGCCTGCCGCGGCCCTGCGCCGCGGCGCCTGCGAGAGGTCCGACGATGCTGTTCCTGCGCGCCCTGCCGGCCGGTCTGCTGCTGGTGCTCAATACCCTGCTGTGGTGCTGGCCGCTGCTGGCCCTCGCCCTGCTCAAGCCGTTGTTGCGCACGGCGCCCCTGCAACGCCGCCTGCGCCGGGCCATGGGCGGCATCGCCGCGGCCTGGATCGCCGGCAACGGCCTGTGGATGCGTCACCTGGGCCGCTGCCGGGTCCGCGTCGAGGGCCCGCTGGCCAGCGGCCCGGACGACAGCTGCCTGGTGATCAGCAACCACCAGAGCTGGGTGGACATCCTCGTCCTGCAGGGGGTGTTCAACCGCCGCCTGCCGATGCTGCGCTTCTTCCTCAAGCGCGAGCTGATCTGGCTGCCGGTGATCGGCCTGTGCTGCTGGGCGCTGGACTTCCCGTTCATGCAGCGCCACTCGCGCGCCTACCTGGAGCGCCACCCGGAGAAGCGCGGCGAAGACCTGGCCACCACGCGGCGCGCCTGCGCTCGGCTGCGCGGCGTGCCGGTGGCGATCTTCAACTTCGTCGAGGGCACCCGCTTCAGCGCCGCTAAGCAGCGCGACCAGCAGTCGCCCTACCGCCACCTGCTGCGCCCGCGCGCCGGCGGCCTGGCCTTCGCCCTCGACGCCATGGGCGAGCAGCTGCGGGGGCTGGTCGACGTCACCCTGCACTACCCCGACGGTCGCCCGCGCTTCGTCGACCTGCTGGCCGGGCGGGTGCGCCGGGTCGAGGTACGGATCGAGGCGCGGACGATTCCCGAGGAATTCCTCGGCCGCGACTACGCCGGCGACGAGGCCTACCGGCTGCAGTTCCAGCAGTGGCTCAACCAGCTCTGGGCCGCCAAGGACGCCCGCCTGCAGGCGCTGCAGCAGGCCGCCGAGGCCTGAGCGTAGCGCCCCGCCGGCTCAGGCCACCGCGGCCGGCGCCGCCACGCTGCCCTCCGGGCGATAGCCCAGGCGCAGCCCGCCCCAGTGGCGGCCGTGGATGTAGATCGGCACCGACAGGTCGTGCATCAGCTCGCCGGTATCGCGGGTGTAGGTCTGCATCAGCAGCGGCTGCTGGTGGCTGCCGCAGCGGATGCCGGTACGGTCGGTGAACAGCCGCTTGCTGCGGCTGTGCACCATGTCCAGCTGGCGGTCGCCGGTGGGCGCCTTTGCGAAGGCCTGGTTGTGGGTCGGCACATAGCCTTCCGGGGTGCAGGCGATGGCGAACACCACCCCCTCGTGGCGCGTCAGCAGCGGCTCCTGGATGCGCGGCAGGACCTCGTCGGTGAAGCTGTCGAAGCGCGTGCGGTACTTCTGCGGATAGGTGCCGGGGATCGGCTGGTAGTTGCGGTCGAACAGATCGTCGAGGCTGAGCCGCCCGCTCTTGACCGCCGCCTCGAACTGCCGGGCGATGGCCTGCGCGCCTTCGCGGGCGAGGTCGTAGACGCGCTGGTGGTAGTCGTCCAGCGCCACCCCGGCGAGCTGTTCGCTGATCGTCTCGGTCAGTTCCTCCAGCTTCACCGCCTCGCTCTCCAGGCGCCGGGTCTGCTCGTCGCTGGCCGTCAGGTCGTGGCGCACCTGCTCGACCGCCTCGAACAGGCTGCCGAGCTGGCGGCGGTTGTTGTCCGAGCCGGCGGCGATCTCGCTGATCTGCTCCTCGACCCCGGCGGCCAGCGCGGCGATGCTGTCCAGGTGCTGGCCGGCGCGCTCCACCTCGCCGACCCCGGTGACCAGCTCGCCGGACAGCTGGCGGATCTGCTCGACCACCTCGGCGGTCTGGCGCTGGATCTCGCCGATCATCTGGCCGACCTCGGCGGTCGCCGCGGTGGTGCGTCCGGCCAGGCTGCGCACCTCGCCGGCGACCACCGCGAAGCCGCGGCCGTGCTCGCCGGCGCGCGCCGCCTCGATGGCCGCGTTGAGGGCCAGCAGGTTGGTCTGGCTGGCGATCTCCTCGATCACCGCGGTGACCCGCTGGATTTCCTCGCTGCGCCGGCTCAGCGCCTCGATCAGTTCGCGGCTGGCGCCGGCGCGCTGGCGCAGCTGGTGCATGCGGCCGATGGTGTCGCCCAGCACCCGGCGCCCGGCATCGCTGCTCTGCCGCGCCTCGAGCGCGGCTTCCACCGCCTGGCGGCTGAGCGCCGAGGTCTGCGCCTCGGTGGCGATCATCACCTCGGCGCTGTTGACGATGCGCGCCGCCGAGTCGACCTGCGACTCCAGCTTCTGTGCCAGGTGCTGCACCGAGTAGGCCACGCCGGCCGCCGACAGCGCGTTGTGGCTGACCGAATGGGACAGCTCGCGGGCCAGCTGGTGGACATCCACCCCGCGCTCGCCACGGCGCAGCAGCGCGGGCGCCCAGGGCAGCAGCAGGAGCAGCGGCAGACACAGCCACAGGGGCAGCCAGCCCTGCGCCAGCGCGCCGGCCAGCAGGGCGGCGACGATGCCCTGCAGGAAGCGGGGCAGAAGGGAGCGCAAAACCTCGAACGACATGGGGGAACCTCGCTGGGTGCTCGCCACGGCCGCCGCGCCCGCCCGCGCTGAGCGCCGGAGCGGTGGCCGTCATCGGCTTGTTCTTATGCTTTTCCCACTCATTAGGCCGTCTTTGACGGGGGTGCGCCATGGCACCTTGGCAGTAGGCCGCCGCGATGCCCGTGCCTTAATGAGCCGCCCGACTGTACTCCACGACGCGGCGGCGGCAAAACGTTCGAGGCCGCGCCTCAGGCCAGCTCGCCGAACGCCAGACGCAGCCCCAGCGCCACCAGCACCGCGCCCATCGCCCGGTCGAACCAGTGGCCCATGCGCATGAACCCGGCGCGCACCCGCGCCTGGCTGAACAGCAGCGCCACCAGGCAGAAGAACGCCGCGGTGGCGCAGGCCAGGTAGAGCCCGTAGCCGGCCTGCACCGCGCGCGGGGTGTGCGGGTCGATCACCACCGAGAACAGCGAGAGGAAGAACAGCGTGGCCTTGGGATTCAGCGCATTGGTCAGGAAGCCGCTGGCGAAGGCGCCGCGGCCGCTGCGCGCCGCGCCGTCGCCCAGCGCTTCGAGCAGCGCCGGATCGGCCGGCCGGGCACGCAGGGCGCGCACGCCGATGTACAGCAGGTAGCCCGCCGCCAGCCACTTGAGCAGGGTGAACAGGGTCAGCGACTGCGCGACGATCAGGCCGATGCCCAGCAGCGAGTAGGCGACGTGCAGGGAAATCCCGCAGCCCACCCCGAGCGCGGTGCAGATCCCCGCGCGTCGGCCGTGGCTGACGCTCTCGCGGATCACCACGGCGAAATCCGGCCCGGGGCTGGCCACGGCGAGCAGATGGATCAGCGCCACGGTGAGAAATTCCGTCCAGTACATGCAGACTCCTTGCAGGGGAAAGGGCCGGGCGCGCGGCGCACCGACGACAGCGACGCGAGCGGGCCGCAGGAGGCGCGCCGGCCGCGGGCTGACCGGGCGCAGGGCTTTGCGCTAGCCTGCGCGATGATAACGCGCCGGCGCTCCGGCGCCCTCCCCCACGCCTGCTGGAGCCGTCCATGATCCGCGCCGTCTTCCTCGACCATCCCTCCCTCGACCTCGGCGACCTCGACCTGGCGCCGCTGCGCGCCAGCTTCGACGAACTGGTGCTGCACGCCCACACCGCCGCCGAGCAGGTGGCCGAGCGGCTGGCCGGCGCGCAGGTGGCGATCAGCAACAAGGTGACGCTGGACGCCGCCACCTTCGCCGCCTGCCCCGAACTGCGCCTGGTGCTGATCTCCGCCACCGGCACCAACAACGTCGACCTGGCCGCCGCCCGCGCCCACGGCGTTACCGTGTGCAACTGCCAGGGCTACGGCACGCCCTCGGTGGCCCAGCACACCCTGATGCTGCTGCTCGCCCTGGCCACCTCGCTGCCCGACTACCAGCGCGCGGTACGCGCCGGGCGCTGGCAGCAGGCCAGCCAGTTCTGCCTGCTCGACTTCCCCATCGTCGAGCTGGAGGGCAAGACCCTCGGCCTGCTAGGCCACGGCGAGCTGGGCAGCGCGGTGGCGCAGCTGGCGCGCGCCTTCGGCATGCGCGTGCTGCTCGGCCTGCTGCCCGGCCGCCCCGCTCACGATGGCCGCCTGCCGCTGGACCAGCTGCTGCCGCAGGTCGATACGCTGACCCTGCACTGCCCGCTGACCGAGCAGACCCGCCACCTGATCGGCGCGCGCGAGATCGCCCTGATGAAGCCTGGCGCCTTCCTGGTCAACACCGCGCGCGGCGGGCTGGTCGACGAACAGGCGCTGGCCGACGCCCTGCGCGCCGGGCATCTGGGCGGCGCGGCCTGCGACGTGCTCGGCGTCGAGCCGCCCAGGGACGGTAATCCGCTACTCGCCCCGGACGTGCCGCGCCTGATCGTCACCCCGCACAGCGCCTGGGGCAGCCGCGAGGCGCGCCAGCGCATCGTCGCCCAGCTGGCGGAGAACGCCGCGGCCTTCTTCAACGGCGAGCCGATGCGCGTGGTGTCGTAGGACGGAACGCCGCCGGCGTTTCACGGCCGCGCCGGCAGCGGGAAAGTGCGGCGCAGCACCCCACGGATGGAGCGGGCCTGCGGCCGCTGCCCTCCCGACGCCGCCATGGGTTTGCCAGCCGTCCGTGCTTTGCCTAATCTGCCCGCCTTTTGTTCCGGAGATTGCCCATGGATCCGCGTAGCGAAGTGCTGTTGCGTCAGGCCGAACTGTTCGCAGGCAAAGTGCTGCTCGCCGGCCTGCCGGCCGATGGCCTGCTCGGCGAGCTGCCTGAGGCCCATGGCTGGAGCTGGCACTGGGACGAGCACAGCGCCGTCGCCGCGCGCCATCCGGGGCGCTGCCAGTTCGGCACCCAGGTGCCGGCGCAGGCGTTCGCCGCCGCCGTGCTGTTCCTGCCCAAGTCGCGCGAGCTGACCGACTACCTGCTCGCCGCCCTGGCCGCGCGCCTGCCCGGCGCGCCGCTGTATCTGGTCGGCGAGAAGCGCGCCGGCATCGAGCGCGCGGCCAAGCAGCTGCAGCCCTTCGGCCGCCCGCGCAAGCTGGACAGTGCGCGCCACTGCCAGCTGTGGCAGGTGACGGTCGAGCAGGTGCCGGCGGCGCCGGAGCTGGAAACCCTCGCACGCCGCTATCCGGTGGCCACGACGGATGGCGAGCTGCAGGTGGTCAGCCTGCCCGGCGTGTTCAGCCACGGCCGCCTGGACGTCGGCTCGCGCCTGCTGCTGGAGCATCTGGACGGTCTGCCCGAAGGCGCGGTGCTCGACTTCGGCTGCGGCGCCGGAGTGCTCGGCGCCGCGCTGCAGCGCCACTATCGGCACAGTGCGCTGCATCTGCTCGACGTCGACGCCTTCGCGGTGGCCAGCAGCCGCCTGACCCTGGCGGCCAACGGCCTGGCCGGCGAAGTCATCGCCGGGCGTGGCATCGCCGATGCGCCGCACGATCTGGCCGCCATCGTCAGCAACCCGCCGTTCCACCAGGGCGTGCACACCGACTACCAGGCCACCGAGCAGCTGCTGCGCGATGCCGCCCGCCACCTGCGCCCCGGCGGCGAGCTGCGCCTGGTGGCCAACAGCTTCCTGCGCTACGCGCCGCTGATCGAGCAGCACCTCGGCCCCTGTACGGTGCTGGCCGAGCGCGACGGCTTCCGGGTGTACTCGGCGCGGCGCGCCTAACCTGCTGCAGGGTGGGCAGCGGCGCAGCCTTGTCCACCCTGCGGCAACGCGGCCCACAGGCTGGAAAACCCGCTCCGCGACTTCCAGCCATCGTGCAAGCGCTGGAAAAGGCCTGCGGTCGTTTTCCACACGCCAGACTTCCACACCCTACGCCTTGCCCACCCCGCCCTGCTTGGGCACAATGCGCCCCGTCCTGAGGGAGTAGTCTGCCGCCGAGCGATTCGGTGGCGTACGCGTCAACACACTTGGTCCGCAGACCATGGCGCGCACAACCCGCACCGGCCCGCCCGGCGCCGCGGTTCGACAAGACTCATGACACTCACAAGCCGACCCGGGGCGGGCAGGCTGTGCGTGTCATGCCGTCATTGTCCCGCCCCTCTGGAATCCTCGATGGAAGCCCTGCAATCCCTGTTCGTCCCCACCGGCCTGGTCGCCCTCGCCGAGATCGGCGACAAGACCCAACTCCTCGCCCTGCTGCTCGCCGCCCGCTTCCGCCGGCCCTGGCCGATCATCTGGGGCATCCTGGTCGCCACCGTCGCCAACCACTTCGCCGCCGGCGCCATCGGCAAGTGGGTCGCCTCGTTCTTCAGCGAGGCCACCCTGAGCTGGATCCTCGCCGCCTGCTTCCTCGCCGTGGCCGCCTGGACGCTGATCCCCGACCACATCGACGAGGACGAGGAGGCCTCGCACTTCAAGCGCTACGGGCCGTTCCTCACCACCACCATCGCCTTCTTCATCGCCGAGATGGGCGACAAGACGCAGATCGCCACGGTGATGCTGGCCGCCCAGTACCCGCACTTCTGGCTGGTGGTGATCGGTACCACCCTGGGCATGCTGATCGCCAACGTGCCGGTGGTGCTGGCCGGGCACTTCTCCGCCGACAAGCTGCCGCTGACCCTGATCCACCGCATCGCCGCGCTGTGCTTCCTCGCCCTGGCCGGCTACGCCGCCTGGAACGCCGCGACGCTGAGCGGCTGGCTGGGCTGAGGCGCCGCGGGGATGGGCGGCACTCCGCCCATCCCCGACGCGGCCGTTCCACCTCCGTCCGATAGCCGAATGGCGACCGACGGCTTACCCTCTCGGTCTCTGGGGGAATCCAACGGAGTACCAGCATGTCCCGCCTCGCGCGCATTCCACTGTTCACTGCCTGGCGCCAGACGCGCCGGGCCGGCTACACGCGCCAGGCGCTGCGCGGCGACATCCTCGCCGGCCTGACCGTCGGCATCATCGCCATCCCGCTGGCCATGGCGCTGGCCATCGCGGTCGGCGCGCCACCGCAGCACGGCCTGTACACCGTGCTGGTCGCCGCGCCGCTGATCGCCCTGAGCGGCGGTTCGCGCTTCAACGTCTCCGGGCCCACCGCAGCTTTCGTGGTGATCCTCCTGCCGATCGTCCAGCAGCACGGGCTGTCCGGCCTGCTGCTGTGCAGCATGCTCGCCGGGCTGATCCTGATCGCCCTCGGCCTGCTGCGCGCCGGGCGGCTGATCCAGTTCGTGCCCTACCCGGTGACCCTCGGCTTCACCGCCGGCATCGGCATCGTCATCGCCGGCCTGCAGCTCAAGGACGCCCTCGGCCTCAGCGTCGCCAGCAGCGCCACCCACTTCCCCGAGCAGATGTACGACCTGGCGCTGGCCCTGCCAACCGCCCATGCCGGCGATGCGCTGGTCGCCGCCGCCACCCTCGGCGTGCTGATCGCCTGGCCGCGCCTGGTGCCCAAGGTGCCGGGGCACCTGGCGGCGCTGGCGGTCGGCACCCTGCTCGGCCTGCTGCTGGAATTCGGCGGCCTGTCGGTGGCGACCCTCGGCGAGCGCTTCAGTTATACGGTGGACGGCGTCGTCCACGCCGGCATCCCGCCGTACCTGCCGGGCTTCGCCCTGCCCTGGCAACTGCCGGACGCCGCGCCGCTGAGCCTGGCGCTGATCCGCGAGCTGCTCGCCCCGGCGATGGCCATCGCCATGCTCGGCGCCATCGAATCGCTGCTCTGCGCGGTGGTCGCCGACGGCATGAGCGGCAGCAAGCACGACTCCAACGGCGAGCTGATCGGCCAGGGCCTGGGTAACCTGATCGCCCCGCTGTTCGGCGGCATCACCGCCACCGCGGCGATCGCCCGCACCGCCGCCAGCGTGCGCGCCGGGGCCTTCTCGCCGCTGGCAGCGGTGATCCACGCCGGCGTGGTGCTGGCCGCCATGCTGCTGCTCGCGCCGCTGTTCAGCTACCTGCCGATGGCCGCGCTGGCCGCGCTGCTGCTGATGGTGGCGTGGAACATGGCCGAGGCGCCCCATGTGCTGCACACCCTGCGCATCGCCCCGCGCAGCGACGTGCTGGTGCTGCTCACCTGCCTGGTGCTGACCGTGGCCTTCGACATGGTGCTGGCGGTCGGCGCCGGCCTGCTGCTGGCCGCCGGGCTGTTCATCCGCCAGATGAGCGCGCTGACCGATACCGCGCCGCTGCCGCGGCACTTCCACCAGGCGCTGCACGACCTGCCCGAGCAGGTCGCCGCCTACGCGATCCGCGGCCCGCTGTTCTTCGGCGCGGCGGAGAAGGCACTGAACACCCTGTGCCGCTTCACCCCGGGGCTGAAGGTGGTGATCGTCGACCTGAGCGCGGTGCCGCTGCTGGACATGACCGCGCTGGCGGCGCTGGACACCGTGCTGCGCGAGTTCCGCCGCCACGGCGTGGGCCTGGTGCTCAGCGGCACCAGCTCGCGGGTGCGCCTGCAGCTGCGCCGCGCCGGCATCCACCTGCACAGCCAGCAGCTGGCCTACGTGCAGAACCTCGACCAGGCGCGCGGCAAGGCCATGCGCTGGCTTGAGGAGAAGTCGGACTCGACGGTCGCCAGCGAATCCGTATAGGAAAGCTGCGCGCCCCCCGCTGCAAGCGCAACGGGCAAACTGACGACGGGAGGCGCCGTGAACCCATCCATGGGGGCTTCACGGCGTCATCCATGACGCCGAGACTCCCGCCATCAGCCTGCCCGCCGCGCAGTGGGCATTCGCGGCAGTGCGTTTACATGCCCTTGACCGCAAAGATCCCCGGCGCGTTGCGCCAGTAGCCCTTGTAGTCCATGCCGTAGCCGAAGATGTAGCGGTCGATGCAGGGCAGGCCGACGTAGTCGGCGTTCATGTCCGGGCGCGCCTTGCGGTCGTGCTCCTTGTCGATCAGCACTGCGGTGTGCACCGCGCGGGCGCCGGCGTGCTTGCAGTAGTCGACGATCGCCGCCAGGGTGTGGCCCTCGTCGAAGATGTCGTCGACGATCAGCACGTCGCGGTCGACCATCGACAGCTCCGGCTTGGCCTTCCAGAACAGCTCGCCGCCGCTGGTCTCGCCGCGGTAGCGGGTGGCGTGCAGGTAGGACTGCTCCAGCGGGAAGTCGAGCAGCGGCAGCAGCTTGCCGGCGAAGATCAGCCCGCCGTTCATCACGCAGAACACCAGCGGATCGCGCTCGGCCAGGTCGCGGTTGATCTCCCCGGCCATCCGCGCGATGGCGGCGTCCAGTTCCTCGGCGGTGTACAGGCAGTCGGCTTCCGCCATCACCTGGCGAATGTGAGCGAGATCGACGGACATGGCAGGTCTCCGGAAAGATGGGCCCGTGCGGGCAGGCAAAGGGGCGCAAAGGTACTGATCCGCCGCCCGTCCGGCAAGCCTCGGCGGACGGGCGCGGCCGACGATCCCGCCATAGCCGGGGGACGAGCGCAGCGGCGTCCGCCGGGGCGTGCGGCCAGCGGCCGGCGGATGCTTTACTCTATGCCACCTTCCCCCATTCCCGCCGGAGACCCGCCGCCATGCCCGTGCATGAAATTCGCCACCCGCTGATCCGCCACAAGCTCGGCCTGATGCGCCGCGCCGACATCAGCACGAAGAATTTCCGCGAGCTGGCCCAGGAGCTGGGTGCGCTGCTGACCTACGAGGCCACCCAGGACCTGCCGCTGGAGGAGACGAGCATCGAGGGCTGGTGCGGCAAGGTGCCGGTCGAGCGCATCGCCGGCAAGAAAATCACCGTGGTGCCGATCCTGCGCGCCGGCATCGGCATGCTCGACGGCGTGCTCAGCCTGATCCCCAGCGCCAAGGTCAGCGTCATCGGCCTGGCGCGCAACGAGGAAACCCTCGAAGCGCAGACCTACCTGGAGAAGCTGGTGCCGGAGATCGACCGCCGCCTGGCGATGATCGTCGACCCGATGCTGGCCACCGGCGGCTCGCTGATCGCCACCATCGACCTGCTCAAGCAGGCCGGCTGCAAGGAGATCCGCGCCCTGGTGCTGGTCGCCGCGCCCGAGGGCATCCGGGCGGTCGAGGCGGCCCACCCGGACGTGCGCATCTATACCGCGGCCATCGACGAGCGCCTCGATGCCCATGGCTACATCGTTCCCGGCCTGGGCGATGCCGGCGACAAGATCTTCGGCACCCGACAAAAGGCTAGTTGATCGCCGCCGCGCCCCGCCGGCTACATCCCCGGTAACACAGCACGCCATCGGCGCGGGTTGAGCCGCAGGGACGCCTTCGGGATACTGCGCAACCTGCCCGGGCGGCACTCTGCCACCGGACCCATCGCCAGCCCCGCCGCGGGACCGGCTGTCGTGCCCGAACCACTCCGCCAGTGAGGGATTGCCATTGTCCACCCAAGCCGCCAAACCGAAGCTGAAACTCAGCGATCTGCTCTGGACGCTGATCGGTCTTGGCGCCGTGGTGCTGTCCTGCTTCCTGCTCTATCACGAGCTGCACAACGTCTCCCTCAACGAGGTGGCCGGCAGCCTGAGGGCCATCTCGGGACAGAGCTGGCTGCTGGCCAGCGCGGCGACCCTGGGCGCCTACTGCGCCCTGGCCTGGTACGACCACATCGCCCTGGCCCACCTGGGCAAGCGGATTCCCTGGCGCTTCATCACCCTGTGCTCCTTCACCACCTACGCCCTGGCCCACAACATCGGCGCCTCGGTGTTCTCCGGCGCGGTGGTGCGCTACCGCGCCTACCGCAGCAAGGGCCTGACGCCCCACGAGATCGGCCTGCTGATCGTCTTCTGCTCCTTCACCTTCGGCCTCGGCACCCTGCTGGCCAGCGGCTGCGTGCTGATCCTCCACCCGCCGCTGGTCGAGCAGATGCTCAAGCTGCCGCCGGCGGTTTCGGTGGCCAGCGGCACGCTGCTGCTACTGCTGATCGGCCTCTACGTGCTCGGCTCCTGGCGCCGCTTCAAGCCCTGGACGCTGGGCAAGCTGCATGTGGAATACCCGCGCCTGGGCATCGTCGGCCGCCAGCTGCTGGCCGGCCCGCTGGAGCTGCTGTGCGCCGCGGCGATCATCTACTTCGTCCTGCCGGCCGAACACAATCCGGGCTATGTGGTGGTGCTCGGCGCCTTCCTCGCCTCCTTCTCCCTGGCCCTGCTCTCCCACGCCCCCGGCGGGCTCGGCGTGCTGGAAGTGACCTTCATGGCCGCGCTGCCGGGGGTACCGGCGGTCGACGTGCTGGCCGCGCTGATCGTGTTCCGCGCCCTCTACCTGCTGCTGCCGTTCGCCCTGTCGCTGCTGGTGGTGCTGGGCTTCGAGTGGTGCCAGTGGCACCGCAAGCGCGACCTGGACGCCGACGCCGCGCCGCTCGCCCCGCCCCGCCGCGACTGAGCGCCGCCGGCATCGTGCGCGGGCGCCGGCGCGAATGCCTTATCATCGACCGGCCCGCAGACCACCTCGCCCGCCATCGCCGGGCCCTCGACGGACAAGACCCAGAGCATGACCGACTCGCCCCGCCCCACCCACAAGCCGCGCCCGCTGATCGACCTGGCGGTGAGCATCCTGCTGCCCTCGGCGGTGCTGATGAAGCTGAGCAGCCCCGAGCGCCTCGGCGCCGACGGCGCGCTGCTGCTGGCGCTGGCCTTCCCGCTGGGCTGGGGCGCCTTCGAGCTGCTGCGCTACCGCAAGTTCAACTTCATCGCCCTGCTCGGCCTGGCCAGCGTGCTGCTCACCGGCGGCATCGGCCTGCTGCAGCTGGACAGCCGCTGGCTGGCGATCAAGGAGGCGACCATCCCGGGGATCATCGGCCTGGCCGTGCTGTTCTCCGCGCGCACCCGCAAGCCGCTGATCCACAGCCTGCTGTACAACGACAAGGTGCTCGACGTGGCGCGCATCCAGGCGCAGCTGGAGGCCCGCGGCCAGCGCGCGGCCTTCGAGCGCCGCCTGCTGCGCGCCACCTACTGGCTGAGCGGCACCTTCTTCTTCTCCGCGGCGATGAACTACGTCCTCGCCCGCTGGCTGGTCACCAGCCCGGCCGGCAGCGAGGCGTTCAACGCCGAGCTGGCGCGGATGAACCTGCTCAGCTACCCGATGATCGCCATCCCCTCGATGCTGATGATGCTGGGCATCCTCTACTACCTGTGGCGCACCATCCACGACCTCACCGGGCTGGGCCTGGAGGAGATCATGGCCGCGCAGCACCGCGACAAGCCGTAGGGCACTCCGCCCCATCGACCCGCCTGCTGCGGGGCTGCGGCCCCTCCCTAGCTGTCGGCGCCTGCCGGAGTCCGGACCAAACGAAGGCGCCACAGCCACCGCACAACCGCGGCGGCCCGCGGCGCGCAGCGCACCCGGCCCAGTGCATGGGATTGTCCGCTGAAAACGACCGAGCGGCGCCCATTCGGCGCCGCTCTCGCATAGAATGCGCGGCCGTTTTTCCCGGAGCCGCCTCCCATGACCCTCGCCTCGCCTGCCCGCGCCTGCGGCATCGACTTCGGCACCTCCAACTCCACCGTCGGCTGGCTGCGCCCCGGAGCCGGCAACCTGATCGCCCTGGAGGACGGCAAGGACACCCTGCCCTCGGTGCTGTTCTTCAACTTCGAGGAGCAGCGCCCGGCCTTCGGCCGCCAGGCCCTCGGCGAATACCTCGACGGCTACGAGGGGCGCCTGATGCGCTCGCTGAAGAGCCTGCTCGGCTCGCCGCTGCTGGGCAGCGCCACCACCGTGCTGGGTAGCGCCCTACCGTTCACCCAGATCCTCGGCCTGTTCCTCGGCGAACTGAAGCAGCGCGCCGAGGCCGCCGCCGGCCGCGACTTCGAGCAGGCGGTACTGGGCCGTCCGGTGTTCTTCGTCGACGACGACCCGGCCGCCGACCGCGAGGCCGCCGACACCCTGGCCCAGGTCGCCCGCGAGCTGGGCTTCAAGGACATCTCCTTCCAGTACGAGCCGATCGCCGCGGCCTTCGACTACGAGTCCACCCTGGACCGCGAGGAACTGGTGCTGATCGTCGACATCGGCGGCGGCACCTCGGACTTCTCGCTGGTGCGCCTGTCCCCTGAGCGCCGCCTGCGCGCCGAGCGCCAGAGCGACATCCTCGCCACTGGCGGCATCCACATCGGCGGCACCGACTTCGACCGCCTGCTCAGCCTGGCCGGAGTGATGCCGCTGTTCGGCCACGGCAGCCTGATGAAGAGCGAGGCGCCGATGCCCACCAGCCACCACATCAACCTGGCCACCTGGCACACCATCAACGCGGTCTATGCGCAGAAATCGAAACTGGCCCTGCAGAGCATGCGCTACGACATCCAGGACCCCACCGGCATCGACCGCCTGCTGCGCCTGATCGAGCAGCGCGCCGGCCACTGGCTGGCGATCCAGGTGGAGGACAGCAAGATCGCCCTCACCGACGGCGAGCGGCACAGCATCGACTTCGCGCGGATCGAGCCGGGCCTGCGCGCCGACCTCGACCGCCCGCTGTTCGACGCCGCCATCGCCCCGTCGCTGACCCGCATCAATGCCAGCATCGGACGATTGCTGGAGGATGCCGGCGTGCGTCCCGAACAGGTCGACAGCCTGTTCTTCACCGGCGGCTCCAGCGGCATTCCCGCCCTGCGCCAGTGCGTGGCCGGCCTGCTGCCCAACGCCCGCGCGGTGGAAGGCAACCGCTTCGGCAGCATCGGCAGCGGTCTGGCCATCGAGGCCCACAAGCGCTACGGCTGATCGGCGGCAAGCTCTGACGAAACCCTGTCGGGAAAAACAAAATGTGCTACAAGGACCCCGACAGCGGCACCGCGATCCGTCAAGACCCTGACGCCAGAGCCGCCGCGCACCCCAGCACCACCCCCGGCCTGTACTCGACTTCTCCAGAATGCAGCAGCACTGCACAAGGCTGAACACCCGATGGCGATGACCGAAACGACCCTGCTGCGCCTGCAGTTCCTTGGCATGCTGGCCTTGGTGCTGATCCTCACCCTCGGGCTGGGCACCTACTTCACCCTGCACCAGACCCACAGCTACCGCGAGGAAAGCGCCACCCTGGAGGCGACCATCCTCGGCGAGCAGCAGGCCCGCCTGGCGTCGTCGCTGGACACCCTCCACGACCAGCTGCAGCAGATCCGCGCCAGCACCGAGGCGGTGCTCAAGCGCGACATCCGCCAGCAGGTCGACCAGGCCCTGCAGATCGCCCACGCCATCCACGCCCGCGAACAGGGCCGGCGTCCGGAGGAGGAAATCCGCCAGTTGATCGTCGAGACCCTGCGTCCGCTGCGCTTCTACGACGGCCGCGGCTACTTCTTCATCGACGACCTGGCCGGCAACTGCGTGCTGCTGCCCACCGCCCCCGAGCGCGAAGGCAGCTCGCTGCTCGACAACCGCGACGACAACGGCCACTACATCATGCGCGGCCTGCTCGACGCGGTGGCCAACCCCGAGGGCCGCGGCTTCTCCCGCTACCGCTGGTACGCCCCGGAAAATCCGCAGGCGATGGCCGACAAGATCGCCTACGTGCGCCTGTTCGAGCCGTTCGGCTGGCTGATCGGCACCGGCGAATACCTCAGCACCATCGAGCGCGAACTGCAGCAGCAGGCCCTGGAGCAGCTGCGCGCCACGCGCATCGGCCTCGACGGCTATGTGGCGGTGATCCACCGCGACGGCCGCGTGCTGCTCTCGCCCAGCAACCCCGCCGCCGAAGGCCGCCATTACAGCGAGCTGCCGCCGGCCGAGCAGGCGGTGATCCGCGCCATCCTCGACGCCAGCGCCGCCGGCGGCGGCTTCACCCGCTACGACTGGCACGAGCGCAACGACAGCGAACTCAAGCCGCGCCTGGCGATGGTCAGCAATCAGGAGGACTGGAACTGGGTGCTGGTCACCAGCCTGTCCCTCGACGAGCTGCATGTCAGCCTGGCCAAGCGCCAGGAGCGCCTGGAGGAGAACATGCGCAGCGGCCTGCTGACCACCGCCGCGGCACTGGTGCTGGCCCTCGCCCTGGCGCTGGCCTTCGCCCTGCTGATCAAGCGCTGGCTGACCCGGCGCTTCGACCAGTACCACGCCGACATCGCCGCCAGCAACGACCGCCTGCGGGTCTGGGCCGAGTCCGACCCGCTGACCCAGCTGCCCAACCGCACCCTGCTGCGCAGCCGCCTGGACGGCGCGATCCTCAACGCCCAGCGCGAGGACAGCAAGCTGGCCCTGCTGTTCATCGACCTCGACCGCTTCAAGAACATCAACGACTCCCTCGGCCACGCCATCGGCGACAACCTGCTGATCGAGGTCTCGCGCCGGCTGGCCGGTGCGGTGCGCACCAGCGACACGGTCAGCCGCCTGGGCGGCGACGAGTTCGTGGTGCTGGTCGAGCACCTGCAGCAGGCCGAGCAGGCCGCCCAAGTGGCCGACAAGCTGCTGCAGGCCACCAACGGCCAGTACGACATCGCCGGCCACGAGCTGGCGGTGACCCTGAGCATCGGCATCGCCCTCTACCCTTCCGACGGCAGCGACGCCGAGACCCTGCTGAAGAACGCCGACGCCGCCATGTACCACGCCAAGGCGCTGGGGCGAAACAACTACCAGTTCTTCACCGCGGCGATGAACGCCCGGGTACGCGAGCACCTGGAGGTGGAGAACCGCCTGCGCCAGGCGCTGTCGCGCAGCGAGCTGACCCTGCATTACCAGCCGCAGTTCGACCTAGCCAGCGGCGCGCTGGTCGGCTGCGAGGCGCTGATGCGCTGGCACAACCCGATCCTCGGCCAGGTGTCGCCGGACAAGTTCATCGGCGTCGCCGAGGACAGCGGGCTGATCCTGCACCTGGGCGAGTGGGCGCTGTTCGAGTCCTGCCGCCAGGTGATGGACTGGGAACACCAGGGCCTGCCGGGGCTGAACGTGGCGGTCAACGTCTCCGCCGTGCAGTTCCGCCACGCCGACCTGCCGGCCCAGGTGCAGGCGGCGCTGGAGCAGAGCGGCCTGCCGGCCGAGCGCCTGGAGCTGGAGCTGACCGAGAGCGTGCTGGCGGAGAACCGCGAGCAGGTGCGCATCACCCTCGACCGCCTCAAGCAGCTGGGCGTGCGCCTGGCGATGGACGACTTCGGCACCGGCTACTCCTCGCTCAGCTACCTCAAGCACTTCAAGCTCGACACCCTGAAGATCGACCGCGCCTTCATCAGCGACCTGCCCGGCTGCGACGATCACGCCGCCCTGGCGGTGGCGATCATCGGCATGGCCGAGGCGCTGGGCATGACCTGCATCGCCGAGGGCATCGAGAACGCCGACCAGCACGACTTCCTGCGCTGGCACGGCTGCGCGGTGGGTCAGGGCTTCCTGTTCTCCCGCCCGCTCAGCGCGCCGGACATGGCCGCGCTGCTGGAACGGCGCGGCGAGGCCGCGCCGCACGGTGCGCCGGCCGCAGCACTCAGGCCGGCTGCGGCAGTCGCCGACAGAGACTGATCAGCGCGCTCACCCATTGCGGGTGATCGTTGAGGCAGGGCACCAGGATCAGGTCGTCGCCGCCGGCGGCACGGAACGCCGCGCGGCCCTCGTCGCCGATCTCCTCCAGGGTCTCGATGCAGTCGGCGACGAACGCCGGGCACATCACCAAGAGCTTCTTCACTCCGCGCGCGGCCAGCGCCTCGATGGTCGCGTCGGTGTAGGGCTCGATCCACTTGGCGCGCCCCAGCCGCGACTGGAAGGACACCGACCAGCGTTCGGCATCCAGCTCCAGCGCGTGCGCCAGGCCGCTGCTGGTGCGCATGCACTGCGCCCGGTAGCAGCTGTCGAGGATCGCCCCGCTGGCGCGCTGGCAGCAGTCGGCGCCCTTCAGGCAGTGGCTGCCGGTCGGATCGCTCTTGTGCAGGTGGCGCTCGGGCAGGCCGTGGTAGCTGAGCAGCAGATGGTCGTAGCCCTGCTCCAGATAGGGCCGCGCGCTTTCCGCCAGCGCCGCCAGGTACTCGGGCTGTTCGTAGAAGGGCGGCAGGATGTCCAGCGCGAAGGGCAGGCGCTGCTGGCGCATCACCCGCCGGGCCTCCTCGATCACCGTGGTCACCGTGCTGTCGGCGAACTGCGGGTACAGCGGCACCAGGGTGACCCGACGCACGCCGCGCTGCGCCAGCCCCTGCAGGCTGCGCTCGATGGACGGCTCGCCGTAGCGCATCGCCAGCTCCACCGGCCCGTCCGTCCACTGCTCGGCGACCTTCGCCTGCAGGCGCCGGCTGAGCACCACCAGCGGCGAGCCCTCCTCCCACCAGATCGAACGGTAGGCCTCGGCCGAGGCCGCCGGGCGGCGGATCAGGATCAGCGACACGATCAGCCGGCGCAGCGGCCAGGGCACATCGATCACATAGGGGTCCATGAGGAACTGGTTGAGGTAGCGGCGCACGTCGGCCACCTCGGTGGAAGCCGGCGAGCCGAGGTTGACCAGCAGCAGAGCGTGATCGGTCATGCGGTGTCCTTAGTCGGGGCGACCCAGCAGATCGGCGAGCGCCGCATCCAGGTCGGGGAAACGAAAACGGTAGCCGGCCTCCAGGGCACGGCGCGGTTGCAGGTGCTGGCCGCCGAGCAGCAGCCCGGACATCTCGCCCAGCGCCAGGCGCAGCGCCCAGGCCGGCGCCGGCAGGCAGGCCGGGCGATGCAGGGCGCGGGCCAGCGCGCGGGTGAACTCGGCATTGCGCACCGTCTGCGGCGCGCAGGCATTATAAGGACCGGCACAGTCCTCGTGCTGCAGCAGGAAGTCGATCAGCCCGACCTCGTCGTCCAGATGGATCCACGGCATCCACTGCCGGCCGCTGCCCAGCCGGCCACCCAGGCCCAGGCTGAACGGCAGGCGCAGGCGCGCCAGCATGCCGCCGGCCGGAGCCAGCACCGGCGCGGTGCGCAGGCGGATCACCCGGATGCCCAGCGCCTCGGCGCGCTGCGCGGCCTCTTCCCAGGCGAAGCACAGCTGGCTGCCGAAGTCCTCGTTGCCGGCCGCGCTGTCCTCGTCGAGCAGGCGCTCGCCGCCGTCGCCGTACCAGCCCACCGCCGAGCCGGACAGCAGCACCCGCGGCGGGCGGGCCAGCGAGCCCAGCCAGTCCACCAGGTGCTCGGTCAGCTCGATGCGGCTGCTCCACAGCAGCTGCCGCCGCGCGCTGGTCCACGGCCGGTCGGCGATCGGCGCGCCGGCCAGGTTGACCACCGCATCCGGCGGCTCGGCGCCGCTCAGCGCCTCCAGGCGGTCGATGCCGCGCGCGCCGCTGCACAGGCCGGGCACTTCCTGGGGGCGCCGGCTCCAGACGATCAGCTCGTGCCCCTGCGACTTCCAGTGGCGGCACAGGGCCCGGCCGATCAGGCCGGTGCCGCCGGTCAGCAAAATGCGCATCGCCGTGTCTCCTTATTGATCCATGGGCGTCCGCCCTGAGTCTGGTCCACACTGGAATTACCGGCCAGGCCGCAGGCCTGCGAGCATTCCGGGTTCATGGCTGGATTGGACCAGATACATTTGTACACCTCAAGAGACTTGTACAACTTGAGTCCAAGGATTAGCCTGCAGTCCCAGCATTCGAGGTGACGTCATGAACACTCCCATCGCCATCATCGGCAGCGGCATGGCCGGTCTGTCGGCGGCCCACGCCCTTGCGGCGGCGGGCCTCAACGTTCAGCTGTTCGACAAGAGCCGCGGCAGTGGCGGGCGCATGTCGAGCAAGCGCTGCGACGTCGGCGATCTCGATCTGGGTGCCCAGTATTTCACCGCCCGCGACCGCCACTTCGTCGAGGCGGTGCGCCAATGGCAGGAAAACGGCTGGCTGGCGGAATGGAAGCCGGCGCTCTACCAGTCCCAGGGCGGCCAGCTCAGCCTGTCGCCGGACACCCAGCAGCGCTTCGTCGGCGTGCCGCGGATGAGCGCGCTGACCCGCCAGCTGCTCGGCGACCTGCCGGCGACCTTCGCCTGCCGGATCACCGAGGTATTCCGCGGCGAGCGCCACTGGCACCTGGTCGACGCCGACGGCCAGAGCCACGGCCCGTTCAGCAAGGTGGTGGTCGCGGTGCCGGCGCCCCAGGCCGTCGCCCTGCTCAGCGCCGCGCCCAAGCTGGCCAGCGCCGTGGCCAGCGCCACCATGGAGCCGGTGTGGGCGGTGGCGCTGAGCTTCGCCCGCGCACTGGACACCCCGGTGGAAGGCTGTTTCGTACAGGACAGCCCGCTCGACTGGCTGGCGCGCAACCGCAGCAAGCCCGGCCGCGCCGTCGGCATGGACAGCTGGGTGCTGCACGCCAGCAGCGCCTGGAGCCGCCAGCACCTGGACCTGCCCCGCGAGGCGGTGATCGAGCAGCTGCGCTGCGCCTTCGCCGAACTGCTCGGCTGCGCGGTCCCGGAGGCCGACTTCGCCCTCGCCCACCGCTGGCTGTACGCCCGTCCGGCGCAGGGTCACCAGTGGGGCGCGCTGGCCGATGCCGACCTGGGCCTCTACGTCTGCGGCGACTGGTGCCTGTCCGGTCGCGTCGAGGGCGCCTGGCTGAGCGGCCAGGAAGCTGCCCGCCGCCTGCTCGAACACGCCGCCTGAACCCGGCGGACACCCGGCACAGCCGCCCGGTGTCCGCTCCCATCTCCCTGCCGACCAGCCACCATGCATCGCATCAACCCCGCCAAGCTGCACCTGTCGAAATGGACCGCCGTCCAGCCGCGCAACCGCGAGAAGCATTTCCTGGTCACCGAGCTGTACCGCGACGAGGAAGGCACGGTGCTGGAAGTCGAACTGCAGGCGGTGCTGAGCGGGCGCAGCCGGCGCTGCGACTGGCGCGAGCTGCGCGACGAGGCCACCTGGAAGATGGGCTGGCAGTAGAGCGGCCGTCGTGGTGGCGCCCTGGCCCTGCCGAAATACTACAAATCTTGTACAAGGTATTTGACTTGTACAACGCAAGGTCTACTATTGCAGCAGGGTTGTACAGAAACCGTTTCCTGTACAGGCTGCAGTAGCCACCTCCTCAGGCGTGTCCTCCCCCGCAGGCCTGATCTGCAGCCTGTACCTTTTATCCTCGGGTACACGCCATGACCGTCGCACCGACCACCGCCCCGATTCCGCGCCTCACCCTGGCCATCAGCGCCTGCCTGCTCGGCAACGAGGTGCGCTACAACGGCGGGCACAAGCAGTCGCAACTGTGCAGCCAGGTGCTCGGCCGGCATTTCGACTTCCGCCCGCTGTGCCCGGAAGTGGCCATCGGCCTGGGCACTCCCCGCGAGCCGATCCGCCTGGTCGGCGATCCCGCCGCGCCGCGCGCGGTGGGCACCGTCACCCGCGAGCGCGACGTCACGGCGCCACTGGCCGACTACGGCACGCGGATGGCCGCCGAACTGGGGGACATCAGCGGCCTGATCGTCATGCAGAAATCCCCCTCCTGCGGCATGGAGCGGGTCAAGGTCTACCAGGACAACGGCCGCCCCGCCGAGCACGGCAGCGGCATCTTCACCGCCACCTTCGCCCGCCTGCGCCCGGAGCTGCCGATCGAGGAAGACGGCCGCCTCAACGACCCGGTGCTGCGCGAGAACTTCATCAGCCGCGTCTACGCCTACGGCGACTGGCAGCGCCTGTGCCGCGAGGGCCTGACCCGCAAGGCGATCATCGCCTTCCACTCGCGGCACAAGTACCTGCTGATGGCCCACAACCCGCTCAAGTACCGCGAGCTGGGCCGCCTGCTGGCCGGCATCGGCGACCACGACCCGGCCGAGTTCGGCCCGCGCTACTTCGCCGCGCTGATGGCGGCGCTGAAGCGCTGCGCCACCCGCGGCACCCACGCCAACGTGCTGCAGCACCTGTCCGGCTACCTGCGCCGCGCCCTGCCCGGCGAGGAGCGCCGCGAGATCCAGCAGCTGATCGAGCAGTACCGCAGCGGCACCGTGCCGCTGGTGGTGCCGCTGACCCTGCTCAAGTACCACTTCCGCCGCCACCCGCACCACTACATCGCCCTGCAGGCCTATATGCAGCCGCACCCCGAAGACCTCAGCCTGCGCAACGCCATCTGAGCGGAGACCTGCCGATGCACGACGACGCCCCACTGCTCGCCGCCGACGACGCCCCGCTCAGCGCCGAGGAACGCGCCGAAGGCTGGCTGCCGATCCGCGAGGTGGCCCGCCGCACCGGGGTCAACCCGGTGACCCTGCGCGCCTGGGAGCGCCGCTACGGACTGATCGTCCCGCAGCGCACCGCCAAGGGCCATCGCCTCTATGGCCAGGCCCACGTCGAGCGCGTGCAGGCGATCCTCACCTGGCTCAACCGCGGCGTAGCGGTCGGCCAGATCCGCGCCCTGCTCGACCACGACAGCCCGCCGGCCGGTAGCGCCGACGGCCCCTGGGAGCAGCTGCGCGGCGAACTGCTGGAGGCCGTCGCCGGCCTCGCCGAGCGGCCGCTGGACGATGCCTACAACCGCGCCCTGGCCCTCTACCCGCCGCAGACCCTGTGCCGCCACCTGCTGCTGCCGCTGCTCGACGAGCTGGAGCAGCGCTGGCAGGGCCAGTTCGGCGCCGCCCTGGAGCGGGTGTTCTTCCGCTCCTGGCTGCGCAGCAAGCTCGGCGCGCGGGTCTACCACAACAACCGCCAGCAACAGGGCGCGCCGGTGCTGCTCGCCAACCTCTCCGAACTGCCGATGGAGCCTGGCCTGTGGCTGTGCGCCTGGCTGCTCAGCGACAGCCAGTGCGCGGTCGAGGTGCTCGACTGGACCCTGCCGACCGGCGAACTGAACCTCGCCGTCGAGCGCGTCCGGCCGCGCGCCCTGCTGCTGTATTCCAGCCAGGCGCTGGAGGCCACCCAGTTGCGCCGTCAGCTGCCGCGCCTGCACGCCGCCTGCGCGGTGCCGCTGCTGCTGGCCGGCCCGGCGGTGCAGATCCACCGCGACGAACTGGCCGCCTTCGAACACCTGACGCTGGCCGACTCGCCCCTCGACGCCCACCACTTCCTGCAGCAGCGCGGGCTGCTCGCCGCTCCCTGAGGATTGCCCGATGACCCGACTGGTCTGGCTGCGCAACGACCTGCGCGCCCACGACAACACCGCCCTGGCTCGCGCCGCCGCGCAAGGCGACGGCTCGCTGCTGGCGCTCTGGCTGATCTCCCCCGGCCAGTGGCGCGCGCACGACGATGCGCCGGCCAAGGTGGACTTCTGGCTGCGCAACCTCGCCGAACTGGGCAAGACCCTCGCCGCGCTGAACATCCCGCTGCTGCTGCGCCATGCCGAACACTGGGACGACGCCCCCGGCGTGCTGCTGGAGCTGTGCCGCGAGCACGGCGTGCGCAGCGTCCACGTCAACGCCGAATACGGCGTCCACGAACAGCGCCGCGACCAGGCGGTACAGGCCGCCCTGCAGGGCGCCGGGATCGCCTGGCACAGCCACCTAGACCAGATCCTGTTCCAGCCCGGCAGCCTGCTGACCAAGAGCGGCGGCTACTTCCAGGTGTTCAGCCAGTTCCGCAAGCGCTGCTACGCCGAGCTGGCCGCGCATCTGCCGACGCTTCAACCGCTGCCGGCGATCCAGCCGCCGTGCGCCATCGCCAGCGATCCCGTGCCGGCGGCCGTCGACGGCTTCGCTGCGCCGGGCGACGCGCTGCGCCAGCTGTGGCCGGCCGGCGAGGCGGCGGCGCACCGGCGCCTGAGCGCCTTCGCCGACCAGCACCTGGAGTGGTACGACGGCCAGCGCGACTTCCCCGCCCAGCCCGGCACCAGCCGGCTGTCGGCCTATCTGGTCGCCGGCGTGCTGTCGCCGCGCCAGTGCCTGCACGCGGCGCTGGCGATCAACGCCGGCGAGTTCGCCAGCGGCAATCCCGGGGTGGTCAGCTGGATCAACGAGATGCTCTGGCGCGAGTTCTACAAGCACATCCTGGTCGGTTACCCGCGGGTGTCGATGGGCCGCGCCTTCCGCACCGAGACCGAGGCGCTGGCCTGGCGCGAGGCGCCGGCCGACCTCGCCGCCTGGCAGCAGGGCAACACCGGCATTCCCATCGTCGATGCGGCGATGCGCCAGCTCTCGGCCACCGGCTGGATGCACAACCGCCTGCGCATGATCGTCGCCATGTTCCTGACCAAGAACCTCTTGATCGACTGGCGCCACGGCGAGCGCTGGTTCATGCAGAACCTGATCGACGGCGATCTGGCCGCCAACAACGGCGGCTGGCAGTGGAGCGCCTCCACCGGCACCGACGCCGCGCCCTACTTCCGCATCTTCAACCCGCTGACCCAGTCGGAGAAGTTCGATCCGGACGGCGCCTTCATCCGCCAGTGGGTGCCCGAGCTGGCCGGCCTGAACAAGCGCGACATCCACAACCCGGCGGCCCTCGGCGGGCTGTTCGGCGCCCCCGATTACCCGCGCCCGATCGTCGACCTGGCCCGCTCGCGCGAGCGGGCGCTGGCGGCGTTCAAGGCACTGGACCAGACCCCGGCCTGAGGCGCCTGCCATGAGCGACTTTCTCCGCGACTTCGCCCGCCGCTTCGCCGCCCTCGACAAGGACAGCCTCGACCGCCTCGGCGAGCTGTACAGCGCGGATGCGCTGTTCGTCGACCCGCTGCACGAGATCCGCGGCCTGGCGGCGATGCAGCGCTACTTTGCCGAGCTGTACGCCAACGTGCAGGAGCTGCGTTTCGACTTCCACGGCTTCGACGCGGTGCGCGAGGGCGACAAGGAGGGCGAAGGCTACCTGCGCTGGACCATGAGCTACCGCCACCCGCGCCTGGCCGGCGGGCGGCCGATCCGGGTGGCCGGCTGCTCGCACCTGTTGTGGAGCGACGGCCGGGTCTATCGCCACCGCGACTATTTCGACGCCGGCGCGCTGCTCTACGAGCACCTGCCGGTACTCGGCCGGGTCATCGCCTGGCTGAAGAGGAGGCTGGCATGAACACCACGACCCATACAGGCAAACGCATCTGGCTCACCGGCGCCAGCAGCGGCATCGGCGCCGCCCTGGCCGAGGAGCTGCTCGCTCGCGGCCACCGCCTGGCCCTCAGCGCCCGGCGCCGCGAACCGCTGGACGCGCTGGCCGCGCGCTGGCCGCAGCAGGTGCTGGTGGTCCCCGGCGATCTCACCGAGCCGGACGCGGTGGCCGCCATCGCCGCGCGGATCGACGCCGAATGGGGCGCGCTGGATGTGGCGATCCTCAACGCCGGCACCTGCGAATACGTCGAGGTGCGCGCCTTCGAGGCGGCGATGGTCGAGCGGGTGGTCAGCGCCAACCTGTTCTCCGCCGCGCACTGCGTCGAGGCGGCGCTGCCGCTGCTGCGCAAGGGCGATCAGCCGCTGCTGGCCGGGGTGGCCAGCGCGGCGACCTTCCTCGCCCTGCCGCGCGCCGAGGCCTACGGCGCCTCCAAGGCGGCGCTGCGCTACCTGCTGGAATCGCTGCGCGTCGATCTGGCCGCCGAGGGCATCGCGGTCAGCGTGATCAGCCCCGGCTTCGTCGACACCCCGCTGACCCGCCGCAACGACTTCGCCATGCCGATGCGCTGGCCGGCCGACAAGGCCGCCCGCCGCATCGCCGACGGCCTCGACCGCCGCGCGCTGGAAATCGCCTTCCCGCGCCCGTTCATCGCCCTGCTCCTGCTGCTCGCCCACCTGCCCGGCCGTCTGCGCCTGGCGGTGACCCAACGCATGAGCCGTAACCCTTCCAAGGATGACACCCGATGAGAATCGCCATCGTCGGCACCGGCATCGCCGGCCTGACCGCCGCCCACCTGCTCGCTCGCCAGCACCAACTGACCGTGTTCGAGGCCGGCGACTGGATCGGCGGCCACACCCACACCGTCGACGTGACGGTGGACGGCCGCGACCACGCCATCGACACCGGGTTCATCGTGTTCAACGACTGGACCTACCCGAACTTCATCCGCCTGCTGGAGCGTCTCGGCGTCGCCTCGCAGCCCACCGAGATGAGCTTCTCGGTGCACGACCCGGCCAGCGGCATCGAGTACAACGGCAACAACCTCAACAGCCTGTTCGCCCAGCGCCGCAACCTGCTGTCGCCGGCCTTCTGGGGCATGCTGCGCGACATCCTGCGCTTCAACCGCGAGGCGCTGGCCGAGCTGGCCAGCGGCCGCCTGCCGGCCGGCATGACCCTCGGCGACTACCTCGCCAGCCGCGGCTACGGCCGGCGCTTCATCGACCACTACATCGTGCCGATGGGCTCGGCGATCTGGTCGATGTCGCTGGAGGGCATGCTGGCCTTCCCGCTGGAATTCTTCGTGCGCTTCTTCAAGAACCACGGCCTGCTGTCGGTCAACGACCGCCCGCAGTGGCGGGTGGTCAAGGGCGGCTCGCGCAGCTACATCGCGCCGCTCACCGAGCCCTTCGCCGAGGCCATCCGCCTCAACTGCCCGGTACAGCGTGTCGAGCGCGACGAAGGCGGGGTGACGGTGCACAGCGCCGCGGGCCGCGAGCGCTTCGACAAGATTGTCTTCGCCTGCCACAGCGACCAGGCGCTGGCCCTGCTCGCCGAGCCGAGTGCGGCCGAGCGCGAGATCCTCGGTGCCCTGCCCTATGCCGACAACGACGTGCTGCTGCACACCGACACCCGCCTGCTGCCGCAGCGCCGGCTGGCCTGGGCGAGCTGGAACTACCGCCTCGGCGCGCCGGGCGACCGTCTGGCGGCGGTCACCTACGACATGAACATCCTCCAGGGCATCGACGCCTCGCGGACCTTCTGCGTCAGCCTCAACCAGAACGACGCGGTGGACCCGGCGCAGGTGCTCGGCCGCTTCCGCTACGCCCACCCGCAGTACAGCCTGACCGGCATCGCCGCCCAGGCGCGCTGGCGCGAACTGCTCGGCGCCCGGCACAGCTACTACTGCGGCGCCTACTGGGCCAACGGCTTCCACGAGGACGGCGTGGTCAGCGCCCTGCGCGTGGCCGCCGAGTTCGGGGAGGCGCTGTGAACAGCGCCTTCTACAGCGGCTGGGTGCGCCACCGCCGGCTGCGCCCGAAGGCCCACGAGTTCCGCTACCGGATCGGCCTGCTGTACCTGGACCTGGCCGAGCAGGACGCGCTGTTCGCGCTGTCGCCGCTGCTCGGCCGCGGGCGCTTCGCGCCGCTGTCGTTCCGCGAGCAGGACTACCTGCCGCACCTCACCGGCCAGGGCCTGCCGCTCGCCGAGGCCGTGCGCCGGTGCCTTGCCGAGGCGCTGGGCGCCGCGCCCGAAGGGCGCATCTGCCTGCTCACCCAGCCGCGCTGCTGGGGGCTGAGCTTCAACCCGGTGAGCTTCTTCTACTGCTTCGATGCCGAGGAGCGCCTGGCGGCGATCCTCTGCGAAGTCAGCAACACCCCCTGGCACCAGCGCTACCACTATGTGCTGCCGGCGGACGGCGCCGGCAGCCAGCACTTCGCCGTGGCCAAGTCGTTCCACGTCTCGCCGTTCCTGCCGCGCGATCTGGAATACCACCTGCACTTCAGCCGCCCCGGCGAACGCCTGGGCGTGCACATGGAAGACCACGACGTCGAGGGCAAGCTGTTCGACGCCACCCTGACGCTGCAGCGCCAGACCCTCGACCGCGCCGCCGTGCATCGCCACCTGCGCGCCTTCCCGTGGATGACCGCCAAGACCGTGCTGGGCATCTACTGGCAGGCGCTGCGCCTGGCGCTCAAGCGCGTGCCATTCTTCTCCCACCGGGCGGCCGACGGCCACTCCCGCGTCGCCCACCGGCTCCAGGAGTCCTGCGATGAAAAGCTCTAGCCTGACCGCCTCCCGTACCCGCCTGTTCGCCGGCCTCGGCAAGCTCGGCCTGGCCGCGACCCTGCTGCGCCGCGCCGTGCTGCGCCAGCTCGGCCAGTTGCGCCGCGGCCGCCTGCTGCTGGTCGAGGGCGACGACTGCCAGAGCTTCGGCGACCCGCACGCCGAGCTGCACGGCGAGATCCACATCCACGATCCGGCCGCCTGGAGGCTGGTCGCCAGCAACGGCTCGGTCGGCGCCGGCGAGGCCTACATCCACGGCCACTGGAGCAGCCCGGACCTGACTGCGGTGATCCGCGTGTTCGTCGCCAACCTCGAGGTGCTCGACGACCTGGAGGGCGGCCTGGCGCTGCTCGGCCGCCCCTTCCTGCGCGCCCTGCACGCGGTCAACCGCAACTCCAGGGCGGGCTCGCGGCGCAACATCGCCGCCCACTACGATCTGGGCAACGACCTGTTCGAGGCCTTCCTCGACCCGACCATGATGTACTCGGCGGCGATGTTCCTGTCCCCGGACGACACCCTGGAGCGCGCCCAGCTCAACAAGCTGGAGCGCATCTGCCAGAAGCTCGACCTGCAGCCCTCCGACCACCTGCTGGAGATCGGCACCGGCTGGGGCAGCATGGCGCTGTACGCCGCCAGCCACTACGGCTGCCGGGTGACCACCACCACCCTGTCGCGCGAACAGCACGACTACACCGCCCGGCGCATCGTCGAGATGGGCCTGGAAAACCGCGTCACCCTGCTGCTGCAGGACTACCGCGACCTCAAGGGCCAGTACGACAAGCTGGTGTCCATCGAGATGATCGAGGCGGTCGGCCACCGCTACCTGCCCGAGTACTTCCAGCAGTGCATGCGCCTGCTCAAGCCCGAGGGGCTGATGCTGCTGCAGGCCATCACCATCCGCGACCAGCGCTACCGCCAGGCCTGCAACAGCGTCGATTTCATCCAGCGCTACATCTTCCCCGGCGGCGCGCTACCGTCGATCGAGGCGATGCTCAAGACCCTCAGCACCGGCACCGACATGAACCTGCTGCACCTGGAGGACTTCGGCGCCCACTACGCGCGCACCCTGCGCCACTGGCACGACAACCTGCGCCACGCCCGCGTCGAGCTGGAGCAGCGCGGCTACGACGACGCCTTCTTCCGGCTCTGGGAGTTCTACCTGTGCTACTGCGAGGGCGGCTTCCTCGAACGGACCATCGGCACCGTGCAGATGCTGCTGGCCCGCCCGGATGCGCGGCCGGCACCGCTGCTCGGCCCGCTGCAACGCAACGCCTGAACCTGGATCCTGTGCAGGGTGGCTCGGCCGCCTGCGGCGCGACCCACCGCATGCCGCAGGCATTCCCCTTGCCGCCCTGCACGGCTGGCTCCGAACCCGCGCGGCGCTGACAATGCCGCGCCCCTTCGCAAGGTCGACACCATGAACCGCAAGCTGCTGCTCAACGCCCTGCTGTTCCAGACCGGCTGGTTCGCCTGCGTGTTCGCCGCGCAGCAGCCCTGGCTGCTGGCCGTGCCGGTACTGGCGCTGCTGGTGCATTTCCGCTGGATCGGGCGCTGGGCCGAGGAAGGCAAGCTGGTGGCCAGCGTCTTGATCGCCGGCAGCGCGCTGGACAGTTTCCTGCTGCAGATGGGGGTGTTCGACTTCCCCGGCGACAGTCCGCTGGTGCCGGCCTGGCTGGCGCTGCTGTGGGCGCTGCTGGCCACCACCCTCAACCACTGCCTGGCCTGGACCGCGCGGCCCTGGTGGCTGGGCAGCCTGCTCGGCGCCGTGGCCGGGCCGCTGTCCTACTGGGCCGGCGCGCGCCTGGCCGGAGTCGGCCTGCCGCTGGGCACACTGCCGACCCTGCTGCTGCTCGCGGCGCTCTGGGCGCTGGCGATCCCCGTGCTGCACGGCTTCGCCGCGCTGTACCGCGCGCAGGCAGGGCAGCGCGGCTGACTCAGAACGCCGTGCGGTAGTGCAGGGTGTAGGTCTCGGCGCCGTCGTTGGGCTGCTTGATTCCGGCGTTGGAGTAGTGGATGGCGCGCACGCCGATTTCCTGGCCGGCGAAGCGCAGGCCGAAGCCCAGGCGATCCTCGAACTGGAACGACGAGCCCAGGTCGTGGCTCTCGTGCTCGGTGCTCTCGAACAGCGCCACGCCGATGCCCGCCTCGACATAGGGCCTCACCCGCTCGCCGGCGAACTCGTAGACGAACACCGGGGCGAACGACAGGCTGTGGTTGCTGGCGCTCTTGTCGCCGAACCAGTAGGTGTAGCCGGCGTCCCAATAGCCGGTCAGGCGGCCGCTGGAACTCTGCCACCAGCTGCGCTGGAAATCCTGCTGCAGCGCCAGGCGCAATACTTCGGTGGATTCGCGGGTCACCCCGGCGGCGAGGGTGGCGTCCCAGGCGCTGGCCGGGCCGCTGGCGCCCAGGGTCAGGGCCAGCAGGGCGGCAGTACGCAGTGCGTTGGACATCGCGGAACTCCTTGTACTGAAGGGAATGGGCCGGCCCGGTCGGGGTCGGGGGTTGTCCGTCAGTATAGAAACTCCGTCGCGGTGGTAAAAACGCACCCGCTCAGCAGGGCAGCGCCGCCACGCCGGCCGCCTCGCCCCACAGCACCGGCAACACCCGGGCCAGCGCGGCGGGGTCGCCGCTGGACCAGAACCGCGCCGGCTGCGCCGGCCCTGCCGCCAGCAGCGCGCGCTCATCGAGCAGGCGCGCCAGCTGACGCGCCACCGCCGCGCCGGTGTCGATCAGTTCGACGCCTTCCGGCACCAGCTCGCGCAGCAGCGGCTTGAGGAACGGATAGTGGGTGCAGCCGAGGATCAGCGTGTCGCAGCCGGCCGCCAGCAGCGGCTGCACGTAGGAGGCCAGCAGCGCGCGGGTCGCCGGCGCGGCCAGCGCGCCCTGTTCGACGCACTCCACCAGCCCCGGGCAGGGCTGGGTGACCACCGTGACGTCGTGGGCGAAGCGATCCAGCAGCGCGGCGAAGCGCGCGCTCTTCAGCGTCCCGGTGGTGGCCAGCACGCCCACCGTGCCGCAGCGGGTGGCCGCCGCCGCCGGCTTGACCGCCGGCTCCATGCCGACGATGGGCAGCCCGGGGTGACGCTCGCGCAGCTCGGCCACCGCCGCCACCGTGGCGGTGTTGCAGGCCACCACCAGCGCCTTGGCGCCCTGCGCCAGCAGGAAGTCGGCGATGCAGCGGCAGCGCTCGCGGATGTACTCGGGACTCTTCTCGCCATAGGGCACATGGCCGCTGTCGGCGACATAGAGCAGCGACTCAAAGGGCAGCCGCGCGCGGATCGCGCCGAGCACCGACAGGCCGCCGACCCCGGAGTCGAACACCCCGACCGGCGCCTCACTGGCCATGGCGATTCCCGCAGACCGCGCACAGCGGGTCGCGCTTCACCCGCAGCTCGCGGAAGCGCGTGGTCAGCGCGTCGATCAGCAATAGGCGACCGACCAGCGGCTCGCCGAAGCCGGCCAGCAGCTTGAGGACTTCCAGCGCCTGCAGGCTGCCGACGGTGCCGACCAGCGGGCCGAGCACCCCGGCCTCGCTGCAGGTCAGCTCCTCGTCGCCGCCCTCGCCGTACAGGCAGTGGTAGCAGGGACTGTCGGCGCGGCGCGGGTCGAACACCGCCAGCTGGCCTTCCAGACGGATCGCCGCGCCGGACACCAGCGGCCGGCCGGCGGCCACGCAGGCGGCGTTGACTGCCGCGCGGGTGGCGAAGTTGTCGCAGCAGTCGACCACCACGTCGACCGCCGCCACCGCGGCGGCCAGCGTGTCGGCGTCCAGCGCGCGGCGCAGCGGCAGCAGGCGCACATTGGGGTTGAGCGCGGCCAGGCGCGCCATCGCCGAGTCGACCTTGGCCTGGCCGACGCTGGCGCTGTCGTGGAGCACCTGGCGCTGCAGGTTGGTCAGGTCCACCGTGTCGAAGTCGGCCAGGTGCAGCTCGCCGACCCCGGCGGCGGCCAGGTACAGCGCCAGCGGCGAGCCGAGGCCGCCGAGGCCGACCACCAGCACGCGGCCGGCGGCGATCTTCAGCTGGCCGTCGATGTCGATCTGCCTGAGCAGGATCTGCCGGCTGTAGCGCAGCAGGTCGTCGTCACTGAGCATCGGCGTCTCCCGTCCACTGGCCGAGGGTGATGCGCTGGTGGCCGCCCAGATCGCGCCGGCTCTCCACGGCCGCGAAACCGCGCGCGGCGAACAGCGCACGCACCGCCTCGGCCTGATCGTAACCGTGCTCCAGCAGCAGCCAGCCGCCGGCTTCGAGGTGCTCCGGCGCCTCATGGACGATCAAGCGGATATCGTCCAGTCCGTCCTGACCTGCGACCAGCGCGCTGGCCGGCTCGAAGCGCACGTCGCCCTCGTTCAGGTGGCGGTCGTCGGCGGCGATGTACGGCGGATTGCCGACGATCAGCGCAAAACGCTCGCCGCCCAGCGTGGAAAACCAGACGCTCTCGACGAAGCGCGCATTGCCCAGCCCGAGCCGCGCGCGGTTGCGCTCGGCCAGCTGCACCGCCTCGCTCACCCGGTCGACGCCGAGCACCTGCCAGGCCGGGCGCTCGCAGGCCAGAGCCAGGGCGATGGCGCCGGTGCCGGTGCCGAGGTCGAGCACCCGGGCCGGGCCGCCCGGACCCAGCGCCAGCGCGGTCTCCACCAGTAGCTCGGTGTCCGGGCGGGGAATCAGGGTGTGCGGCGCCACTTCCAAATCGAGACTCCAGAAGCCCTGGCGGCCGAGCAGGTAGGCCACCGGCTCGCCGGCGCGGCGGCGTTCCAGCAGGGCGTCGAAGGCGGCGCACTGCGCGGCGGAGGGCTCGCGCTCCGGCCAGGTGCGCAGGTAGCTGCGCGACTGGCCGAGCGCGTGGGCGAGCAGCAGCTCGGCGTCCAGCCGGGGGCTGGGCGAGTCGGGCAGTTCGGCGCTCTTGAGCAGGGATTCGATGGTGGGCATCAGCAGCGTTCTCCCGCGGAGGCGCATTGGAACGTGGGGTGGACAACCGCGCAGCGTGGTCCACCGGGAGGCCGGCAACGGTAGAAGATCGCTGCGCGCGTTTTCTACCCTACGCTTGACGGCGGCCGGCGAGGAGCAAATCTCAATCGCCCAGCGCCGCCAGCTGGTCGGCCTGGTATTCCTGCAGCAGCGGCTCGATCACCTGCTCCACCGCGCCGCCGATGACCTCGTTCAGCGAGTAGAGGGTCAGGTTGATGCGATGGTCGGTGACCCGGCCCTGGGGGAAGTTGTAGGTGCGGATGCGCTCGGAGCGATCGCCCGAGCCGACCAGCAGCTTGCGCGTCTCGGAGATTTCCTTGTGCGCGGCGGCATCCTGCTGGTCCTGCAGGCGCGCCGCCAGCCAGGCCATGGCGCGGGCGCGGTTCTTGTGCTGCGAGCGCTCTTCCTGGCATTCCACCACCATGCCGGTGGGCAGGTGAGTGATGCGCACCGCCGAGTCGGTCTTGTTGATGTGCTGGCCGCCGGCGCCGGAGGCGCGGTAGGTGTCGACGCGCAGGTCGGCCGGATTGATCTCGATGGCCGCCTGCTCGTCCGGCTCGGGCAGCACCGCCACGGTGCAGGCCGAGGTGTGGATGCGTCCCTGGGATTCGGTCTCCGGCACGCGCTGCACGCGGTGGGCGCCGGACTCGAACTTGAGCTTGGCGTAGACGTTGTCGCCCTCGACGCGGGCGATCACCTCCTTGTAGCCGCCGTGCTCGCCCTCGCTCTCGGAGAGCACCTCGACCCGCCAGCCCTGCTTCTCGGCGTAGCGCGAGTACATGCGGAACAGGTCGCCGGAGAAGATCGCCGCCTCGTCGCCGCCGGTGCCGGCGCGGATTTCGAGGAACACGTTGCGCCCGTCGCGGGGGTCCCTGGGCAGCAGCATGCGCTGCAGGTTGGCCTCCAGCACCTCGAGCTGGGCGCGGGCCTCGGCGACCTCCTCCTCGGCCATGGCGCGCAGGTCGGGGTCGCTGTCCTTGAGCAGCGCCTGGGCGCCGTCGAGGTCGCCCTGCACCTTGCGGAAGGCGCGGAAGGCCTCGATCACCGGCTCGATCTCCGCGTATTCGCGGGAGTAGGCGCGGAACTTGGTCTGGTCGCTGATCACCTCGGCATCGCCGAGCAGCGCGGTCAGCTCCTCGAAACGATCCTGCAGGGTATCGAGCTTGTTCAGCAGCGAGGCTTTCATCGGTGGAGTCACCATGGGGCGCCGCGCCGCCGGGCGGTGCGGCGCGAGCGATGCGGTTAGCGGTGGTGCGCCGCCCCGTCGAGGGCGAGCAGTTCCTGGGCCACGGCCAGCGCATCGTGGCGGCCGGCGGCGGAGAATTTCTTCAGCTGCACGCTGGGCGCATGCAGCAGCTTGTTGGTCAGGCCGCGGGCCAGCTGGGCCAGCACGTCCTCGGCCGGGGTGCCGTTGCCGAGCAGGCGCAGCGCCTTGGCCAGCTCCTCGTCGCGCAGCTGCTCGGCGCGCGCCCGGTAGCCGCGCAGCAGGTCGAGGCTGTCGCGCTCGCGCAGGCGCTGCATGAATTCGTCGACGCCGCTGAGCACCAGCTCCTCGGCGGCCAGCGCCGCGCCCTGGCGGCTGCGCAGGTTCTCGGCGATCACCTCGTGCAGGTCGTCGACGCTGTACAGGTAGACGTCGTCCAGCTCGCCGACCTCCGGCTCGATGTCGCGCGGCACTGCGATGTCGACCATGAACACCGGGCGGTGCTTGCGCTTCTTCAGCGCGCGCTCCACCGCGCCCTTGCCGAGGATCGGCAGCGGGCTGGCAGTGGAGCTGATGACGATGTCGCTGTTGACCAGCTCGTCGGGAATCGCCGAGAGCAGCACCGCCTGGCCGCCGACCTCCTCGGCCAGCGCGCTGGCGCGCTCCAGGGTGCGGTTGGCCACCACGATGCGCGACACGCCCTGCTCGTGCAGGTGGCGGGCGACCAGGGCGATGGTTTCGCCGGCGCCGATCAGCAGCGCCTGGCTGCGCTTGAGATCGCTGAAGATCTGCTTGGCCAGACTCACCGCGGCGAAGGCCACCGACACGGGGTTCTCGCCGATGCGGGTGTCGGTGCGCACGGTCTTGGCGGTGCTGAAGGTGGCCTGGAACAGCCGGCCGAGCAGCGGACCGAGGGTGCCGGCCTCGCGGGCGGTGGCGTAGGCGTCCTTCATCTGGCCGAGGATCTGCGGCTCGCCGAGGATCATCGAGTCCAGTCCGCAGGCCACGCGCATCATGTGGCGCACCGCGTCGTTGTCCTGGTGGATGTAGGCGCAGGCGCGCAGATCGTCGAGGCTCAGCCCGTGGTAGTCGGCAAGCCAGGCGAGGATCGCCTCGGCGCGCGCCTCGTCTAGGGCCAGGTACAGCTCGCTGCGGTTGCAGGTGGAGAGGATCGCCGCTTCCTGGCAAGGGGTCACCCGGCACAGCTGCTGCAAGGCGTCGACCAGCTGCTCGGGGCCGAAGGCCACGCGCTCGCGGACCGCCACCGATGCGGTTTTGTGGTTGATGCCGAGGGCGAGAAATGCCATGCCGGAACGCTAGGTGACCTGGAAAGCGGGCAATTGTCCTACTTAGACGAAGGCAGGACAACTGCCAGGCCGTGATCGGCCGTCGCCGGCGCGCCGGCGGTCGAGGCGCACACCCGGCGCCCATGGGATTGACCCGAGGCTTGTGTCATGATTGCGCGACTTGTCGGTGAGCCCACGTATGCCAGCCATGAACCCATCTCTCGCACTGCTGACGGCCCTCGCGCTGCTCGGCGGCTGTCAGTTCCTGCCTGCCGCCCGCCCCGACGGCCCCCCGCCGGTCGCCGAGGCCGAGGTCGCCCCGGCGCCCGTCCCCAGCGCCTCGTTCCGCCCAGACACCCTGTATGCCCTGCTGGTCGCCGAACTGGCCGGCCAGCGCGAGCGCTTCGACATCGCCCTGAGCGGCTACGTCGAACAGGCCCGGCTCACCGGCGACCCGGCGGTGGCCGAACGCGCCTACCGCATCGCCGAGTACCTCGGCGCCGACGAGGCCGCGCTGGAAACCGCCCTGCTGTGGGCCGACAGCGCCGAGGACAACCTCGACGCGCAGCGCGCCGCGGCGATCCAGCTGGCCCGCGCCGGCCGCCACGAGCAGGGCATGCTGTACATGGAGCAGGTGCTGCAGGCCAAGGGCGACACCCACTTCGACTTCCTCGCCCTGAGCGCCGCGCAGCTCGACCCCGAAGCCCGCGCCGGCCTGCTGCAGGGCTTCGAGCGCCTGCTCGGACGCCACCCGGACAACGCCCAGCTGCTGTTCGGCCGCGCCGTGCTGCTGCAGCAGGAAGGCCGCCCGCAGGAAGCGCTGGCCAGCCTGGAGAACCACCCGGCCGGCAGCCGCGAGATCGCCCCGCTGCTGCTGCGCGTGCGCCTGCTCAATGCCCTCGAGCGCGGCGAGGAAGCCCTGCCGCTGCTCAGGAGCGGCCTGCGCCTGCACCCGGACGACAAGCGCCTGCGCCTGACCTATGCGCGTCAGCTGCTCGAACAGCAGCAACTCGAGGCCGCCCGCGCGCAGTTCGGCGAACTGCTGGAGCGCAACCCCGAAGACGACGACCTGCGCCTGACCCTGGCGCTGGTCGACTTCGAGGCCAAGGAATGGGCCGCTGCCCGCGAACACCTGCAGGAACTGGTGGTGCGCGACAGCCACACCGACGCCGCCCACTACAACCTCGGCCGCATCGCCGAACAGGAAGGCGACCGCGCCGCCGCCCTGGACGCCTACGCCAAGGTCGGCCCAGGCAACGACTACCTGCCGGCCCAGCTGCGCCGCACCGAGCTGCTGGTCAAGGCCGGCCAGGGCGAACAGGCCCTGCGCCTGCTCGCCGCCGCCCGCGACAGCCAGCCGGACTACGCCCTGCAGCTGTACCTGATCGAGATCGACAGCCTGGCCAACCAGCGGCGCATCGATGCCGCCTGGCAGAGCGCCGGGCAGGCGCTGGCCAGCTACCCGGACGACCTCAACCTGCTCTACTCGCGGGCCATGCTGGCCGAGAAGCGCGGCGACCTGGCCGGCCTGGAGCGCGACCTGCGCTTCATCCTCGAGCGCGAGCCGGACAACGCCATGGCCCTCAACGCCCTCGGCTACACCCTGGCCGACCGCACCACCCGCTACGCCGAGGCCCGCGAACTGATCGAACGGGCCCACGAGCTGAACCCGGACGACCCGGCGATCCTCGACAGCCTGGGTTGGGTACAGTACCGCCTGGGCAACCTCAAGGCAGCCGAGGACTACCTGCGCCGGGCCCTCGAACGCATGCCCGACGCCGAGATCGCCGCCCACCTGGGCGAGGTGCTCTGGGTCTCCGGCCAGCGCGGCGCGGCCCGCGACGTCTGGCGCCGGGCGCTGCAGGACACCCCGGACAGCGACATCCTGCGCGACACCCTGCGGCGCCTGACCGGCAAGGAGCAGCCATGAAACTGCGCAGCCTGGCGCTGCTCGCCACCCTGCTGCTCGCCGGCTGCGCCGGCCTCGCACCGCGCGAGGACCTCTCCGGCGCAGGCGATGCCGATGTCTGGCGCAGCCACCGCGGCCAGGTCGCCGGCATCGACGCCTGGCAGATCGCCGGCAAGGTCGGCATCCGCGCCCCGCAGGACTCCGGCAGCGGCACCCTGTTCTGGCTGCAGCGCCAGGACTACTACGACATACGCCTGTCCGGCCCGCTGGGCCGCGGCGCGGCGCGGCTCACCGGCCGCGAGGGCGACATCCTCCTCGAAGTGGCCAACCAGGGCCGCTACCGCGCCGCCTCCCCCGAGGCGCTGCTGGAGGAGCAGCTCGGCTGGCGCCTGCCGGTCGCCCACCTGCTGTGGTGGGTGCGCGGCCTGCCGGCGCCCGACAGCAAGAGCCGCCTGACCCTCGACGCCGACAGCCGCCTGGCCCGCCTGGAACAGGACGGCTGGCAGGTCGAATACGCCCAGTACGCCCGGCACGCCGGCTACTGGCTGCCCGAACGCCTCAAGCTGCGCGGCCACGACCTCGACGTCACCCTGGTGATCAAGGACTGGCAACCGCGCCGCCTCGGCCGCTGAGCCCACTGCTCAACGCCGGGCCGCACAGGCCCGGCGCCTTCACGACAGACCCGCCACCATGCACGACGCCACCCTGATCCTGCCCGCCCCGGCCAAGCTCAACCTGTTCCTGCACATCACCGGCCGACGCGCCGACGGCTACCACGAGCTGCAGACGCTGTTCCAGTTCCTCGACCACGGCGACACGCTGGGCTTTCGCGTGCGCGAGGACGGCGAGATCCGCCTGCACGGCGAAATCGCCGGGGTGCCCCACGACAGCAACCTGATCGTGCGCGCCGCGCGCCTGCTCCAGCAGGCGTCCGCCACGCCGCTGGGCGCCGACCTCTGGCTGGACAAGCGTCTGCCGATGGGCGGCGGGATCGGCGGCGGCAGCTCGGACGCCGCCACCACCCTGCTTGGTCTCGACCACCTGTGGCAGCTGAACCTCGGCCTCGACCGCCTGGCAGAACTGGGCCTGCGCCTCGGCGCCGACGTGCCGGTGTTCGTGCGCGGCCGCGCCGCCTTCGCCGAAGGCGTGGGCGAGCATCTCACCCCGCTCGACCTGGACGAGCCCTGGTTTCTCGTCGCCGTGCCGCAAGTCTCTGTCAGCACTGCAGAAATTTTCTCGGCGCCGGAGTTGACACGAAATACCCCGATCATTAAAGTTTGCGGCCTTCCCGAGGGGGGCGGTCATAACGACTGCCAGCCGGTGGTCGAAGCGCGTTATCCCGAAGTTCGTAACGCCTTGAACTTGCTGAACAAATTCGTTCACGCAAGGATGACCGGAACCGGAGCTTGTGTGTTTGGGAGCTTCCCAAACCGCAGCGATGCTGATAAAGTCTCGCGCCAGCTTCCGGCCACTCTGCCAAGCTTCACAGCTCGCGGTTGCAACCTTTCACCGTTGCACCGGGTCCTGCAAGGCCTGACAGCGGAAGCACGTGCCTAGCACGGGGTTGTACGATACAGGGGCGTCGCCAAGCGGTAAGGCAGCAGGTTTTGATCCTGCCATGCGTTGGTTCGAATCCAGCCGCCCCTGCCATAACCCTCACGGGAATCGTACAGTCCGGTCAGCACACACTTGATGCCACAGGGGCGTCGCCAAGCGGTAAGGCAGCAGGTTTTGATCCTGCCATGCGTTGGTTCGAATCCAGCCGCCCCTGCCATATTCCAGAAAAACCTTTGTGGTTTTGCGGTACAGCGCCGCGAGGTCACAAAGGTTTTTTGTTCATCCAGGGTCCACCCTCAGCCGGCAGGAACTGCGCGTGTCCAAGATGATGGTCTTTACGGGGAACGCCAACCCCGATCTCGCTCGCCGTGTCGTGCGTCAACTGCACATCCCCCTCGGCGACGTTTCCGTCGGCAAATTCTCCGACGGCGAAATCAGTGTCGAAATCAACGAAAATGTCCGCGGTAAGGATGTCTTCCTGATTCAGCCGACCTGTGCGCCGACCAACGATAACCTGATGGAACTGGTGGTGATGGCCGATGCCTTCCGCCGCTCCTCGGCCAGTCGTATCACGGCAGTGATCCCCTACTTCGGCTATGCCCGCCAGGACCGCCGTCCGCGTTCCGCCCGCGTGGCGATCAGCGCCAAGGTGGTGGCCGACATGCTGACCGTAGTCGGCGTCGACCGCGTGCTCACCGTCGATCTGCATGCCGACCAGATCCAGGGCTTCTTCGACGTGCCGGTGGACAACATCTACGGCTCGCCGACCCTGGTCGACGACATCCAGGATCAGCGCTTCGAGAACCTGATGATTGTCTCCCCGGACATCGGCGGCGTGGTGCGTGCCCGTGCAGTCGCCAAGAGCCTGGGCGTAGACCTGGCGATCATCGACAAGCGCCGGCCGAAGGCCAACGTCTCCGAGGTGATGCACATCATCGGCGACGTCGACGGCCGCACCTGCGTGCTGGTGGACGACATGGTCGATACCGCCGGCACCCTGTGCCACGCCGCCAGCGCACTGAAGAAGCACGGCGCCTCCAAGGTCTACGCCTACTGCACCCACGCGGTGCTGTCCGGGCGCGCCATCGAGAACATCGAAAACTCCGAGCTGGACGCGCTGGTGGTGACCAACACCATCCCGCTGTCCGCCGCTGCCCAGGCCTGCGAGCGCATTCGCCAGCTGGACATCGGCCCGGTGGTTGCCGAAGCGGTACGCCGCATCAGCAACGAGGAATCCATCAGCGCCATGTTCCGCTAAGGCACGGGCGCCGATATAAACTGCCCTGCCCCGCGCAGGGCCTTTAGCCAACAGCCCGAAACGCTGGTCGCAAGCGCTTCGGGCCTGTTGTCATTCTGGAGAACTGCAATGACCAACTTCACCCTGAATGCCCAAGCGCGTTCCGACCTGGGGAAAGGTGCGAGCCGCCGCCTGCGTCGTAACGCCAACCTGGTTCCGGCCGTTGTCTACGGCGGCGAGCAGGCCCCGCAGTCGATCTGCATGGAAGCCCGCGAAGTCGTCAAGCTGCTGGAAGACCAGTCCGTGTTCGGCAGCACCGTTGCCCTGAACATCGACGGCGCCGTGCAGAACGTGGTGATCAAGGCTGTCCAGCGTCATCCGTCCAAGGGCTTCGCCCTGCACATGGACTTCGTGCGCGCCTGATATCCGCCTGCACGTCTGAGAGAGCCCCTGTCGTGACTGCCATCCAACTGATCGTCGGCCTCGGTAACCCCGGAGCGGAATACGAACAGACCCGGCACAACGCAGGGGCTCTTTTCGTCGAGCGCGTGGCGTCAGCCATGGGCGCAAGCCTCAGCGCCGACAAGAAATACTTCGGCCTGGTCGGCAAGTTCAGCCACCAGGGCCGCGACGTTCGTCTGCTCATCCCCACCACCTACATGAACCGCAGCGGCCAGTCCGTGGCGGCGCTGGCGAACTTCTTCCGCATTCCGCCGGCGGCCATCCTGGTGGCCCACGACGAACTCGACATGCTCCCCGGCACCGCCAGACTCAAGGTCGGCGGCGGCCATGGCGGGCACAACGGCCTGCGCGACATCATCGCCCAGCTCGGCAACCAGAATTCCTTCCATCGCCTGCGCCTGGGCATCGGCCATCCCGGCGACAAGCACCTGGTCTCCAACTTCGTCCTCGGCCGAGCGCCGCGCAGCGAACAGGAAAAGCTCGAGGCGAGCATCGACTTCGCCCTCGACGCGCTGCCGGAAATGCTCGCCGGCGACTGGACCAAGGCGATGCAGAAGCTGCACAGCCAGAAAGCCTGACGCCTTCTCTTCACGTCCGAATTCATCTCCGCGAGGGATACACCATGGGATTCAACTGCGGCATCGTCGGCCTGCCCAACGTCGGCAAGTCCACCCTGTTCAACGCCCTGACCAAGTCCGGCATCGCCGCGGAGAACTTCCCGTTCTGCACCATCGAGCCGAACAGCGGCATCGTGCCGATGCCCGACGCGCGCCTCGATGCGCTGGCCGAGATCGTCAAGCCCGAGCGTGTGCTGCCGACCACCATGGAATTCGTCGACATCGCCGGCCTGGTCGCCGGTGCCTCCAAGGGTGAAGGCCTGGGCAACAAGTTCCTCGCCAACATCCGCGAGACCGACGCCATCGCCCATGTGGTGCGCTGCTTCGAGGACGACAACGTGATCCACGTGTCCAACTCGGTCGATCCCAAGCGCGACATCGAGATCATCGACCTGGAACTGATCTTCGCCGACCTCGACAGCTGCGAGAAGCAGCTGCAGAAGGTCGCGCGCAACGCCAAGGGCGGCGACAAGGAAGCCCTGGCGCAGAAAGCCATCCTCGAACAGCTGATCCCGCATTTCACCCAGGGCAAGCCGGCGCGCTCGCTGATGAAGCACATGAGCCCGGAGGAGAAGCTGATCATCCGCGGCTTCCATCTGCTCACCAGCAAGCCGGTGATGTACATCGCCAACGTCGCCGAGGACGGCTTCGACAACAACCCGCACCTCGACGTGGTCAAGGCCATCGCCGAGGAAGAAGGCGCCATCGTGGTGCCGGTGTGCAACAAGATCGAGGCGGAGATCGCCGAACTGGACGACGGCGAGGAGAAGGACATGTTCCTCGAATCCCTCGGCCTCGAAGAGCCGGGCCTCAACCGGGTGATCCGCGCCGGCTACCAGCTGCTCGGCCTGCAGACCTACTTCACCGCCGGGGTGAAGGAAGTGCGCGCCTGGACCGTGAAGATCGGCGCCACCGCGCCGCAGGCCGCCGCGGTGATCCACACCGACTTCGAAAAGGGCTTCATCCGCGCCGAGGTCATCGCCTACGACGACTTCATCCAGTACCGCGGCGAAGCCGGCGCCAAGGAAGCCGGCAAGTGGCGCCTGGAAGGCAAGGAGTACATCGTCAAGGACGGCGACGTGATGCACTTCCGCTTCAACGTCTGACCGCCCTGCCGGACTCCGGCGCGCCGTCCGCAACCCCCGTCATCGCCCGCGCGATACGGGGGTTTTCTTTATCCGCGTCACGGCTCGCGCGGGAAGCGGCCACACAGGGCGGGGATGATCGGCGTCACAAGGGACTGGCGACAAGATACTGTATTCATATACAGTAAAAGCCAGGACGCACCCTGCGGCTCAGCACCTGCAGCCCGCTCGTCCGTGACCGCAGCAGACATCCCGACGAGGACTCCGACATGCGCCAAGACTGTCGCACCATCAAACTGTTTGACGACCAGGGCAGCGTGATCGGCTGGCTGGACATGCCGATGAGCGCGCGGATCGCCGACATCGACACCCACCTGAGCGCCCTCGGCGCGGCACGCCTGGAGCTGGTGGCGGACCGGCGCAGCAGCGAGCGGCGCCAGGCGGCCGGCCGGCGCAGCGAAACGGCCCCCGCCTGGCGCGCCTGAACGCGCGCAGGATCGAGGTTCCCCAGCCCCGGCAAGCAGGATGCCGCAGGGGATCGGGGCGAACCGCCGCTCCCAGGCCCGGGGCTGCCTGGCATGGCAACCCGCGTTACCGCGAAGCCTTAGGTTTCCGGCGTCACCTTGAGGGACAAGCCAACGGCGGGGCATCCTCGATGGTCAGGACCTGCCGCGCCGCCTGGGGCAGCCTCGGCCAGCCCTCTCGCGCCAGCTCGTCCATCGACCACCTGCACGCTGCCTAGCGAGGCGCCGTCCGCCCGCGCCTCAGGCGCACCGCTCGACCGGCGGCAGGCCGATGGCGAAGCGGTTGCGACCGTCGCCGCTGAGCACCTCGACGCGACCGCCGTGCAGTTCGGCGATCGACTTGACGATGGCCAGCCCCAGGCCGCCGCTGTCGCCGGGCGCGGCGCGCGAGGGATCAGCGCGGAAGAAGCGGTCGAACAGCCGCGGCAGGTGCTCGGCGGGAATCGCCGCGCCGCGGTTGTCCACCGCCAGCCAGCACAGCCCCGCGCCGTCGTGGCGTTCCAGCAGGATGGTCGAGTCCGCCTCGGCATGGCGGATGGCGTTGGCCAGCAGGTTGCCGAGGGCGCGCTGCAGCAGCAGGCGGTCGGCGCACAACTGGCCGTGCAGGCGGTTGTCGAGGTGCAGGCCGCGCTCGCTGGCCAGCGCCTCGAAGTAGTCGACCAGTTGCTCGCCCAGCTCGTCGAGGGCGACCTCGCGCCGCTCCAGGGCCTGCTGGGCGTTGTCGACGCGGGCGAGGAACAGCAGATTCTCGGCCATGCGGATCAAGCGCTCGTACTCCTCCAGGTTCGAGGCAAGCAGCTCCTCGTATTCGCCCTGGCTGCGCGGCTGACCGAGGGCCAGCTGGTTGCTGCCCAGCAGGTTGTGCAGCGGCGTGCGGATCTCGTGGGCCAGGTCGGCGGAGAACTGCGAGAGCCGCTGCACGCTGTCCTCCAGGCGCGCCAGCATGGCGTTGAGCGCCTCGATCGGCGCGTGCAGCTCCTCGGGCACGCCTTCCAGCGGTAGCCGGCGGTCCAGGCTGCGCCGGTCGATGCCGGCCACCGCCCCAGCCAGCCGGCGCAGCGGCGCCAGGCCGCGACGTACCAGCCCGAGGCCAAGCAGCAAGGCCAGCAGCGCGCCGCCGCCGACCCCGCCGTAGAGCCGCCAGCGGTAGCTGGCCAGCATCTGCTCGCGCTCGATCATCAGCTTGCCGGCAAGAATGTGCAGCGGCTCGCCGCCCGGTCCCTGCGCCGCCACCGCCAGGAGTCGCGCCGGGGTGCCGTCGGCGGCGCGCCAGTCGCGCAGATCGCCGCGCTGCGCGCGCCGGTCCGCGGCCAGCGCCGGCAGCTCCGGCAACTGCTCGGCGGCGGGGTTGATGTCGATCAGCGCCGTGCCGTCGGCGCGCAGCACCCGCAGCAGGCTCTCGCGGTTGCCGAGCATGTTCTGGTAAAGGCGCGGGCGCTCCTGCAGGCCCTCCAGGCTGTCGCTGTCCTGCAGCAGGATGCGCACCTGCTCGACGCGACCGAGCAGCGCCTGGTCGTCGCGGAAGGCCAGCTCGCGCTCCAGCGAGCGGTACAGGTAGAAGCCGATGGCGCCGAGCACCACCGCGCAGACCAGCGCGAAGGCCAGCGCCAGGCGCCAGGCCAGGGACGGCGCGCGGCTCATGCTTCGGCGTCCAGGCGGTAGCCCATGCCGCGCACGGTGTGGATCAGCTTGACCGGGAAGGGATCGTCGATCTTGCCGCGAAGGCGGCGCACGGCCACCTCGACCATGTTGGTGTCGCTGTCGAAGTTCATGTTCCACACCTGGGAGGCGATGCGGGTGCGCGACAGCACCTCGCCGCGATGGCTGGCCAGCAGGTGCAGAAGGGCGAATTCCTTGTTGGTCAGGGCGATGCGCTGGCCGCCGCGACTGACCCGGCGGCGCAGCACGTCGATTTCCAGGTCGGCGACGCCCAGATAGTCGAGTTCGCGCAGCGGGCCGCGGCGCAGCAGGCTGCGCACCCGCGCCAGCAGCTCGGCGAAGGCGAACGGCTTGACCAGGTAATCGTCGGCGCCCAGCTCCAGGCCCTTGATGCGGTCCTCTAGCGCATCGCGCGCGGTGAGGAACAGCACCGGCGTGGCGCCGCGCTCGCGCAGCAGGCGCAGCAGCTGCCAGCCGTCCAGGCCGGGCAGCATCACGTCGAGGATCGCCAGGTCGTACTGCTCCTCCTCGATCAGGTGGCGGCCGTCGAGGCCGTTGTGCGCCACATCCACCGTATAGCCCGATTCACCCAGGCCGCGGGCCAGGAACTGCGCGGTCTTCACCTCGTCTTCCACCACCAGCAAACGCATCGCCCACCTCCGCCATCGTTGCCGTACAGGCTAGCGGGACGGCCCGGGGTTGCCCATTACAAAGTTGTAATCGCCGCGACGGCTTGGCGACGGGGGCCGCGTCCTAGGCTGTGCCCATCCACTCAGGAGGCCCACCATGAAGCCCAGACACCTGCTCATCGCCACCGCCCTGCTGACCGCCAGCGCCGCCGCCAGCGCCGCGCCGAAGCTGCCGCAGCACGCCGACCTCGACCTGGCCAGCGCCCGCCAGTTGAGCGACCTGACCCTGGAAGCCTGCCGCGCCGCCGGACGCTCGGCGGTGGTCAGCGTACTCGACCGCGGCGGCAACCTGATCGTGGTGCAGCGCGGCGACGGCGTCGGCCCGCACAACACCCTGGCCAGCCAGCGCAAGGCCTACACCGCACTGTCCACCAAGACCCCCAGCCAGTTGCTGGCCGAGCGGGCGCGCGCCAATCCCGACGCCGCCAACCTCAACACCCTCCCCGAGCTGCTGCTGCTGGGCGGCGGCGTCCCGCTGTTCGCCGGCGACGCGCTGGTCGGCGCCCTCGGCGTGGCCGGTGCCGGCGGCGCCGACCAGGACCAGGCCTGCGCGGTGCAGGCCGCCGAGCGCTTCGGCCTGAGCATCGCCCCGGCACAACGCTGAAATCCTCTCCACTCATCCATCACTGGAGCACACCATGACCGCACTGAAGACCACCCTCCTCGCCCTCGGCCTCTCCAGCCTGTCCGGCCTGGCCATGGCCGCCGGCAACCCGCTCAGCGTCCATGTGCTGAACCTGGAGAACGGCATCCCCACCCCGGGCATCGAAGTGACCCTGGAACACCAGTCCAAGGGCCAGTGGCAGGAACTGAGCCGCGGCAAGACCAACGAACAGGGCCGCATCACCGCCCTCTACCCGGAAGGCAAGGCGCTGGCCGCCGGCGACTACCGCGTGGTGTTCAAGACCGGTGACTACTACGCCGGTGCCAAGCGCGACACCTTCTTCCCGGAGATCCCGGTGCTCTTCAAGGTGGAGAACACCGAGCAGCACTACCACATCCCGCTGCTGCTCAGCCCCTACGGCTTCTCCACCTACCGCGGCAACTGATCCACCGGCGCGCCCACGGGACACCAGACCCGCGCCTCGTCCGGCAGTCGAGGCAAGCAATTGATCGGGCTGGAATTTTCTTCGACCCCGGGGTTGACACCGCCGGGTTCGAAGAGAATAATGCGCGCCACTTGGCTACGTAGCTCAGTTGGTTAGAGCACGGCATTCATAATGCTGGGGTCCGGGGTTCAAGTCCCTGCGTAGCCACCAAAACACTGTTTCTAGCTGTATCTAACAGTCTACGAAACGCCCCAAGAAGCCCGCCTTGTGCGGGCTTTCTTGTTTCTGGCTGTCCCCCCTTGTCTCCCCCTATCGCTGGGAAATCTGTATCCCGGCTTGTATCCTTCGAAAATAATTGAACCGAAGGGATACAAGGACATGAAGCGCTCAGAGATCAAGCGCCGCCCCCTCGCCGATAGTGTCCTCGCCGGGCTGGAAGCCGAGGCCAAGGAGTACCGCGAACTCGACGGCAACAGCCTGTACTTCCGGGTCAAACCGGACGCCACCAAGTCCTGGCAGCTGCGCTACAAGACCCCGGCCGGCAAATGGTCCTGGCTCGGCCTCGGCGGGTATCCCCAAGTGAGCGGCGCCCTCGCCCGCCAGAAGGCCGCCGAGCTGCGGGCCGACCTGGCCAACCCCATCCTGAGCCGGAAGGCACGCAAGGACGCCGAGCTGCTGGCGGCCAACAGCACCTTCGAGGCACTAGCACGGGAGTGGCACACACCAAAATATCAAGGGCTTGCCGAAAGGCAGGCCCTTTTTTTATGCCTCGGTGACTACAAAGTGACTACGGCGTGTCCACACTGGGCAAGCGGAGAGAAGCGCAATGCCGACTCCAGGTGCTCGGGCGACAGGTGGGCATATGCAGTGCCAGGATGTCGCCGCCACCCATCATGCCGTGGCTGACGCAGGTGTGCCGGAGCCGCGCCATCGCAACCTTCCCCGCACCGCACAGTGCCGACTGCCGGCACGCCTGCGCAACCACCCCCAAAACCCTCGGAACGTGCGGCACAGCACGCCGGGCTACAGCCCCGCGGGTTAAGTCTCTCTGCGGTATCGGAGATGACGGAGCAGGCTTCATGCGAGCGGACAAGGACTGTGCGACACCCCGGCGGCGCTCTGCCGGCAACGCCCTCTGGAGCCTCCCGCAACGACCAAGGCGCGGAGCGCTCGCCCCCCTGCTGCTCGCCATCCTGCTCGGCTGCTGCCTCGCCAGCCATACCGCGTCCGGCGCAACGCCCGCCCGTCCCGGCACGTTCGGCGACGACAATTACCCACCGCGGGGTGCGCTCAACCGCCTGCCGGCCACGCCGCGCTCGCACGCGCCGGGGCGCGAGCCGAAGGCCGCCCCGGTCATCCGCTCGGCCGCGTGGTCGTGGCGGAGCAACCGGGGCATGGTCCAGGGGCGCTTCCAGTGGCAGGAGCGCAACGGGCGCATCGATTACGCCAGCGTATGCCGCAACGAGCGGCCCGGTTCGCTGCGCTACCGCGACTGCCGGCGCGGCGCCCGGGCGGCCTTTGCCCGATTGTGCCGGGAGCGGCGCGACCCGGCGGCCTGCCATGCGCAGAACAACTATTCGCCGCTGCGCTGAGCCGGCGGCAGGCGGGTCGCCAGCAGCAGGCCGGCGAAGATCAGCGCGCCGCCCAGCCAGTGGTAGAACGCCAGCCCCTCGCCGAGCAACAGCCAGGCCAGCAGCGCGGCGAACACCGGCATCAGGTAGCTGAACAGCGAGGCGCGCGCCGCGCCGAGCACCTTGAGGCCGTGGTTCCAGGCCAGGTAGGCGAGCAGCGAGGCGAACAGCGCCGTATAGGCGATGGCGCCGAGGGTCTCCGGGCTGGGCGTGAAGCCACCGACCAGGGCCAGTTCGAGCAGGTAGAACGGCAGCATCAGCAACAGGCCGTAGAGGATCATCGCGCCCAGCAGAGGCAGTGCCGGCAGTTCCAGGCGCGGCGCCCACAGGCGCATCAGCAGCGAGTACAGCGCCCAGACCACGACCGCCAGCAGCATGATCAGGTCGCCGCGATAGAAGTCGAGGGTCAGGAAGGTGGCCAGCTCGCCACGCCCGATCAGCAGCAGCAGGCCGCACGCCGCCAGCGCCATGCCCAGCCAGGCGCGCCGCGCCGGCCATTCGCCGAGCAGCAGGCCGGCGCCGAGGAAGGTGGCCAGCGGCAGGCAGGTGTTGAGCAGGGTGATGTTGATCGCCGAGGTGCTGTGCGCGGCGTGGTAGAGCAGCGAGTTGTAGCTGGCGATGCCCAGTCCGGACACCACCCACAGGCGCCAGCCGGCCCGGCGCAGGGCGGCGCGCCGCTGCCAGAGGGTGCGCCCGACGAAGGGCAGCAGCAACGCCAGCGCCAGCGACCAGCGGCCGAAGGCCAGCGACATCGGCGGGATGCTGTCGGCCACCGCGCGCGCCACCAGCGCGTTGCCCGCCCAGCACAGGCAGGCCAGCAGCAGGCCGGCCGCCGCCCAGAGCGTGTGCCGGGGCATCAGCGGTGCCCGCCGCGGGGACGGCAGGATACGCGGCCATGGCCGCGCGGCGGCAGCGGAAGGAAGGACATGCGACGACTCCTTGTGCGCTCGCGCCGGCGGCGGGGGCCGCCGGCAGTCAAGGGCGGCACCTTACGGACTGCCCGGCGCCGCTGGCAAGTCCGCCGCAGACCTCACAGGCGCGCCAGCACCGCCTCGGCGGCGCGCTCGCCGGCATCCACCGCGCCCTCCAGAGTGCCGGGCGCGCGGGCGGCCAGATCGGCGCCGGCGAAATGGATGCGTCCCCAGCTGCGCCGCAGCAGCGGGGCCTGCAGGCTCCAGCCGCCGGCCGGCCAGAACGGCGCGGCGGCGCGCAGGAACGGCTGGTCGGCCCAGCAGTGGATCAGGCATTCCTGGACCTCGTGGACCGCGCGGCCGAGCAGCCCGACCAGGCTGTCCAGCAGTTGCGCCTGGCGGCGCGCGCGGGCCTCGCGGCCCAGACGGCGCGCGCGTTCGCCGCTCAGGGTAACGCGCAGCCAGGGCTGGCCGCTCTCGTCCTCGACGATCAGGCAGCCGGCGGCCAGCAACGGCAGGTCGATCCGCGGCAGGCGCTCGCGCCAGAACGGCCGCTCGTAGCGCAGCAGGCAGTCGATGCGCGCCTGGGGCAGCAGGTGGCGCAGGCCGTGCTCGCGCCAGCCGGGCAGCGCCGGCACGCAGTCCAGACGGGCCAACTGCAGCGCCGGCAGCGCCAGCACCACATGGCGGGCGCGGTAGCGCGCCGCCGCGCAGATCAGCTCGACCGTCTCGCCGTCCTGGCGCATGCCGAGCAGCGGGCTGTCGAGGATCAGGTCGTCGCCCAGCCGCTCGACCAGCGCCGCACAGAGCGCCGACATGCCGCCGCGCGGGCGCTGCGCGGGCGGCGCGAGCTGGCGACCGTGCAGGGCCGCGCGGCCGTGCTGGCGCAGTTGCAGCAGGGCGTGCAGCAGGGACAGCTGGTCAGGCGCTGCGCCGAACAGCAGCAGCGCCTGTGCCTCGATGGCCTGGCGGGCGGCGCGCCCCGGCCAGCGCCGCGCCAGCCAGTCGCCCAGGCTCAGGCGATCGAGCGCCGCCGCCCGCGCATGTTCGCTGCCCGGCTCGGGCGGCAGCAGCGCCGCTTCCCGCTCCAGCGCGTGCCACAGCCGCCGGCACTGCCAGCGGCCCAGCCGGCCCAGGGCCGGATCGGGCGGCGGCCAGACGGCCGCGACGGCGCCGCCGGTTTCGTCCGGCGCCTGCAAGGGCAGCTGCAGTTCGCGCACCAACTGGGCAAGGCGCGGCTGGCGCAGGTCGAGGCCACGGGCCCCCAGTTCGACTCGCCGGCCATCGGCCAGCTCGGCATCGAGAATCCGCCCGCCGATGCGCGGCGCGGCTTCCAGCACGCGCACCGTGCGCCCGGCCCAGCCCAGGCGCCAGGCCGCGGTCAGGCCGGACAGGCCGGCACCGACCACTATCACTTCGGCGCAGTGCTGGGACATGGCGGGCATTCTCGATGACGGAACAAGGGACTATCCGGGGACGGCGGCGCGCGGGGCGCCGATGCAGGGGGAGGCGCGGCTCAGTCGAATAGCGGGCAGGCCATCACCAGCGCGTCCTCGCGCCCGCCGACGGCCGGGTAGTAGTCGCGGCGGCGACCGATCTCGTTGAAGCCGAAGCGCTCGTAGAGGCGGTAGGCCGACTGGTTGGAGGCGCGCACTTCGAGGAAGCATTCGTTGCCGCCGCGCTCGCGGGCGCACTGCATCAGGTGGGTGAGCAGGCGCAGGCCGAGGCCGCGGCCCTGGCTCTCCGGCTTGACGGTGATGTTCAGCAGGTGCGCCTCGTCGACGATCAGGTTGATCACCCCGTGGCCGACCTGCTGGCTGCCCTCGAACATCAGCCAGCACTCGTAGGACTTCAGCGCGTCGCTGAAGATGCCGCGGGTCCAGGGATGGCTGAAGGCGGCGTACTCGATCTTCAGCACCGCATCCAGGTCGTCGGCGCCCATGCGCCGGAAAGTGATTGCATCGCTCATGGCTTGTCCGTCCAGCACCGCATCGTGCGGCGCATGCTGTCCCACAGCGCGGCCTTGAGGGCCGGCGTCGTCATCAGGTGTTCCAGGCCCGGCAGGCGCCAAGCCTGACCGAGGGCGCCGAGGCCGAGGTCGTCCGGCTCCGAGGCCTGCGCATCCCGGCTGGAGGCGAAACGCGCCGCCGCCTCGCCGACCAGCCACAGGCAGGGCGCCGGCGCCTGCTCCAGCTGCCCCTGCAGCACGGTGCGCACGTACAGGCGCGCCGCCTCGGGGCCTTGGTCGAAGCTGACCGGGTTGCCGCGCAGCATCGGCCAGCGGATCGGCTCGCCCAGCGGCTGCGGGCTGTCCGGCAGCTGCGCGGCGCGCAGCAGGTCCTTGAGCAGGCGGTAGGCCGGATCGCGGCTGGCGAAGGGTTCGCCGCTGGGCAGCTCGACGAGCAGCAGGCAGGCGCCGGCGCGCAGCAGTTGCAGGGCGAAGCGCGGCGGCGCCTCGCGCGCAGCGGCCGGCGCTGGCGCTGGCGCGCGCGACGGCTCGGGCGCTGGCCCGACCGACAGCCGAGCCGGCAGCGGCAGCACCTTGCGCGCCGGCAGCGTGGCCGGCGCGGCGGCGCTCTCGGCGGCCGGCGGGCCGGGGCGCGGACGCACCGGGCGCCGCGACGGCGCCTCGCTGCGCGGCTCGGGCAGGGCCAGCAGTTCCGGGCGCGAGGGGGCGGCGAACGGCAGCGCCTGGCGCGGCAGCCAGACGTCGATCTGCATGGCACCCAGCCAGGCGCGGCGCTGCTGCTCGTCGATCACACGCCGTCCGTCTGCGGGTGGGCCTTGTGCACGCCGGCCTGCATCAGGTTCAGCGCATGCAGGTAAGCCTTGGCCGAGGCCACCACGATGTCGGTATCGGCACCGTTGCCGTTGACGATACGCCCGCCCTTCTCCAGACGCACGGTGACCTCGCCCTGGGAGTCGGTGCCCTGGGTGATGGCGTTGACCGAGTAGAGCTGCAGGCTGGCCTGGGAGGCGGCGATGGCCTCGATAGCCTTGAAGGTGGCATCCACCGGGCCGGAGCCGCTGGCCGAGGCCTTGTGCTCGACGCCGTCGACGCTGAGCACCAGCGCGGCGACCGGTACCTCGCCGGTCTTGCTGGCGACGTCCAGGTAGGCCAGCTTGAAGTGCTCCGGCGCTTCCTCGGCGAGGCTGTCGGAGACCAGCGCCTGCAGGTCCTCGTCGAAGATCTCGTGCTTCTTGTCGGCCAGCGCCTTGAAGCGGGCGAAGGCGGCGTTCAGCTCGGCCTCGCCGGGCAGGACGATGCCCAGCTCGTCGAGACGCGCGCGGAACGCGTTGCGCCCGGAGTGCTTGCCCATGACCATCTTGTTGGCGTTCCAGCCGACGTCCTGGGCGCGCATGATCTCGTAGGTCTCGCGGTGCTTGAGCACGCCGTCCTGGTGGATGCCCGACTCGTGGGCGAAGGCGTTGGCGCCGACGATGGCCTTGTTCGGCTGCACCGGGAAGCCGGTGATGCCGGAGACCAGCCGCGAGGTGCTGAGGATGTGCTCGGTCTCGATGTTGGTATAGACGTCGAGCAGGTCCTTGCGGGTCTTGATCGCCATGACGATCTCCTCCAGCGCAGCGTTGCCGGCGCGCTCGCCGAGGCCGTTGATGGTGCACTCCACCTGGCGCGCACCGGCGACCACCGCGGCCAGCGAGTTGGCCACGGCCAGGCCGAGGTCGTTGTGGCAGTGCACCGAGAACACCGCCTTGTCGGCATTGGGGATGCGATTGAGCAGCTGGGCGATGGTCTCGGCGTACTGGTGCGGGATGGCGTAGCCGACGGTATCCGGGATGTTGATGGTGCGCGCACCGGCCTCGATGGCCGCCTCGATGATCCGGCAGAGGAAGTCGATTTCCGAGCGGCCGGCGTCCTCGCAGGAGAACTCGACGTCGCCGCACAGGCTGCGCGCCTTCTTCACCGCGCGCACCGCCTGCTCGACCACCGCGTCCGGCTGCATGCGCAGCTTGTACTGCATGTGGATCGGGCTGGTGGCGATGAAGGTGTGGATGCGCCCGGAGTTGGCGTTCTTCAGCGCCTCGGCGGCGCGTTCGATGTCGGCGTCGAGGGCGCGCGCCAGGCTGCACACAGTGCTGTCCTTGACCGCTTCGGCGACCGCCTTGACCGACTCGAAGTCGCCCGGGCTGGCGATGGCGAAGCCCGCCTCGATCACGTCGACGCGCATGCGCTCCAGCGCCTTGGCGATGCGCAGCTTCTCTTCCCTGGTCATCGACGCGCCGGGGCTCTGCTCGCCGTCGCGCAGCGTGGTGTCGAATATGATGACGCGGTCGTTGCTCATGTCGGTCTCCTCATGGCTGCCGGCGGCTGCAGGCGGCGGGCGTGTCGTGGCACGCGCGTTGGTGGGGCGAATTGTGGCCTGAATCGCCGACCCGGGAAAGCGGCGCCGGGCGCCGCGTCAGCGCCCGAGGGGAATCTTCGGCGCCCATTGCAGCCACTCCGGCTGCGGCGCGTCGAACAGTGCGAAGGTCTGCCCTGGCTGCACCGGGCGCACCTCGTCGGGGGTGGCGAAGGCGATGCCGCCTTCGAGGATCGCCTCCAGGGACTCGGTGCGGATCTGCGCGCCCTTGAGCAGGCCGACCTCGACGCCGATGCCGCTGGCGTTCCAGAAGCGGCTGCCGCCGCGCACCAGCGCGGCGTGGCGCGGCTCGATGAGGATATGCACCAGCACGCGGTCGGCGTTCGGCCCCAGCTCGACGCGGGTGACCTTGCCCACCGGCATCTCGCGGTAGGTCACCGCCACTCCCGGCTTGAGGGAGCCGCGGCGCGGCGTGCTGAGCACCAGCGGCAGGCCGGACTCGGCCGGCAGGGCCTGCGGCGCGGCGGCCAGCACCTCGAAGCGGCTCTGCAACGCGGCGCTACGCGGCCCCGGCGCGACCTCCAGATAAGGACCGCTGACCAGCGTGTCGAGGTTGGCGGTACGCGCCAGGCCCAGTTCCGGGCGTACCACCCAGAAGCGGCTGCCGGCGCGCGCGATCCGCTCGCCGGCCTCGGTGACCCGCAGGGTCAGCAGCACCTGCTGCAGGTCGTCGGCGAGGCGCACCTGCTCCACTGCGCCGACCTGCAGGCCGCGGTAGCGCAGCGGCGTGCCGGCGTCGATGCCGTCGGCGCGGGGCAGGCTCAGCTCCAGCAGGTGGCCGCGGGCCAGCGCCCGGGCCTCGTCGTCGAACAGCCGGAAGCGCTTGACCCGGGTGACCGGCGCGGCCTGCGGATCGGGGGTATCGAGGGCGATGCCGCCGAGCATCAGGGTCTGCAGCGACTCGCTCTGCACCTCGACGCCGCTCAGGCCGCCCTTGAGGCGGATGCCGCTGGCGTTCCAGAAGCGCGTCGACTCGTTGACCAGGCCGGCATAGTCCGGCTCGACATGCACGCCGATCAGCACGCGCTGGCGGTCGCGCGACAGCTGGTAGCTCTGCACGCTGCCGATGCGCATCTGCCGGTAGAGCAGCGGGCTGCCGACCTCCAGGGAGCCGAGCCGCTCGGCGGCGAGCACCAGATGCAGCCCCGGGGCGTCGACGTTGAGCGGCGGCGCCTTGGCGCGGATGGTGAATTCGCGGGCCGGCACGCCCTGCTTGCCGAAGCGCACCTCCAGGTAGTTGCCCTGCACCAGCGCATCCAGGCCGGTGATCCCGGCTAGGGAGATCGACGGCTTGACCATCCAGAACTCGCTGCTGTCGACCAGCAGCTCCTCGGTGCGCGGGTCCATGGTCAGCTCGGCCACCGGCTGGGCGAAGTCGCGGCCCATGTCGATCTTCTTCAGGGTGCCGACCTGCACGCCGTTGTACAGCACCGCGGTACGCCCCGGCTGCAGGCCGGCGACGTCCTGCAGCTGAAGCGTCACCTTGAGCCCGGCCTCGGCGCTTTCGTAGTCGTCGTAGAGGCGGAACGGCAGGGCCGGGTCGGTGGGCGGGCTGTCCTGGCGGTGCTCCGGGGTGGCGAAGGCGATGCCGCCGGTGGCCAGGCTGACCAACGACTCGGTGCGCAGCTTGAAGCCGGACAGACCCCCGCTGAAGCTGATGCCGCTGGCGTTCCAGAAACGGGTGTGCTTGCGCACCAGGTGGGCATAGGGTTCCTCGACGTAGATCTGCAGCTCGACGGTGCGCTGGTCCTCGCCGAGGCGGTAGCTCTTCACCTGACCGACCTGGATCTGCCGGTAGTAGACCGGGCTGCCCTGCTCCAGCGAGCCGAGGCGCTCGGCCTTGAGGGTGAAGTGCAGGCCGGGCAGACGGTCGGACAGCGGCGGCGGTTCGCTGAGGGCGGTGAACTCGTCGACCGCCTCGCCCTTGACCGGGTCGATGGCGATGTAGATGCCGGACACCAGCGTCTCCAGGCCGGTCACCCCGGCCAGCGATACCCGCGGCTTGACCAGCCAGAAGCGGGTGTCGCCGCTCAGGTAGTCCTTCGCCTCGCGGTTGATCTCCACGATGGCCTCGACGCCCTGCAGGTCCTGGCTGACGTGCAGATCGACCACCCGGCCCACGGCGATGCCCTTGTGCATCACCTGGGTCTTGTTGGTCTGGATGCCCTCGCCGTCGGCGAAATGCACGCGGATCTCCACCCCGGCTTCGCTGAAGGCGCGCCACAGCAGCCACAGGCCGATGGCCAGGGCGAGTAGCGGCAGCACCCAGATGGCCGACCAGTTGCCGGTCTTGCGGAGTTCGGGAAGGGCAGGTTCAGTCATGGGCGATGTCCGCGTCGGTGTTGTCCCAGATCAGTCGGGGATCGAAGGTGATTGCCGCCAGCATGGTGAGGATCACCACCGCCGCGAAAGCCAGAGCGCCGGCGCCGGCCTCGATGCTGGCCAGGTTGCCGAAGCTGACCAGGGCGACCAGGATGGCGATGACGAAGATGTCGAGCATCGACCAGCGGCCGATCCACTCGATGAAACGGTACATGAGGATGCGCTGGCGCGGCGACATCACCTGATGGCGCTGCACCGAGTAGAGCAGCAGGGCAATCCCCAGCAGCTTGAAGCTCGGCACCAGGATGCTGGCGACGAACACCACCAGGGCGATCGGCAGCATGCCGGCCTGGATCAGTTCGATCACCCCGCCCATGATGGTGGCCGGACTGCCGCGGCCGAGCATGTGCACGCTCATGATCGGCAGCAGGTTCGCCGGGATGTAGAGCAGCGCCGCACTCAGCAGCAAGGCCCAGGTCCGCGCGATGCTGTTCGGGCGGCGCCCGTGCAGGCGGGCACCGCAGCGCCTACAGCGCGGCGGCTGCCCGGCGGGCGGGCGATTGAGCTGCTGGCATTCGTGGCAGACCAGGATGCCGGCATCAAGGGCGCGCATCGTCATCCTCCAGCGCTTCCCAGACCTGCTGCGGCGACATGGTCACCTCCAGCCAGACCTGCGCAAGCAGCAGCGCGACGAAACAGAACAGCCCAACCCCCAGGGTCAGATCGGCCATGTCCATCAGCTTGACGATGGACACCAGGATGCCCATCAGATAGACCTCCAGCATGCCCCACTCGCGCAGGTGATGGTACGAACGATACAGCCAGCGCCCCCAGGCCAGCGCCCTGCGGCCACGGATGCTGAGCAGCACCAGCAACTGGCAGAGCAGCTTGAGCAGGGGCACCACCATGCTGCAGAGCAGCACCACCAGGGCGATCGCCTCCATGCCGCTGTCGTAGAGACCGAGCACGCCGCTCCAGACCGTGTCCCGAGTGGTCTGGCCGAGCAGATCGAGCTGCATGATCGGCAGGAAGTTGGCCGGCACGAACAGCGCCAGGGCGGTCAGCACCAGAGCCAGGCTGCGCCGCTCCATCTGGCTGCGCCGGGCCAACAACTCGTAGCCGCAGCGCGGACAGCAGGCTTTCTGCTCCACGGCCAGCACCGGTCTGCGCATCAGCAGGTCGCACTCGTGACAGGCCAGCAGCTGCTCCAGCGGGAGCTCATGCAGGGGGCGCGACTCGGTTTCGCTCATGAGGATTGCTCGGGAAAGACTGCGTGCCATTTTAGCGGAGCCCGGCGCGCTTCCGCAGGCTTTCCCCCACCGACTTGCCCAGCCGAGGGGAACAAGGCCGAGCGCCTCGGCTCGCCGGAGCAGCGATAGCAGCTGCTTTAGCGCATCGCTTATCGTTGCCGCCGTTCATTTTCGGCGCAAAGAGAAACCCCCGACCAGCGTGCGCTAATCGGGGGTTCGGTATAGGTGCTTGACGATGACCTACTCTCACATGGGGAGGCCCCACACTACCATCGGCGATGCGTCGTTTCACTGCTGAGTTCGGGATGGGATCAGGTGGTTCCAACGCTCTATGGTCGTCAAGCAATTCGGTTGGGATCTCGCCGTGGCGCGACCCCGAATCAGGTATGTGATAGCGGTGTTTCTATTCGGTATTTGCGGTTCATGCAAGCTTTCGGCCTGTCACACGCAACAATTGTCAGATTGTTTGGGTGTTATATGGTCAAGCCTCACGGGCAATTAGTATCGGTTAGCTCAACGCCTCACAGCGCTTACACACCCGACCTATCAACGTCGTAGTCTTCGACGACCCTTCAGGAAGCTCAAGGCTTCAGTGAGATCTCATCTTGAGGCAAGTTTCCCGCTTAGATGCTTTCAGCGGTTATCTTTTCCGAACATAGCTACCCGGCAGTGCCACTGGCGTGACAACCGGAACACCAGAGGTTCGTCCAACCCGGTCCTCTCGTACTAAGGTCAGCCCCTCTCAAATCTCAAACGTCCACGGCAGATAGGGACCGAACTGTCTCACGACGTTCTAAACCCAGCTCGCGTACCACTTTAAATGGCGAACAGCCATACCCTTGGGACCGGCTTCAGCCCCAGGATGTGATGAGCCGACATCGAGGTGCCAAACACCGCCGTCGATATGAACTCTTGGGCGGTATCAGCCTGTTATCCCCGGAGTACCTTTTATCCGTTGAGCGATGGCCCTTCCATACAGAACCACCGGATCACTAAGACCTACTTTCGTACCTGCTCGACGTGTCTGTCTCGCAGTCAAGCGCGCTTTTGCCTTTATACTCTGCGACCGATTTCCGACCGGTCTGAGCGCACCTTCGTACTCCTCCGTTACTCTTTAGGAGGAGACCGCCCCAGTCAAACTACCCACCATACACTGTCCTCGATCCGGATAACGGACCAGAGTTAGAACCTCAAGATTGCCAGGGTGGTATTTCAAGGATGGCTCCATGGAAACTGGCGTCTCCACTTCAAAGCCTCCCACCTATCCTACACAAGCAAGCTCAAAGTCCAGTGCAAAGCTATAGTAAAGGTTCACGGGGTCTTTCCGTCTAGCCGCGGATACACTGCATCTTCACAGCGATTTCAATTTCACTGAGTCTCGGGTGGAGACAGCGCCGCCATCGTTACGCCATTCGTGCAGGTCGGAACTTACCCGACAAGGAATTTCGCTACCTTAGGACCGTTATAGTTACGGCCGCCGTTTACCGGGGCTTCGATCAAGAGCTTCGCTTTCGCTAACCCCATCAATTAACCTTCCGGCACCGGGCAGGCGTCACACCCTATACGTCCACTTTCGTGTTTGCAGAGTGCTGTGTTTTTAATAAACAGTCGCAGCGGCCTGGTATCTTCGACCGGCGTGGGCTTACTGAGCAAGTCATTCACCCTCACCGGCGCACCTTCTCCCGAAGTTACGGTGCCATTTTGCCTAGTTCCTTCACCCGAGTTCTCTCAAGCGCCTTGGTATTCTCTACCCAACCACCTGTGTCGGTTTGGGGTACGGTTCCTAGTTACCTGAAGCTTAGAAGCTTTTCCTGGAAGCATGGCATCAACCACTTCGCATTCTAAAAGAACGCTCGTCATCAGCTCTCGGTCTTGAATTCCCGGATTTGCCTAAGAATTCGACCTACCACCTTAAACTTGGACAACCAACGCCAAGCTGGCCTAGCCTTCTCCGTCCCTCCATCGCAGTAACTAGAAGTACAGGAATATTAACCTGTTTCCCATCGACTACGCTCTTCAGCCTCGCCTTAGGGACCGACTAACCCTGCGTCGATTAACGTTGCGCAGGAACCCTTGGTCTTTCGGCGTGGGAGTTTTTCACTCCCATTGTCGTTACTCATGTCAGCATTCGCACTTCTGATACCTCCAGCCAGCTTCTCAACTGACCTTCACAGGCTTACAGAACGCTCCTCTACCGCTCATCCAAAGGATGAACCCGTAGCTTCGGTGTGTGGTTTGAGCCCCGTTACATCTTCCGCGCAGGCCGACTCGACTAGTGAGCTATTACGCTTTCTTTAAAGGATGGCTGCTTCTAAGCCAACCTCCTAGCTGTCTAAGCCTTCCCACATCGTTTACCACTTAACCACAACTTTGGGACCTTAGCTGACGGTCTGGGTTGTTTCCCTTTTCACGACGGACGTTAGCACCCGCCGTGTGTCTCCCACGCTGACACTTCCAGGTATTCGGAGTTTGCATCGGTTTGGTAAGTCGGGATGACCCCCTAGCCGAAACAGTGCTCTACCCCCTGGAGTGATACGTGAGGCGCTACCTAAATAGCTTTCGAGGAGAACCAGCTATCTCCGAGCTTGATTAGCCTTTCACTCCTATCCACAAGTCATCCCCTACCTTTTCAACGGGAGTGGGTTCGGTCCTCCAGTCAGTGTTACCTAACCTTCAACCTGCTCATGGATAGATCGCCCGGTTTCGGGTCTATACCCAGCGACTAAACGCCCTATTAAGACTCGCTTTCGCTACGCCTCCCCTATACGGTTAAGCTTGCCACTGAATATAAGTCGCTGACCCATTATACAAAAGGTACGCAGTCACCCAACAAAGTAGGCTCCCACTGCTTGTACGCATACGGTTTCAGGTTCTATTTCACTCCCCTCTCCGGGGTTCTTTTCGCCTTTCCCTCACGGTACTGGTTCACTATCGGTCAGTCAGTAGTATTTAGCCTTGGAGGATGGTCCCCCCATATTCAGACAAAGTTTCTCGTGCTCCGTCCTACTCGATTTCACTGCAAGGATCTTTTCGTATACGGGGCTATCACCCACTATGGCGGCACTTTCCAGAGCCTTCTACTAAAATCCAAGCAGCTTAAGGGCTAATCCCCGTTCGCTCGCCACTACTAAGGGAATCTCGGTTGATTTCTTTTCCTCAGGGTACTTAGATGTTTCAGTTCCCCTGGTTCGCCTCTTGCACCTATGTATTCAGTACAAGATACCCAGCTTATGCTGAGTGGGTTTCCCCATTCAGAGATCTCCGGATCAAAGTCTGTTTGCCGACTCCCCGAAGCTTATCGCAGGCTACCACGTCTTTCATCGCCTCTGACTGCCAAGGCATCCACCGTATGCGCTTATTCACTTGACCATATAACCCCAAGCAATCTGTGATCCGAGGATCTGATTGACTGTGATTATGTGCGTGAATGTCGACATTCGCCGAAAACTTGCGCTTGAACTCGCAAATTTTACCTTGACTTGAATGATCACCAGTGAAAGAGATCATTCAGTCTACTTCTATCACATACCCGAATTTTTAAAGAACGTCTGGCGATAAGACCAGAAATCAATGCTCGTTTCGCACTGCATGTTGCAGTACAAGCACTCATTTCTGAGCTTGGCGATTAAGTGGTGGAGCCAAGGAGGATCGAACTCCTGACCTCCTGCGTGCAAAGCAGGCGCTCTCCCAGCTGAGCTATGGCCCCATCTTTCGATCAGCCTGCGCACCACGACAATTGGTGGGTCTGGGCAGATTCGAACTGCCGACCTCACCCTTATCAGGGGTGCGCTCTAACCAACTGAGCTACAGACCCAATCGCCTTTCGCGAGTGAATCAAGCAATTCGTGTGGGAGCTTATGAGGAAGCTGAAGTCTTCGATTAAGGAGGTGATCCAGCCGCAGGTTCCCCTACGGCTACCTTGTTACGACTTCACCCCAGTCATGAATCACTCCGTGGTAACCGCCCTCCCTAAGGTTAGACTAGCTACTTCTGGAGCAACCCACTCCCATGGTGTGACGGGCGGTGTGTACAAGGCCCGGGAACGTATTCACCGTGACATTCTGATTCACGATTACTAGCGATTCCGACTTCACGCAGTCGAGTTGCAGACTGCGATCCGGACTACGATCGGTTTTGTGGGATTAGCTCCACCTCGCGGCTTGGCAACCCTCTGTACCGACCATTGTAGCACGTGTGTAGCCCTGGCCGTAAGGGCCATGATGACTTGACGTCATCCCCACCTTCCTCCGGTTTGTCACCGGCAGTCTCCTTAGAGTGCCCACCATAACGTGCTGGTAACTAAGGACAAGGGTTGCGCTCGTTACGGGACTTAACCCAACATCTCACGACACGAGCTGACGACAGCCATGCAGCACCTGTGTCAGAGCTCCCGAAGGCACCAATCCATCTCTGGAAAGTTCTCTGCATGTCAAGGCCAGGTAAGGTTCTTCGCGTTGCTTCGAATTAAACCACATGCTCCACCGCTTGTGCGGGCCCCCGTCAATTCATTTGAGTTTTAACCTTGCGGCCGTACTCCCCAGGCGGTCAACTTATCGCGTTAGCTTCGTTACTAAGTTCTCAAGGAACCCAACAACTAGTTGACATCGTTTACGGCGTGGACTACCAGGGTATCTAATCCTGTTTGCTCCCCACGCTTTCGCACCTCAGTGTCAGTATCAGTCCAGGTGGTCGCCTTCGCCACTGGTGTTCCTTCCTATATCTACGCATTTCACCGCTACACAGGAAATTCCACCACCCTCTACCGTACTCTAGCTCAGTAGTTTTGGATGCAGTTCCCAGGTTGAGCCCGGGGCTTTCACATCCAACTTGCTGAACCACCTACGCGCGCTTTACGCCCAGTAATTCCGATTAACGCTTGCACCCTTCGTATTACCGCGGCTGCTGGCACGAAGTTAGCCGGTGCTTATTCTGTTGGTAACGTCAAGACAGCAAGGTATTAACTGACTGCCCTTCCTCCCAACTTAAAGTGCTTTACAATCCGAAGACCTTCTTCACACACGCGGCATGGCTGGATCAGGCTTTCGCCCATTGTCCAATATTCCCCACTGCTGCCTCCCGTAGGAGTCTGGACCGTGTCTCAGTTCCAGTGTGACTGATCATCCTCTCAGACCAGTTACGGATCGTCGCCTTGGTGAGCCATTACCTCACCAACTAGCTAATCCGACCTAGGCTCATCCGATAACGCAAGGCCCGAAGGTCCCCTGCTTTCTCCCGTAGGACGTATGCGGTATTAGCGTTCCTTTCGAAACGTTATCCCCCATTACCGGGCAGATTCCTAGGCATTACTCACCCGTCCGCCGCTGAATCCGGTAGCAAGCTACCTTCATCCGCTCGACTTGCATGTGTTAGGCCTGCCGCCAGCGTTCAATCTGAGCCATGATCAAACTCTTCAGTTCAAATCAATCTGGGTTTTGAGAAAACCCTAAACTTGGCTCAGCAATCGCAAAAAACTCTCGAATTCACGAGTGTTACTTGTGATGCTGATAATCTTGCGACTGTCAGTCTTATCTCACAAGCACCCACACGAATTGCTTGATTCAACTTATTAAAGAGCGTTTCGACCGAGCCAGTGTTTCGTCTCAACCGAGGCCGCGCATTCTACAGCAGCCTTTCAACCTGTCAAGCGATTTTTGAAAATTTCTTTTCGATTCAATCGCTTGGCGCCTTCCGGAAGGACCCTTCCGATCAGCGAGGCGCGCATCTTACAGCCTTTCGAGCCGAAGTCAACACCTCTTTGCAGCACCGCCCGGAGGCGAAAACCGCAGCAGGACCCGAGCCCCGCACTCCCTGCAAGAGCGAGCGACGCAAGCATCGCTCAATCGCCTGAACTTTGCAACCTATTGATTTAAAAGGCTTTTTGTTCAGCTTCTCGCTGGAAGTGGCGCGCATTATAGGCCACTTCCAGCAGCCGTCAACGAGTTTTCACAAGAAATCGTCAATTCAGTCGGCAGTGCGGCGACGGCGCAGCTGCAGCAAACGCTGTACCGGCCCGGAGAGGGCGTAGCCGAGGAAGATCAGCAGCAGTACACGCGGCGGGTCGCTGAACACCACGGCGAACAGCAGCACCGTCACCAGTACCGCGACAAAGGGAACCCGCCCTTTCAGATCCAGATCCTTGAAGCTGTGGTACTTGATGTTACTGACCATCAGCACACCGGCGGCAGCCACCAGCAAAGCGACGAGGAAGGCCATGTTGGAGCCCTGGATGCCGAAGTCGCTGAATGCCCAGACCGTGCCGGCCACCACCGAGGCCGCCGCCGGGCTGGCGAGACCGACGAAGAAGCGCTTGTCGGCAGTTCCCACCTGGGTATTGAAGCGCGCCAGGCGCAGCGCAGCGCACGCCACATAGATGAAGGCCACCATCCAGCCGACCTTGCCCAGACTGCCCAGCGCCCACTCGAAGGCGACCAGCGCCGGCGCCACGCCAAAGGCGACCATGTCCGACAGGGAGTCGTATTCGGCGCCGAATGCACTCTGCGTGTTGGTCAGCCGGGCCACGCGACCATCCAGGCCGTCCAGCACCATGGCCACAAAGATCGCCGCCGCCGCTTCGGAAAAGCGCCCGCTCATCGCGCTGATGATCGCGTAGAAGCCTGCGAACAGTGCGGCCGTGGTGAACAGGTTGGGCAGCAGGTAGACGCCACGATGCCTGACCTTGCGTCCTTCGGCATCGCGCCCCTCTTCGACGTGCTCGTCGATGGGCAGCATGCTGTCGGTCTCTGGCGCCTTTTGCGGCTCGCCGGGTTGTTCGCTCATGGGTAACCACCTTGCTCGGAAGGACAAATCGACTGGCCATGCGTCGATCGACATATCGCCGATCCGGCCATCCGTCTTTTTTATACCAGAAAAGAAAAAACGCGGCCGTAGCCGCGTCTTTTCTTCGTCACAGACCTTAGTTCTTGGTCTTGTCGACGATCTTGTTCGCCGCGATCCACGGCATCATGGCGCGCAGCTTCTCGCCGACCACCTCGATGCCATGGGCAGCGTTGTTGCGACGACGGGCGGTCATCGACGGGTAGTTGGTGGCGCCTTCCTGGATGAACATCTTGGCGTATTCGCCGTCTTGGATGCGCTTGAGCGCATTGCGCATGGCCTGACGGGACTGCTCGTTGATCACCTCCGGACCGGTGACGTACTCACCGTACTCGGCGTTGTTGGAGATCGAGTAGTTCATGTTGGCGATGCCGCCTTCGAACATCAGATCGACGATCAGCTTCAGCTCGTGGAGGCACTCGAAGTAGGCCATTTCCGGCGCATAACCGGCTTCCACCAGGGTTTCGAAACCGGCCTTGACCAGCTCGACGCAACCGCCGCACAGCACGGCCTGCTCGCCGAACAGGTCGGTTTCGGTCTCGTCCTTGAAGGTGGTTTCGATGATACCGGTACGGCCGCCGCCAACGCCGCTGGCGTAGGACAGAGCGACGTTCTTGGCGTTGCCGGAAGCGTCCTGGTAGATGGCGACCAGGTCAGGAATGCCGCCACCCTTGACGAACTCGGAACGCACGGTGTGGCCCGGAGCCTTCGGCGCGATCATGATCACGTCGAGGTCGGCGCGCGGCACCACCTGGTTGTAGTGAATGGAGAAACCGTGGGCGAAGGCCAGGGTGGCACCCGGCTTCAGGTTCGGCTCGATCTCGTCCTTGTACAGACGGCCCTGGAATTCGTCCGGGGTCAGGATCATCACCAGATCGGCGGCAGCCACGGCGCTCGGCACGTCGCTGACTTTCAGGCCATGGGCCTCGGCCTTGGCAATCGAGGAGGAGCCCGGACGCAGACCGACGGTCACGTCGACACCGGAGTCCTTCAGGTTGCAGGCATGGGCGTGGCCCTGGGAGCCGTAACCGATGATGGCCACCTTCTTGCTCTGGATGATCGACAGGTCGCAGTCTTTGTCGTAATAAACTTGCATGAGAAATCCTCGGTTCAGTGCGGCCTCGCGGGCCTTGTTCAAAATCAGATGCTCAGTGTCTTGTCGCCACGGGCGATGCCGGTGACGCCGCTGCGGACCACTTCCAGGATCGACGCGGTGCCGATGGCCTGGATGAAGCTGTCCAGCTTGTCGCTGGTGCCGGCCAGCTGCACGGTGTACACGCTGCTGGTGACGTCGACGATCTGGCCGCGGAAGATGTCGGCGGTGCGCTTGATCTCGGCGCGCTGGGCGCCGGTGGCCTTGACCTTGACCAGCATCAGCTCGCGCTCGATGTGCGCGCTTTCCGACAGGTCGACCAGCTTGACCACCTCGATCAGCTTGTTGAGGTTCTTGGTGATCTGCTCGATGACGTCGTCATGGCCGACGGTGGTCAGCGTCAGACGCGACAGGGTCGGGTCTTCGGTCGGCGCCACGGTCAGGCTTTCGATGTTGTAGTTGCGCTGGGAGAACAGACCAACCACCCGGGACAGGGCGCCCGGCTCGTTTTCCAGCAGCAGGGAGATGATGTGTCGCATGATCAGGTGCGCTCCGTCTTGCTCAGCCACATGTCGCGCATGGAGCCGTCACGAATCTGCATCGGGTATACGTGTTCGAGCGCATCGACCTGGATGTCGAGGAACACCAGACGGTTCTTCAGAGCGAAGGCCTCTTCCATCTTCGGCTTGAGATCCTTCAGCTCGGTGATGCGCATCCCGACGTGGCCGTAGGCTTCCGCCAGCTTGATGAAGTCCGGCAGCGACTCCATGTAGGAGTGCGAGTGGCGGCCGCTGTAGACCATGTCCTGCCACTGGCGAACCATGCCCAGCGAACCGTTGTTCAGGTTGACGATCTTCACCGGCAGGTCGTACTGCAGGCAGGTCGACAGCTCCTGGATGTTCATCTGGATGCTGCCCTCGCCGGTCACGCAGGCGACATCGGCGTCCGGGAAGTTCAGCTTGGCGCCCATCGCGGCCGGCAGACCGAAGCCCATGGTGCCCAGGCCACCGGAGTTGAGCCAGCGATTAGGCTTGTCGAACTTGTAGTACTGCGCCGCGAACATCTGGTGCTGGCCGACGTCGGAGCTGACGAAGGCATCGCCGCGCGTCACTTCGTGCAGGGTCTCGATCACCGTCTGCGGCTTGATGATGCTGCCGTCGCCCTTGTCGTAGGGGAACAGGCCGCGGTTGCCGCGCCACTCTTCGATCTGCTTCCACCAGCTGGCCAGCGCCTCCTGGTTCGGCTTCTGGCCGATTTCCTTGAGGATCGCCACCATCTCGTTCAGCACGCTGTCCACCGGACCGACGATCGGCACGTCGGCCTTGATGGTCTTGGAGATCGACGCCGGGTCGATGTCGATGTGGATGATCTTCGCGTTCGGGCAGAACTTCGGCGCGCCGTTGATCACCCGGTCGTCGAAGCGCGCGCCGACGGCGAGGATCACATCGGCGTGGTGCATGGTCAGGTTGGCGGTGTAGCTGCCGTGCATGCCGAGCATGCCGAGGAACTGGCGGTCGCTGCCCGGATAGCCGCCGAGGCCCATCAGGGTGTTGGTGACCGGCAGGTTGAGCATGCGCGCCAGCTCGGTGAGCGGTGCCGCGGCATTGCCCATGACTGCGCCGCCGCCGGAGTAGAGCACCGGACGCTTGGCGGCCAGGAGGATCTCGGCAGCCTTGCGGATCTGGCCGGAGTGGCCGCGCACGGCCGGGCCGTAGGAGCGCAGCTTGACCTTCTTCGGATAGACGTACTCGAACTTCTCGGCCGGGTTGGTCATGTCCTTGGGAATGTCCACCACCACCGGACCGGGACGGCCGGACTCGGCGATGTAGAAGGCCTTCTTCAGCACCTCGGGGATTTCCGAGGGGTGCTTGATGATGAAGCTGTGCTTCACGATCGGCCGGGAGATACCGACCATGTCGGTTTCCTGGAAGGCATCGGTACCGACCATGGTGCTCGGCACCTGGCCGGACAGCACCACCATCGGGATCGAGTCCATGTAGGCGGTGGCGATGCCGGTGATGGCGTTGGTCGCACCGGGACCGGAGGTCACCAGCACCACGCCGGCCTTGCCGGTGGCGCGGGCATAGCCGTCAGCCATGTGGGTCGCGGCCTGTTCGTGGCGGACGAGGATGTGCTCGAGCGCCTTTTCCTTGAACAGGGCATCGTAGATATGCAGGAGGGCACCTCCCGGGTACCCGTAGATGTACTTCACGCCTTCGTCGCGCAGGAAGCGGACGACCATTTCAGCGCCTGATAAAAGCTCCACGTTTCACCTCTAGAACGCCTGAGAAACACCCACAGAAGGGCGACCGAAGTTCGGTTAACTGCCAGGCAGAGCATGGGCGATGGTAGTCGCCGGCGACGTCAGCTGCTGACTTAGCGAGTATCGGGAGCGATCCTGCGTTACGGAGGCCCCCACCCCGGCGCGAGGTAAACGCGTGACAGGGCCTGGCTTGGGCGGCGCGGGTGTGCACCTCATGGTCTGCCGAGCGGGGCGAAATGTCGCGACCCGCCAAGCGAATCACAGATTGTTCGGATTAGGCCCGGGCAAGTCAAGCCGAAGTTTGCCGCCCGGACGGCAGGGCAAAAGCGCGGCGCCGCCCGGGCCACGGCGCTCAGATCGACGCGGACGGCTCGCCGATCAGGCGGTCGAACTCGCCCAGCGCCTCCAGCAGCACGATCACCCGCCGGCCTTCGTGAGGCCAGGCCTGCTCGGCCATGGCGCGGATCGCGCAGGCGCCCGGCAGGGTGCCGCCCGACTCGATGAGCGCCTTCATCCGCGGCAGGAAGATCCACTGCAACCACTCTTCGAGGGCCAGGGTGTCGACGCAGAACGGCTCGACGCTGGCCAGACGCTCGGCCGCCGGCATCTGCTCGCTCCACCAGCCCAGCAGGCGCAGTTCGCGCTCGATCAGCAGCAGTTGCTCGGCCAGCGCCGGAATACGGGCGTCCATCACAGGTTGACCCGCGCGCGCTGGCGCGCCTCGGCAGCGCCGGCAGCATCGCCCTGGCGCTCGCGGGCGCGGGCGATCACGTCCCACAGACTGGCCTGCAGGGTGGGACGCCCGCCGGCGTAGCTCAGCCCGCGACGCGCCAGCTGCTCGGCCTGGGCGGCGTCGCCCTGGGCCAGACGCACTTCGGCCAGGCGATAGAGCACCTGCGGCTCGCGCGGGGCGATGCGCTGGGCGCGTTCGAGGCTGGCCGAGGCGCCGCCAAGGTTGCCGCTGCGCTCCATCTGCTGCGCGGAAGTCAGCAGCGCCAGCACCGGGCCGTCGAGCTGCTCGTCGGCGGCCAGGGTCACCGCGCCGACCCCGGCGCTGGGCTGGCTCAGCTGGCTGGGCGCGAGCGGCGGCTCGAAGGTGGTGTTCAGCCCCGGCGCGGCCGTGCTGGCCGGGAAAGTCTGCAGGGGCGCGGCGCCGACCGCGTCGGGCACCATCACCACCACCCCGGAGTCCTGCGGCACGGCCGGCGCGACGGCGCGCGGCGGCGCGCTCGGCTGGCGCGTCGCCACGCCGCCGGCCGACGGCAGCGGCACGCCGGCGTCCACCACCGGAATCGAACCGCGCTGCACGGGCGTCGCACAACCCGCCAGCAGAGACAGTGCCAGCGGCACCCACCAAGCCTTGTTCACCATCGATCCCCTTCTCGTCAGTTGTTCGCGACCGCGTCGCCAGCGTTCATTGCAGCCAGCCGCGGATCAGGTCCAGCACCGGGTCCACCGCCTCCAGCGCCGGGGCGGACTGGCAGGGCATGCCGGCCGGCGGCTCGCTGCCGCGAATATACGGCATCTGCAGCGCGCCCGGGCAGCTGGCGTCCGAGCCCTGGCCGCTGTACGGGTCGATCCAGGCGCGCTGCACGTTGTCCGGCGGCGTGAGGTCCAGCGAGGCCGGCATGGCGCGGCGCATGAAGCCGCTCCACACCTGCAGCGCGCCGGTGGCGCCGGTCAGCGGCGTGGTGCCGTTGTCGTCGCGACCCATCCACACCACGGCGAGCAGATCCTGGCCGAAGCCGGCGAACCAGCTGTCGCGCGAGTCGTTGCTGGTGCCGGTCTTGCCGGCGAGCTCCAGGGAGCCCGGCACCTGGTTGTAGACCGAGCGACCGGTGCCCTCGCGCATCACCCGGCGCATCGCGGTCTGCAGCAGGTGGATGGCGCCCGGATCGAAGCGCTGCTGCACCTCGTAGGGATAGCCCTTGAGCGGTTCGCCATCGGCGGCCAGCACGCTGCGGATCCCGCGCAGCGGGGTATTGAAGCCGCCGTTGGCGATGGTCTGGTACATGGTCGCCACCTGCATCGGGCTGAGCGCGCCGGCGCCCAGCAGCATCGACGGGTAGGCCGGCCAGTCCTGCTCGGCGCCGAGGCGGCGCACGGTCTTCAGCACGTTGTCGACGCCGACCTCCAGGCCCAGCTTGGCGGTGGACAGGTTGTAGGAGTTGGCCAGCCCCTGATAAAGGAAGATGGTGCCGTGGGCGCGGCGGTCGTAGTTCTTCGGCTGCCAGACCTGACCGTCGGCGCCCTTGACCGAGAACGGCTCGTCGGCCAGCCAGCTGGTCAGGGTGTACTGGCTGGGCCGCTCCAGGGCGGTCAGGTAGACCGCCGGCTTGACCAGCGAGCCGATCGGCCGCTGGGCATCCAGCGCGCGGTTGAAGCCGGCGAAGCGCGGCTGGCGGCTGCCCAGCAGCGCCTGGATCTCGCCGGTCTGCGGGTTGGTCACCACCATCGCCGCCTCCACCTCGTCGACGCCCTTGCGCGCGCCGAGGCGCTTGAGGGTGTCGGCCATGGCGGTTTCGGCCTTGAGCTGGAGGATCGGGTCGAAGCTGGTGAAGATCCGCAGGCCTTCCTCGGTCAGGTCCTCCTCGCGGTAGTCCTGGCGCAGCTGGCGCTTGACCAGGTCGAGGAACGCCGGGAACGAGCTGTTGGCCAGACTGCCGCGCGGACTGACGTCCAGCCCGGCCTGCTTGGCGCGGGCCACTTCCTCGGCGCTGGCCACGCCCTGCGCGGCGAGCAGGTCGAGCACCAGGTTGCGCCGCTCCAGCGCCCGTTCCGGGTGGCGCCGCGGGTTGTAGTAGGACGGCCCCTTGACCATGCCGACCAGCAGGGCGACCTGGTGCAGACGCAGTTCGGCCAGCGGCTGGCCGAAGAAGTACTGGCTGGCCAGACCGAAGCCGTGGATCGCACGCTGGCCGTCCTGGCCGAGGAACACCTCGTTGAGGTAGCCCTCGAGGATCTGCTGCTTGTCGTAATGCAGCTCCAGCAGCAGCGCCATCAGTGCCTCGGTGCCCTTGCGGGTCAGGCTGCGCTCGTTGCTGAGGAAGAAGTTCTTCACCAGCTGCTGGGTCAGGGTGCTGCCGCCCTGCACCACCGAGCCGGCGCTGGCGTTGACCCATATGGCGCGGGCGATCGACTTGGGCGACACGCCGAAATGGTTGTAGAACTCGCGATCCTCGACGGCGATCAGGGTCTCGACCAGGTAGGGCGGCACCTCGTCGAGCCGGATCAGCACCCGGTCCTCGTTGTGCGCCGGGTACAGGCCGCCGATCAGCAGGGGCTCCAGACGCGCCACCGCCAGGCTGCCGGCGCCGGGCTGGCTGAGGCTGCTCACCTGCTGGCCGGAGAAGGCCACGCGCAGCCGCTGCGGCGCCTCGCTGCCGTCGTAGAACTGGAAGCCGCGGCTGTGCAGCTCGACCTGGTTGCCGGCCACGGACACCTCGCCCGGCCCCTGCACCGCGCGGGTGCGCCGGTAGCCCAGGGCGTCCAGCTCGGTGAGGAAGTCGTCGCGACTCAGCTTGAGGCCGGCGAACAGCTCCAGCGGGCGGGCGTAGACCTTGGCCGGCACCGTCCAGCGCTGGCCGGAGAACTTCTCCTGCACCACCGCATCGAGGTAGATCATCAGGCCGGCCAGCAGCAGCGCGCCGAGCAGACCCAGGCGGATCAGCCAGCGCAGCCAGGGACGGGTCTTGGCGGGCACCTGGCGGCGTCCGCGGGCAGAGCGGGAGGGGGTACGGGATCGAGTCATGGCGCGGGATTATACGTGGCTTTGCCGTGGACGGATGGCACGCCCGGCGGTTTGCAGGCACCGGGCGAGCCGCCATAATGCCGCTCTGACCATTTTCCGACGAAAAGGATCGCCCGTGAGCCAGTCCCTGATCGAAGCCCTGCAGAATCCCGCCCTTTATCCCCACCCGGTGGCGGGGTTCGAAGTCATCGAGACGCACATCTCCTGGGTTCTGCTCACTGGCGACTATGCCTACAAGCTGAAGAAGCCGGTCGATTTCGGCTTCCTCGACTTCAGCAGCCGCGAAGCGCGCGAGCACTTCTGCCACGAGGAGCTGCGCCTCAACCAGCGCAGCGCCCGCGACCTCTATCTGGAAGTGCTGCCGGTCACCGGCAGCCCGGAAGCCCCGCAGCTCGGCGGCGACGGCCCGGTCGTCGACCACCTGCTGAAGATGCGCCAGTTCCCGCAGAGCGGCCTGCTGTCCAACGTGCTGGCCCGCGGCGAACTGACCCCGGCGCACATCGACACCCTCGCCCAGCGCATCGCCGAGCTGCACGCCCAGGCCGCGCGCGTGCCGGCCGGGCACGCGCTGGGCAGCGCCGAGGCGGTGATGGCGCCGGTGCGGCAGAACTTCGAGCAGATCCGCCCGCTGCTCGGCGAGGAGACCGCCGACCTGGCCCAGCTGCAGCATCTGGAAGCCTGGGCAGAGGACACCTTCGCGCGCCTCGCCCCGCTGCTCGAACAGCGCAAGGCCGACGGCTTCATCCGCGAATGCCACGGCGACATCCACCTGGCCAACGTCACCCTGATCGACGGCGAAGTGGTGCTGTTCGACTGCATCGAGTTCAACGAGCCGTTCCGCCTGATCGACGTGATCAGCGACGCCGCCTTCCTCGCCATGGACCTGGAAGACCGTGGCCTCAAGGCGCTGTCGCGGCGCTTCATCAATGCCTACCTGGAGCTGAGCGGCGACTACGCCGGCCTCGCCCTGCTGCCGTTCTACAAGGCCTACCGGGCCATGGTCCGCGCCAAGATCAGCCTGTTCCGCCTCGGCCAGGAGCAGGACCCGGTGGAGCGCGCGATGATCCTGCGCCAGTACCGCAACTACGCCGCCCTGGCGGAAAGCTACAGCGCCATTCCCTCGCGCTTCCTGGCCATCACCCACGGGGTCTCCGCGGTCGGCAAGAGCCACGTCGCCCTGCGCCTGGTCGAGGCCTTCGGCGCCGTGCGCCTGCGCTCGGACGTCGAGCGCAAGCGCCTGTTCCCCGCCGCCGGGGAAGCCGAGCTGTACGGCGCCGAGGCCAGCCAGCAGACCTACGCGCAGCTGCACCGGCTGGCGGCGGGCATCCTGCGGGCCGGCTTCCCGGTGGTGCTCGACGCCACCTACCTCAAGCACGCCCAGCGCCTGGCCGCCCAGGCGGTGGCCGAGGACAGCGGCGTGCCCTTCCTGATCCTCGACTGCCAGGCGCCGCAGACGGTGATCGCCGCCTGGCTGGCCGAGCGCCAGGCCGAAGGCCGCGACCCCTCCGATGCCACCCTCGCGGTGATCCAGGCCCAGGAGGCCGGGCGCGAACCGCTGCGCGACGAGGAACTGCCGCACAGCGGGCGGATCGACACCCACGACGCCGCCAGCCTCAACGGTCTGGTCGAGCGCATCCGCCAGCAACTGCCCGAACTCTGACATCCCCGCCTCCCGGCCGCCCCCGCCACAGCCGACTAGACTGAAATATGGCGGGGCGGCCAGCACCTCCCCGTCGCGGACACGACAACGAGACAGCGCCCCGCCGCGTGCCGCCGGGCGCGTGGGCAGCGCATGGCTGCAAGGGGGAGGCGATGAACGACGAGTTGTTGCAGATGCGCAATCTCGGCAAGACTTCGGCGCTCTGGTTGCACACCGTGGGCATCCACACCGCAGGCGAGCTGCGCCGCCTCGGCGCCGCCGCCGCCTACCGGGCGGTGCTGGCCCGGGGCATCAACGCCTCGCGGGTGCTGCTCTATTCCATCGAGGGCGCCCTGCTCGACCGCCACTGGAGCGAGCTGACGGACGAGCACAAGATGCGCCTGCTGCAGCAGGTCGAGGCGCTCGGCAAGAGCGGTAACACCTTGTAAAGGCCTTTGCGCAGAATGCGCTTGACTCTCAAATGAAAACACTTATCATCAACTCAACTGATCGCGAGATCGGTCGATAGACGAAAGGCCCTGGCAGACTGGCTTTTCGGTTATCTCCTCATCAGGCTAATCACGGTTTCGACCCGGCTCCCCCGCCGGGTCTTTTTTTGCCCGGGAAAAACCGTTCAGCGCGCCACCGCGGCTAGCGGCGCAGGCGCGCGCAGTGATCCTCGGCCGGCACCGCCGCGGTGTACCAGACGTAGTCGGCGGCCTGCGCCGCCACCGGCTTGCCGACTTCGGCGAGGATCAGCACGCGGGCGCCCTCGGCGGCGCCGAGATCCTCCAGATGCAGCGGCACGCCCAAGTCGCGGCGCGCATGGAAGGCCCCGGCGATCAGCACCGCCGGGGTCGGCGCCGCGCGCAGCCGCTCGGCCATGCGCCGGTCGCGCTGCTGCTGCACCGCCAGCATTGCCGGCAACTGGCTGTCCGGCAGCAGGCCGCAGTGCGAGGCGCGGATCTGCGCCAGCAGCGCCTCGCTCACCGCCGCGCGGGTCGAGCGTTGTCCGGCGAGCGCCGGGCGCTCGGCATAGAGACGGCGGATTTCCTCGCGATCCAGGTTGGCCGCCCACAGCGGCGCCGGCTGGCGCAGCGCCCAGTCGACCAGCGCGGCGTACTGCGCCCAGTCCCAGCCGGGCTGCCAGGCCAGCGCCGCCGGCAGCTCCGGCCGCTCGCCGCGGGCAAGGGCGGCGCGCAGCGCATCGACGCGCGCCTGCTGGTCGGGGTTGAGCATTTCCAGCAGCAGGCTGCCGGAGGCGCGCCGCGCGGCCAGGTTTTCCAGCAGCCAGAGCTGCAGGGCGTGGTGATCGGGGTTGTCGTGCTGCTCGCCGATCAGCAGCCGCGGCGCCTCCGCCAGTCGGTCGAGCAGCTGCTGCGGGGTCAGGGTGCGACCGCTGGCCAGCTCGACGATCTGTCCGAGCTGCGCATCCGCGCGCCCTTCGGGACTCTGCCAGGCCGGCAGCGGCGTGACGCCGGGCGAGGTGGCGGCACAGCCGCACAGCCACAGGGCAGCGCACAGCAACGACAGGACACGCATGGAACCTCCTTGAGCGGACAGCAGTGAAGAACGCCTCGCCTCAGCGGGCGATGACCAGCGGGTGGCCGCGCTCGGGGTGCTCGCGGACCAGCACCGGCAGGCCGAACACCGCCTCCAGCAGCTCGGCGCGCAGCACCTCGCGGGTCGCCCCCAGCGCCTGCACGCGCCCCTCGGCGAGCAGCAGCAGGCGCTCACAATAGCGCGCGGCCAGGTTCAGGTCATGCAGGATCACCAGCACCGCCACGCCGCGCGCGGCCAGCTGCCGCGCCGCCGCCAGGCAGCGGTGCTGGTGCTGCGGATCGAGCATCGCGGTCGGCTCGTCGAGCAGCAGCACCTGTCCTACGTCGCCCGGCCAGAGCTGCGCCAGCACCCGGGCCAGATGCACGCGCTGGCGCTCGCCGCCGGACAGGGTCAGGTAGTTGCGCCCGTGCAGCGCGGCGATGTCGGCGGCCTCCAGCGCCGCCTCGACGATGCGCCGGTCGGCGGCGCTGCCGCTGGCGTGCGGCAGGCGGCCGAGCGCGACCACCTCCTCGACGCGGAAGGCGAAGTCGAGGCTGGAACTCTGCGGCAGCACCGCCAGGCGCCGGGCGCGCTGCAGCGCCGGCCAGTGCGCCAGCGGCCGCCCGTCGAACCACACCGCGCCGCCGGCCGCCGCCAGCTCACCGCACAGCGCCGCCAGCAGGCTGCTCTTGCCGGCGCCGTTGGGGCCGAGCACGCCGAGCACCTCGCCCGGATGCAACTGCAGGTCGATGCCCTGCAGCACCGCACGCCCGCCACGGCGCACCGCCAGCCCCTCGCTGCGCAGCATCAGTAGCGCCCCCGTACCAGCAGGAACAGGAAGAACGGCGCGCCGAGCAGCGCGGTGACGATGCCGATCGGCAGCTCCGCCGGGGCCAGCGCCAGACGGGCGAGCAGATCGGCGCCGAGCAGCAGGCTGGCGCCGCCCAGCGCCGCCGCTGGCAGCAGCAGGCGGTGGTCGGGGCCGACCAGCAGGCGCATCAGGTGCGGCACCAGCAGGCCGATGAAGCCGATCATCCCGGCCGCCGCCACCGCCGCGCCGACGCCCAGCGCGGTGCAGAACACCAGTTCGCGCTTGAGCCGCTCGACCTCGAAGCCCAGGTGGCGCGCCTCCGACTCGCCCAGCAGCAGGGCGTTGAGCGCCCGCGCGCGGCGCGGCAGCCACAGCGCCACGGCCAGGGCGATCAGCAGCAGCGGCCACAGGCGCCGGTAGCTGGCGCCGTTGAGGCTGCCCAGGTTCCAGAAGGTCAGACTGCGCAGGGTGGTGTCGTCGGCCAGGTAGCTGAGCAGGCCGATGGCCGCGCCGGACAGCGCGGTCAGGGCGATGCCGGCGAGCAGCATGGTGGCCACCCGGATCTCGCCGTCGCGGCGGCCGAGGCGGTAGACCAGCGCGGTGCTCAGCAGGCCGCCGGCGAACGCCGACACCGACAGCAGGTAGGGCGCCCAGGCCTCCGGCAGCCCGCCCAGGCTGGCGCCGAGGACGATGGCGCAGGCCGCGCCCAGCGCCGCGCCGCCGGACACGCCGATCAGCCCCGGATCGGCCAGCGGATTGCGGAACAGCCCCTGCATCGCCACCCCGCACAGCGCCAGCACCGCGCCCGCCGCCAGCCCCAGCAGGCTGCGCGGCAGGCGGATCTGGGCGACGATCAGCTCGGCCTGCTGCAGCCCCTCGCCGTCCAGCGGCAGGCCGGCCAGGCGCCCCAGCACCCGCAGGATGTCGGCCAGCGGCAGGGGCACCGGGCCGAGCGCCAGCGACAGCCAGAACGCTAGGCCCAGCACCAGCAGCAACAGGGGGAGCAGCCAGGGGCCGCGCAGCGGAACGATCATCGGGGAGGGCACCAGCCGGGAAAACCTGCGCGCAGGATAAGAGGCCGCCGCGCCGAGGAACAGCGCCGGCATGCCCGGTACTGGCCAGCGGCCCGCGCGGCCGGGGATAATCGGCGTTTTTGCGGAGGTGAGCATGCCACGACTGTGCGCCAGCCCGGAGCTGCCCGAGGGCAGCAGCCGCGGCTTCCAGATCGGCCGCCAGGCCCTGCTGCTGGTGCGCCGCGAGGGCCGCGTCTACGCCTATCGCAACCGCTGTCCGCACCGCGGCGTGGCGCTGGAATGGCAACCCGACCGCTTTCTCGACGACAGCGGCAGCCTGATCCGGTGCGCCCGCCACGGCGCGCTGTTCCTGATCGAGTCCGGGGAATGCGTCGCCGGCCCCTGCGCCGGCGAGTTCCTCGTCGCCCTGCCCTGCCGCGAGCAGGACGGCGCCATCTGGGTCGAGCTCTAGCCGCGCAGCGACAGCGCTAGGACACGACCTCCAGACGCCGCACCAGGCGCAGGCCCTGCGCCGACAGCTCGGCGCCGTAGGCCAGCACCTCGACCCCGGCGGCGCGCGCCTCGCGCAAGGTGCAGGCGTAGCCCGGGTCGATCTCCGCGGCGGCGCGCACCGCCTCGATGCCGGACAGGTTCACGCAGTACAGCTGCACCGCGCGCACCCCGCGCCGCGCCAGGGTGGCCAGCTCGCGCAGGTGCTTGCTGCCGCGCGCGCTGACCGCGTCGGGGAAGGCTGCCACGGCGCTGCCGTCGAAGCCCAGGGTCACGCTCTTGACCTCGACGAACGCCGGCCCCGCGGCGAAGTCGAGGCAGAAGTCGATGCGGCTGTTCTCCTCGCCGTAGCGCACCTCGCGGCGCAGGCGCTGGAAACCGGCCAGTTCGGCGATCGCCCCGGCGCGCAGCGCCTCCTCGACCAGCGGATTGGCCCGCGCGGTATTGATGCAGGCCAGCCGTCCGTGGGGCGTCTGCACCAGCTCCCAGGTGCCGGGCAGCTTGCGCTTGGGATCGTCGCAGCGGCTGAACCAGACCCGCGCGCCCTCGCTCATGCAGTGACGCATCGAGCCGGTGTTCGGGCAGTGGATGGTCAGCGTCTCGCCCGAGGCGGTCTCGACATCGGCGAAGAAACGCTTGTAGCGGCGCAGCAGGCGGCCCTCTTCCAGCGGCGGATCAAACTGCATCGGGACGCCAGCTGCGCAGGCCGCGGGCGATGCGCTCGACCGCCTGCTCCAGGCGCGGCAGGCTCTGGGTGTAGGCGAAACGCACATGGCGGCCGGCCTGGTGGCGGCCGAAGTCCAGCCCCGGGGTGATCGCCACATGCTCGGTCTCCAGCAGATGCTGGCACAGCGCGTAGGAATCGCCGCCGAACGCCGCGATGTCGGCGTACAGGTAAAAAGCGCCCTCGGGCTCCACGGCGATGCCGAAGCCCAGTTCGCGCAGCGCCGGCAGCAGGTAGTCGCGGCGCCGGGCGAACTCGGCGCGGCGCGCTTCGAGGATCGCCAGGGTCTCCTCCTCGAAGCAGGCCAGGGCGGCGTGCTGGGCGATGGTCGGCGCGCTGATGTAGAGGTTCTGCGCCAGTTTCTCCAGCTCCGGCACCGCCTTGTGCGGCGCCACCAGCCAGCCCAGGCGCCAGCCGGTCATGCCGAAGTACTTGGAGAAGCTGTTGAGCACGAAGGCCTCGTCGTCCACCTCCAGCACGCTGGGCGCCTCCAGGCCGTAGGTCAGGCCGTGGTAGATCTCGTCCACCACCAGATGGCCGCCGCGCGCGCGCAGCGCCGCCGACAGGCCGGCCAGCTCCTCGCGCGACAGCACGGTGCCGGTCGGGTTGGCCGGCGAGGCGAGCAGCGCGCCGACGCTGTCGCGGTCCCAGTGGCGCGCCACCAGTTCGGGGTTGAGCTGGTAGCGGCTCTCGGCGCCGACCGGCACCAGCTGCGCAGCGCCCTCCACCAGACGCAGGAAATGGCGGTTGCACGGGTAGCCCGGGTCGGCCAGCAGCCAGTGCTTGCCGGGATCGACCAGCAGCGCCGCGGCCAGCAGCAGCGCGCCGCTGCCGCCGGGCGTGATCAGGATCCGCGCCGGGTCGATGTCCACCCCGTAGCGCCGCGCGTAGAAGCCGGCCAGCGCCTCGCGCAGCGCCGGCAGGCCGCGCGCCGCGGTGTAGCGGGTGTGCCCGGCGGCCAGCGCGGCCTGCCCGGCGCGCACGATGGGCTCGGCGGTGGAGAAGTCCGGTTCGCCGATCTCCAGGTGGATGACGTCGTGCCCGGCCGCCTGCAGCTCGTTGGCACGCGCCAGCAGGGCCATGACGTGGAAGGGTTCGATGGCGCGACTGCGCGCACTGTAGGACGCCGGCATGCGTAGCTCCGTGATCAGGCAAAGGGCGATTCTAGCAACTGGCGCCGCGCCCAGGCGCGCGGAGGGCATGCACTGGCGCCCGCCGGGGCTTTCTGGTAGGTTCGCCCGCTTGCAACCGCAGGGCCGGCTAAAATGCCGCTGATGGACACAACCTGCGCACGGGATTAGCGAATGTGAGAGGCGGACATATCATGCCCACCAAGACCCAAGAAAAGAGCAGTCAACTGATCCGCAGCTTCGACCCCTATCGGGAAACCCCCGGCGAGGAGTACATGAGCGATGCGATGCGCGCTCATTTCGTCGGCATTCTCAACAACTGGAAGCAGGAGCTGATGGAGGAGGTCGACCGCACCGTGCATCACATGCAGGACGAGGCCGCCAACTTCCCCGACCCGGCCGACCGCGCCAGCCAGGAAGAGGAGTTCAGCCTGGAACTGCGCACCCGCGACCGCGAGCGCAAGCTGATCAAGAAGATCGACGAAACCCTGCAACTGATCGAAGACAACGATTACGGCTGGTGCGAATCCTGTGGCGTCGAGATCGGCATCCGCCGTCTGGAAGCCCGCCCCACCGCCACCCTGTGCATCGATTGCAAGACGCTGGCGGAAATCAAGGAAAAGCAGCTGGGTTCCTGACCCACCACGGGGCGCCACGGCGCCCCGTGTCGTTTCTGACGTCCCCTCCCGCCCCCGATTCCGCCGCGATGAGCCAGATTCCCGCCTACACCGGCCGCTTCGCCCCGACCCCCAGCGGCTACCTGCACTTCGGCTCGCTGGTCGCCGCCCTCGCCTCCTGGCTGGACGCCCGCGCCGTCGGCGGGCGCTGGCTGCTGCGCATGGAAGACCTCGATCCGCCGCGCGAGATGCCCGGCGCCCAGGACGCCATCCTGCGCAGCCTGGAAACCTACGGCCTGCACTGGGACGGCGCGGTCGAGCGGCAGAGCGCGCGCCACGACGCCTATGCCGCGGCGCTGGAGACCCTGCTGGAGCGCGGCCTGGCCTATCCCTGCAGCTGCTCGCGCAAGCAGCTCGCAGGCCACGACCTCTATCCCGGCACCTGCCGCGAGCTGCGGCGGCCGCGCCACGACGCGGCGATCCGCCTGCGCGTGCCGGACGCCGAGTACGCCTTCGTCGACCGGGTGCAGGGCCGCTTCGCCCAGAACCTCGCCCGCGAGGTCGGCGACTTCGTCATCCGCCGCCGCGACGGGCTGTACGCCTACCAGCTGGCGGTGGTGCTCGACGACGCCTGGCAGGGCGTCACCGACATCGTGCGCGGCGCCGACCTGCTCGACTCCACGCCGCGCCAACTGTACCTGCAGGAACTGCTCGGCCTGCCCCACCCGCGCTACCTGCACATCCCGCTGCTGCTGCAGCCCGACGGCCACAAGCTCGGCAAGTCCTACCGCTCGCCGCCGCTGCCCGCCGACCGCGCCCCGGCCCTGCTGGTGCGCGCCCTGCGCGCCCTCGGCCAGCAGCCGCCGGAAGCGCTGGCCGGCGAGCCGGTCGCCGGGGTGCTGGACTGGGGCGTGCGCCACTGGAACGTCGCCGCCATTGCCCGGTGCACCGGCCTGGACGAGGCGACGCTGCGCTGAACGCCGCAGCGGCCACGCTTCCAGCGGCACCGGCCCTCGGCTACCATCGTCCGCCACCCCGCACGCGAGACCTGCCATGTACATCTACCGGCTGGTACTGATCCTGGTGGTCGGGATCTACCTGTTCTCCCCGGCCATCATGGACTGGTGGATCGAACCCACCGGCGCCTGGTACCGGCCTTACATGCTCTGGCTGATCCTGATCGTCGTCACCTTCATCCTGCAGAGCCAGCGCGATGCCGACGAGCTTTAGCCCGACCCACCTGCTGCTGATCAGCACCTTCTACCTGCTGCTGCTGTTCGGCCTCGCCTGGCTGACCGAGCGCGGCCTGCTGCCGCGCGCGCTGGTGCGCCACCCGCTGACCTACACCCTGTCGCTGGGGGTGTACACCAGTGCCTGGGCGTTCTACGGCGCGGTGGGGCTGGCCTACCAGTACGGCTACGGCTTCCTGGCCATCTACCTGGGGCTGTCCGGCGCCTTCCTGCTCGCCCCGGTGCTGCTGCAGCCGGTCCTGCGCCTGACCCGCACCTACCAGCTGGCCTCGCTGGCCGACCTGTTCGCCTTCCGCTTCCGCAGCACCTGGGCCGGCGCGCTGACCACCCTGTTCATGCTGCTTGCCGTGCTGCCGCTGCTGGCCCTGCAGATCCAGTCGATCGCCGATACCGTCGCGCTCATCGGCCAGGAGCAGAACCACGAGCAGGTCGCCCTGGTGTTCTGCGTGCTGATCAGCCTGTTCACCATCCTGTTCGGCGCCCGGCGCATCGCCACCCGCGAGCGCCACGAGGGGCTGGTGATCGCCATCGCCTTCGAGTCGCTGGTCAAGCTCTGCGCGATGACCGCCATCGGCCTGTACGCGCTGTACGGCGTGTTCGACGGCCCGGCGGGCCTGGAACAGTGGCTGCTGCAGAACCAGACGGCGCTGGCCACCCTGCACACCCCGCTGCAGGAAGGCCCCTGGCGCACCCTGCTGCTGGTGTTCTTCGCCGCCGCCATCGTCATGCCGCACATGTTCCACATGGCCTTCACCGAGAACCTCAACCCGCGCAGCCTGATCAGCGCCAGCTGGGGCCTGCCGCTGTTCCTGCTGCTGATGAGCCTGGCGGTGCCGCCGATCCTCTGGGCCGGCCTCAAGCTCGGCGCCAGCACCAACCCCGAGTACTACACCCTGGGCATCGGCATGGCGGTGGAGCAGCCCTGGCTGATCTTCGCCGCCTACGTCGGCGGCCTGTCGGCGGCCAGCGGACTGGTCATCGTGGTCACCCTGGCGCTGTCGGGCATGGTCCTCAACCATCTGGTCCTGCCGCTCTACCAGCCGCCGGCCGAGGGCAACATCTACCGCTGGCTGAAGTGGACACGCCGGGCGCTGATCGTGGCGATCATCGCCGCCAGCTACGGCTTCTACCGGCTGATCGACGCCGGGCAGAACCTCTCCCACCTGGGCACCGTGTCCTTCGTCGCCACCCTGCAGTTCCTCCCCGGCGCGCTGTCGCTGCTCTACTGGCCGAGCGCCAACCGCCGCGGCTTCATCGCCGGCCTGCTGGCCGGCGCCAGCGTCTGGGTCCTGACCATGCTGCTGCCGCTGGTGGCCAAGGTGCCCGGCTTCTACCTGCCGCTGCTCGACCTGGTCTACGTGCTCGACGACACCAGCTGGCACCTGGCGGCCATCGCCTCGCTGACCGCCAACGTGCTGGTGTTCGCCCTGGTCTCGCTGCTCAGCGAGGCCAGCGCCGAGGAACAGAGCGCCGCCGAGGCCTGCGCGGTGGATAACCTGCGCCGCCCGCAGCGCCGCGAGCTGGTCGCCGGCTCGCCCCAGGAGTTCGCCGCCGAACTGGCCAAACCGCTCGGCGCGCGCACCGCCCAGCGCGAGGTGGAGCAGGCGCTGCGCGACCTCGACCTGCCCTTCGACGAGCAGCGCCCCTATGCCCTGCGCCGCCTGCGCGACCGCATCGAGGCCAACCTGTCCGGGCTGATGGGGCCGAGCGTGGCCCAGGACATCGTCGAGAACTTCCTGCCCTACAAGGTCGGCGGCGAAACCTACGTCACCGAGGACATCCACTTCATCGAGAGCCGTCTGGAGGACTACCAGTCGCGCCTCACCGGCCTGGCCGCCGAGCTGGACGCCCTGCGCCGCTACCATCGGCAGACCCTGCAGGAGCTGCCGATGGGCGTCTGCTCGCTGGCCAAGGACCAGGAAATCCTCATGTGGAACCGCGCCATGGAGGAACTCACCGGCATCGACGCGCATCTGGTGGTCGGCTCGCGACTGGGCAGCCTGGCCGAACCCTGGCGCGGCCTGCTGAGCCGCTTCGTCGACGCCGCCGACGAGCACCTACACAAGCAGAGCCTCGGCCTCGACGGCCAGACCCGCTGGCTCAACCTGCACAAGGCGGCCATCGACGAGCCGCTGGCGCCGGGCAACAGCGGCCTGGTGCTGCTGGTCGAGGACCACACCGAGACCCAGCTGCTGGAAGACCGCCTGGTGCACTCCGAGCGCCTGGCCTCGATCGGCCGGCTGGCCGCCGGGGTGGCCCACGAGATCGGTAACCCGGTCACCGGCATCGCCTGCCTGGCGCAGAACCTGCACGAGGAGCGCGAGGGCGACGCCGAGATCGTCGAGACCTGCGCGCAGATCATCGAGCAGACCAAGCGCATCACCCGCATCGTCCAGTCGCTGATGAGCTTCGCCCACGCCGGCGGCCGCCAGCAGGCCAGCGAGCCGGTCTGCCTGGCCGAAGTGGCCCGCGAGGCCATCGCCCTGCTGTCGCTCAACCGCGAGCACGACGTGCAGTACTTCAACCTCTGCGCCCCGCAGCACTGGGTCGAGGGCGACCCGCAGCGCCTCGCCCAGGTGCTGATCAACCTGCTGTCCAACGCCCGCGACGCCTCGCCCGCCGGCAGCGCGATCCGCGTGCGCAGCGAGGCCGGCGAGCACACCGTCGAACTGATCGTCGAGGACGAGGGCTCGGGGATTCCCAAGTCGATCGTCGACCGCCTGTTCGAGCCGTTCTTCACCACCAAGGACCCCGGCAAGGGCACCGGCCTGGGCCTGGCGCTGGTCTACTCGATCGTCGAGGAGCACTACGGCCAGATCACCATCGACAGCCCGGCCGACCCGCAAAAGCAGCGCGGCACGCGCATTCGGGTTACCCTGCCGCGCTATGCCGGCCCGACGGCCCACTAGCAATCCGTGAAGTCGACGGATACCGTCATCCCCGGGCAGCGCCCCGCGCCGCCCCTCCCCGCCGCACCGGCCCGTGCGGCGGCGACGGTTTCCGGGCGCTTCCGTGTACGTCGCGAGAGCTGAACAGACATGGCACACATCCTCATCGTCGAAGACGAAACCATCATCCGCTCGGCCCTGCGCCGCCTGCTGGAGCGCAACCAGTACCAGGTCAGCGAAGCCGGCTCGGTGCAGGAGGCCCGCGAGCGCTACAGCATTCCCAGCTTCGACCTGGTGATCAGCGACCTGCGCCTGCCCGGCGCGCCGGGCACCGAACTGATCGGCCTGGCCGGCGCCACTCCGGTGCTGATCATGACCAGCTATGCCAGCCTGCGCTCGGCGGTCGACTCGATGAAGCTCGGCGCCATCGACTACATCGCCAAGCCGTTCGACCACGACGAGATGCTGCAGGCGGTGGCGCGCATCCTGCGCGAGCGGCGCCCGGCGCAGGCCGCCGAGAACCCCGCCGTACAGGCTGCCGGGGCGCGTGCCGGGCAGGGCGCCGGCAGCGACGAGATCGGCATCATCGGCCGCTGCGCGGCCATGCAGGACCTGTTCGGCAAGATCCGCAAGGTGGCGCCCACCGACTCCACGGTGCTGATCCAGGGCGAGTCCGGCACCGGCAAGGAGCTGGTGGCGCGCGCCCTGCACAATCTCTCGCGGCGCGCCAAGGCGCCGCTGATCTCGGTGAACTGCGCGGCGATTCCGGAAACCCTGATCGAGTCGGAACTGTTCGGCCACGAGAAGGGCGCCTTCACCGGCGCCACCGCCGGGCGCGCCGGCCTGGTCGAGGCGGCCGACGGCGGCACCCTGTTCCTCGATGAGATCGGCGAGCTGCCGCTGGAGGCCCAGGCGCGCCTGCTGCGCGTGCTGCAGGAAGGCGAGATCCGCCGGGTCGGCTCGGTGCAGTCGCAGAAGGTCGACGTGCGCCTGATCGCCGCCACCCACCGCGACCTGAAGAGCCTGGCGCGCAACGGCCAGTTCCGCGAGGACCTCTATTACCGTCTGCACGTCATCTCCCTGCGCCTGCCGGCGCTGCGCGAGCGCGAGGACGACGTGCAGGACATCGCCCAGGTGTTCCTCGCCCGCCAGTGCGCGCGCATGGGCCGCGAGGCCCTGAGCTTCTCCGCCGAGGCGCTCAAGGCCATCGGCCACTACCACTGGCCGGGCAACGTGCGCGAGCTGGAGAACGCCATCGAGCGCGCGGTGATCCTCAGCGAGGGCTCGCAGATCCCTCTCGACCTCCTGGGCATCGACGTCGAACTGGACGAGGACTTCGCCCCCGCCCACGGCGAACACGCGCCGGCCGCCAGCAACGAGCCAGCCGAGGACCTGTCGCTGGAGGACTACTTCCAGCACTTCGTCCTCGAACACCAGGACCACATGACCGAGACCGAACTGGCCCGCAAGCTGGGCATCAGCCGCAAGTGCCTGTGGGAACGCCGCCAGCGCCTGGGCATCCCGCGCCGCAAGTCCGGGGCCGCGAGCGACACCTGAGGTGTTACCCACATCGGCGCCGCGTAACAGCAACCGGGTTCATCGGTAACGGGAACCCGGTTTTTTACGCCTGAGGGCCACCCTGAAAAACCCTCAAACCATTGATTTCAAAGGGTTTTCAAAAGTTGGCACAGGAACTGCACTAGTATTCGCACAACAAAAACAACAACGCCAAGACAACACAATAAAAACAACACGCAACGACTCCGACACAACAAAAACAACAGGGTGGAGGCGCAGCAAACTGATTCTTTTGGAGAGGATGTAGTCGACGGGAGCTTCCCGCAGCCGGACAGAGAACAATAAAACTGCCCCGAGGCAGCGTCCGATACCGGTTGACCGCAAGGTGCGGCACGATCAGCGTCCAAAGTAATCCGTTTGTTCTTGAGTCCCGACTTGGGACAGCCCCGGCCAACGCCGGAACGGGCAACCAACAACAACAACGGCCCGGCAGCACAAGAAGAACAAAGCACGATCTGATTTGAGGGGAGCTTCGGCTCCCCTTGTGCTTTGCGCACTTTGCACGCACGGCGCCGCGCCGCCTGCGCGTTCACCATCCCCGCCGGCCAGTGCTAGAATCCGTCCCCATTGCGCGGGGCTGCTCCCGCTCCCGCCCTATCCGGTACCCCTAGCCTCATGCTGAAAAAGCTGTTCCAGACCCTCCGTTCGCCCCTGCGCCGCGTGCGCCCGGTCCGCACCACGCCGCAGGTGCTCGCCGCCAGCCAGCATCCGCTGCGTCACGAGCAGATCAGCCGCAACGCGGTCGGCGTGGTCGACCGCCTGCAGAAGGCCGGCTACCAGGCCTATCTGGTCGGCGGCTGCGTGCGCGACCTGCTGCTGGGCATGACGCCCAAGGACTTCGACGTCGCCACCAGCGCCACCCCCGAGCAGGTGCGTGCCGAGTTCCGCAACGCCCGGGTGATCGGCCGGCGCTTCAAGCTGGTCCACGTCCACTTCGGCCGCGAGATCATCGAGGTGGCGACCTTCCGCGCCAACCACCCGCAGGGCGAGGACGACGAGGACAGCCACCTGGCCTCGCGCAACGAGAGCGGTCGCATCCTGCGCGACAACGTCTACGGCAGCCAGGAAGACGACGCCCAGCGCCGCGACTTCACCATCAACGCGCTGTACTACGACCCGACCAGCGAACGCATCCTCGACTATGCCCATGGCATGCACGACATCCGCAACCGCCTGGTGCGCCTGATCGGCGATCCCACCCAGCGCTATCAGGAAGACCCGGTGCGCATGCTGCGGGCGGTGCGCTTCGCCGCCAAGCTCGGCTTCGAGATCGACAAGCACAGCGCCGCGCCGATCCGTCCGCTGGCCCGTCTGCTCAACGACATTCCCGCCGCGCGACTGTTCGACGAAGTGCTCAAGCTGCTGCTCGGCGGCCAGGGCGAGCGCACCTTCGAGCTGCTCTGCCAGTACGACCTGTTCGCCCCGCTGTTCCCGGCCAGCGCCAAGGCACTCAAGGCCGACCCCGAATACGCCGGCACGCTGATCCGCCAGGCGCTGGCCAACACCGACGAACGCATCCGCCTGGGCAAGCCGGTGACTCCGGCCTTCCTGTTCGCCGCCCTGCTCTGGCCGGCCATTCCGGCCCGCGCCGCCGCCCTGCAGGCGCGCGGCATGCCGGCGATCCCGGCGCTGCAGGAGGCCGCCCACGACGTGATCGGCGAGCAGTGCCGGCGCACCGCCATTCCCAAACGCTTCACCCTGCCGCTGCGGGAGATCTGGGACATGCAGGAGCGCCTGCCGCGCCGCCAGGGCAAGCGCGCCGACCTGCTGCTGGAGAACCCGCGCTTCCGCGCCGGCTACGACTTCCTGCTGCTGCGCGAGAGCGCAGGCGAGGAAACCGGCGAACTGGGCCAGTGGTGGACCGACTACCAGGACGCCAGCGACAGCGAGCGCCGGGCGATGATCCGCGAGCTGGGCAACCAGGATGGCGCCAAGGCGCCGCGCAAGCGCCGGCGCAGCCCGCGCAAGCGGCGCAGCGAAGCGCCCGGCGCGCATGGCCAGGACTGAGCCGACGATGACGCCCGTTTACATCGGCCTGGGCAGCAACCTCGCCGAGCCGCGCCAGCAGCTCGAAGCGGCGCTGGCGGCCATCGCCCGCCTGCCCGGTTGCCGGCTGACGCGGGTTTCCTCCTTCTATGCCAGCGACCCGCTCGGCCCCGCCGACCAGCCCCGCTACGTCAATGCCGTGGCCGCCCTGGAGTGCAGCCTGGCGCCGCTGGCGCTGCTCGACGCGCTGCAGGCCATCGAGCAGGAACAGGGCCGGGTACGCAAGGCCGAGCGCTGGGGCCCGCGCACCCTCGACCTGGACATCCTGCTGTTCGGCGACCTGCAACTGGACGAGGAGCGCCTGCGCGTGCCCCACTACCATATGCACGCGCGCGCCTTCGTGCTCTATCCGCTGGCGGAGATCGCCGCCGACCTGCAGCTGCCCGATGGCCGGCCGCTGCAGGCGCTGCTCGCCGACTGCCCCTGCGTCGGCCTGGAGCGCCTGCCTCCGGCCACCGGCGCCGCGCCGCCAACGGGCAGCGCATAACCGGGCGCAATTGACTTCCACCCCCCCCATCGGGACTATAGGCAACCGTTTGCCCCGCGCCGCTTCTGGCTGGCGCCAACGAGGATATTTGTTCATGCCTGATGTCACGCTCACGACCCTGCAGGGTCTCAAGCAGCGCGGCGAGAAGATCGTCATGCTGACCAGCTACGACGCCACGTTCGCCGCCGCCTCCTGCGCGGCCGGCGTCGAGGTGCTGCTGGTCGGCGACTCGCTCGGCAACGTCCTGCAGGGCCATGACAGCACCCTGCCGGTCAGCGTGGCCGACATGGCCTATCACACTGCCTGCGTGAAGCGCGGCAACCGCGGTGCGCTGATCCTCGCCGACCTGCCGTTCATGGCCTATGCCACCCTCGGTCAGGCCCTGGACAACAGCGCGACGCTGATGCGCGCCGGCGCGCACATGGTCAAGCTCGAAGGCGGCGCCTGGCTGTGCGAGACCGTGCAGCGCCTGGCCGAAAACGGCATTCCGGCCTGCGTGCACCTGGGTCTGACGCCGCAGTCGGTCAACGTCTTCGGCGGCTACAAGGTGCAGGGCCGAGACGAGGCGCGCGCGCAGGCAATGCGCGAGGCCGCGCTGGCCCTGGAGCAGGCCGGCGCCGCCATGCTGCTGCTCGAATGCGTACCCAGCAGCCTGGCCGCCGAGATCACCCGCGCGGCCGGCATCCCGGTGATCGGCATCGGCGCAGGCGTCGACACCGACGGCCAGGTGCTGGTGCTCCACGACATGCTCGGCCTCAACCCGCGCCCGGCGAAATTCGTCAGGAACTTCATGCGCGGCCAGAGCGACATCCCGTCCGCCCTCGCCGCCTACACCCAGGCCGTCAAGCACGCTCAATTCCCGGCCCCCGAACACGGTTTCTCCGCATGATCACCGTCAAGACCGTCCGCGAGCTGCGCGCCGCGGTGGCCCGCGCCCGCAGCGAAGGCAAACGCATCGGCTTCGTGCCGACCATGGGCAACCTGCATGCCGGCCACGCCGCCCTGGTGACCAAGGCCGCCCAGCGCGCCGAATTCGTGGTCGCCAGCATCTTCGTCAACCCGCTGCAGTTCGGCGCCGGCGAGGATCTCGACACCTACCCGCGCACCCTGGCCGCCGATCAGGAACGCCTGCTGGCTGCCGGCTGCAACCTGCTGTTCGCCCCCGGCGTCGAGGAGATGTATCCCGACGGCATGGCCGGACAGACCCTGGTCTGCGTGCCGGGCGTCTCCGAAGGACTGTGCGGCGCCAGCCGCCCCGGCCATTTCGATGGCGTGGCCACCGTGGTGACCAAGCTGTTCCACATGGTCCAGCCGGACCTCGCGGTCTTCGGCGAGAAGGACTTCCAGCAGCTGGCGGTGATCCGCAAGCTGGTGCGCGACCTCGACCTGCCGGTGCAGATCATCGGCGAGCCGACCGTGCGCGACAGCGACGGCTTGGCCCTGTCCTCGCGCAACGGCTACCTGAACGACGCGCAGCGCCGCTGCGCCCCGGCGCTGTACCAGACCCTCGGCGCCCTGGCGGCCGAGCTGCGCAGCGGCCGCGACGACCACGGCGTCTTGATCGAGGACGGTCTGGCGCGACTGAGTGCCGCCGGCTTCGAGCCCGACTACCTGGAAATCCGCCATCCCCTCACCCTGCGTCCGGCCACCCGCGCCGAACGCCAGCTGGTGATCCTGGCCGCAGCCCGTCTCGGCACGACTCGGCTGATCGACAACCTGCTCGTGGATCTCGACGCCACGGCCTGACGAGGAACCCGCCATGCATTGCATCATGCTCAAAGCCAAGCTGCACCGCGCCCAAGTGACCCACGCCGTTCTGGACTACGAGGGCTCCTGCGCCATCGACGGCGAATGGCTGGACCTGGCCGGCATCCGCGAATACGAGCAGATCCAGATCTACAACGTCGACAACGGCGAGCGTTTCACCACCTACGCGATCCGCGCCGAAGACGGCTCCAAGACCATCTCGGTGAACGGCGCCGCCGCCCACAAGGCCGACGTCGGTCATCGCCTGATCATCTGCACCTACGCCCAGTACAGCGAGGCCGAGCTGACCCAGCATAAGCCACAGATGCTCTACTTCAACCCGGGCAACCAGCTCAGCCACACCAGCCAGGCGATCCCGGTGCAGGTCGCCTGACCGGCCCGCACCCGCGCCCCGACAAGCCCGGACCTGTTCCGGGCTTGTCGCATTTCCCCTGCCGCCACCGTCACCGAGCCCCTCGATGGAACACTACCTACAGCCGCTGGACGCCACCCAACTGCCCGCCTGGCAGGCCCTGCGCGAGCAGCGCGCCCGGATGCAGGACTTCAGCCTGCGCGAGGCCTTCGCCAGCGATCCGCAGCGCTTCGCCCGCTATTCGCTGAGCCGCGGCGGGCTGTTCCTCGACTACTCGAAGAACCTGATCGACGCGCCCAGCCTGGCCTGCCTGCTCGAACTGGCCGAACAGGTACGCCTGCGCCCGGCCATCGAGGCGCTGTTCGAGGGCCGCCCGGTGAACGCCTCCGAACGCCGCCCGGCGCTGCACACCGCGCTGCGCCGGCCGATCGGCGAGCGGGTGCTGGTCGACGGCGTCGACGTGATGCCCGAGGTGCATCGCGTGCTGGGGCAGATGACCGAACTGGTGCAGCGCATCCACAACGGCCTGTGGCGCGGCTACACGGAAAAGCCGATCACCGACGTGGTCAACATCGGCATCGGCGGCTCGTTCCTCGGCCCGCAGCTGGTTTCCGAAGCCCTGCTGCCGTTCGCCCAGCGCGGCGTGCGCTGCCACTACCTGGCCAACATCGACGGCAGCGAGTTCCACGAGCTGTGCTCCCGCCTGTCGGCGCAGACCACCCTGTTCATCGTCTCCTCCAAGTCGTTCGGCACCCTGGAGACGCTGAAGAACACCCAGGCGGCGCGCCGCTGGTTCCTCGCCCAGGGCGGCAGCGAGGCCGACCTGCACCGCCATTTCATCGCGGTGACCAGCAACCGCGCGGCGGCTATCGAGTTCGGCATCGCCGCGGAGAACATCTTCCCGATGTGGGACTGGGTCGGCGGGCGCTACTCGCTGTGGTCGGCGATCGGCCTGCCGATCGCCCTGGCCATCGGCATGGGCAACTTCAAGGAACTGCTCTCCGGCGCCTACACCATGGACCAGCACTTCCGCGAGGCGCCCTTCGCCGAGAACCTGCCGGTGCTGCTGGCCCTGCTCGGCGTCTGGCACGGCGACTTCTGGGGCGCGCAGAGCCACGCGATCCTGCCTTACGACCACCACCTGCGCAATTTCAACCAGCACCTGCAGCAGCTGGACATGGAGTCCAACGGCAAGCGCGTGCGCCAGGACGGCAGCCCGGTGAGCTGCGGTACCGGCCCGGTGATCTGGGGCGGCGTCGGCTGCAACGGCCAGCACGCCTACCACCAGCTGCTGCACCAGGGCACCCAGATGATCCCGGCCGACTTCATCGTCCCGGTGACCAGCTACAATCCGCTGGCCGACCATCACCAGTGGCTGTACGCCAACTGCCTGTCGCAGAGCCAGGCGCTGATGCGCGGCAAGACCCTGGCCGAGGCCGAGGCCGAACTGCGCGCCGCCGGCCTGGCGGAAAGCGAGGTGCAGCGCCTGGCGCCGCACAAGACCATCCCCGGCAACCGGCCGAGCAACACCCTGGTGCTGGAGCGGGTCAGCCCGCAGCGCCTCGGCGCGCTGATCGCCCTCTACGAACACAAGGTGTTCGTGCAGAGCGTGATCTGGGGGATCAACGCCTTCGACCAGTGGGGCGTCGAGCTGGGCAAGGAGCTGGGCAAGAACGTCTACGCCCGCCTCACCGGCAGCGAGACCGGCGCCGCCGAGGACGCCTCGACCCAGGGCCTGATCGACTTCTTCCGCGGCCGCCACCGCGGCTGAACGCCGCGGCGGGAAAAACCTGTCGGCGACAAAATCGCCACTGCTAAAATGCGCGTCCCATTCCCGAGGAGACGCGCATGTCCGCCTTGAACCAGGCGCTGCGCGCCGCCCTTGCCGCTCGCCAGCCGCTGCTGGCGGAACTGCACGCCCAGGCCACCGACTGCTACCGGCTGTTCCACGGCAGCCAGGAAGGCGCCGCCGGCCTCACCGTCGACCGCTACGGCCGGCAACTGCTGGTGCAGAGCTTCCATCGCCCGCTGGAGCGCGAGGCGCTGCAGGCGTTGATCGACATCTACCAAGAGTCCTTCGCCGGCAGCCTGCTGCCGGTATACAACGACCGCTCGCAGGGCAATTCGCGGATCGACCGCAGCGACCCGGTGTACGCCGCCGAGCCGGCCGCGCTGGGGGAACTGGTCGGCCACGAGTGGGGGCTGAACTACCGGGTGCGCGCCCGGCATGCCGGCCAGGATCCGCTGCTGTTTCTCGACCTGCGCAACGCCCGCGGCTGGATCCGGCGCCACAGCGCCGGCCGGTCGGTGCTCAACCTGTTCGCCTACACCTGCGGCGTCGGCCTGTGCGCCGCCGCCGGCGGCGCGCGCCGGGTGGTCAACCTCGACTTCGCCGAGGGCAACCTGGCGGTCGGCCGCGAGAACGCCGCGCTGAACCCGCAGCTGCCGGAGATGCAGTTCGTCCAGTCCGACTACTTCCCGGCGATCCGCCAGCTGGCCGGTCTGCCGATCGCCCAGCGCCGCGGCCAGCGCCTGCCGCACTACCCGCGCCTGGCCGCCGAACGCTTCGACCTGGTGTTCCTCGATCCGCCGGCCTGGGCGCGCAGCGCCTTCGGCACCGTCGACCTGCTGCGCGACTACCAGAGCCTGCTCAAGCCGGCGCTGCTGGCCACCGCCGAGGGCGGCACCCTGGTGTGCTGCAACAACCTCGCCAAGGTCGACGCCGAGGACTGGCGCGAGCAGGTCCTGCGCTGCGCCAGCAAGAGCGGTCGCCCGGTGCGCGAGGCCGAGTGGCTGGCGCCGGCCGGCGACTTCCCCTCCCGCGACGCCCGCCCGCCGCTGAAGACCCTGATCCTGCACCTCTGACGGCAGGCTCGCGCAGCGACGGAGCAGCCCCCTCCTGCGCCGGCACCTAAGGAACCGGGCGGGCATGTCATACTCCAAGCGCCGTCCCCTTCAGCGAAGCGACCCGCCATGACCAAAGGATTGCGCCGCGGCCTGACCGCGCTGGTACTCGCCCCCCTGCTGTATGCCATGCTGGGTTTCATCGGCGTGCCGCTGCTGGTGCTGCAGCTCGCCGAACAGCAGTTCGCCGAGCGCCTGAACGTGCCGGCCGGCCTCAAGCAGGTCGGCTTCAACCCCTTCAACCTGCAGCTGACCCTGCGCGGGCTGCAGCTGGGAGCGCCCGGCAGCGAGGTCCTGCAGGTCGGGCACCTGCTCGCCGACCTGCAGCTCGACAGCCTGTGGCGCGGCGAGCTGCACCTGCGCGAACTGCGCGTGCTGCAGCTGCGCCTGGCGGTGGAGCTGGCCGAGGACGGCCGCCTCAACCTCGCCCAGTTGCTCGTCCCCTCGACTGCCGCCGCCGAGCCGCCCGCCGACGCCCGGCCCTTCCCGCTGCGCATCGACCGCCTGCGCCTCGACGGCCAGCTGAGTTTCGCCGACCGCCGCCCCGCCATCGGCGTCGAGCAGCACTACCGCCAGCTGACCCTGAGCCTGGACGACTTCACCACCCACGACAGCCAGACCGCCAGCCTGAGCCTCACCGCCAGCGGCCCCCATGGCGCGGCACTCGACGTCCAGGGCCGGCTGGGCCTGCAGCCGCTGCAGGCCAGCGGCCGCTTCAGCCTCGGCGACACCGCCCTGAGCCGCTGGTGGCCCTACGCGCGCAGCGCCCTGCCCTGGCAACTGCAGGACGGCCGCCTGAGCCTAGGCAGCGACTACCGCCTGGAGTGGCGCGATGCCGCTCCCTACCTGCGCCTCGACAACCCCCGGATCGACCTCACCGACCTGCAGCTGCAGCAAGCCGACGGCGCGCCGCTGCTGGCTCTCGGCCGGTTGCAGCTGGGCAGCGGACACCTGGAGTGGAGTCCGGCCAGCGCCCTCAGCCTGCACGACGGCCATCTGCAGCTGGACGCCCTGCGTCTGCAGGGTCCGCCCGGCCGGACACCGCTCGACCTCGAAAGCCTGAGCGTCGCCGGCCTCGCCCTCGACAGCGCCAGCCGCCGCCTGGCAGTCGGCCAGTTGCACAGCCGGGGGCTGAACCTGCAGGCCGGCCGCGAGCGCGACGGGCGTCTCGACTGGCAGGCGTACCTGGAGCAGCAGCTGCAGGCGCTCGCCCGCCACCGCGCGGCCGGCCAGACCAGCGAGGTCGCCGCACCGGCCGCCAGCCGCGCCGCCGCGCCGCCGCCCTGGCAGCTGCGCATCGCCCAGCTGCAGCTGCGCGGCTGGCGCGCCCGCCTCGAAGACCGCCTGCCGGCCAGCCCCGTCGCCCTCGATCTCGGCCCGCTCGACCTCGACCTCGGCGATCTCGCCCTGCCGGGCAGCCAGCCCCTCGCCCTGCGCCTGGACAGCGCCCTCGGCCAGCGCGGCCGCCTACAAGCCGAGGGCCGGCTGCAACTGCAGCCGCTGGCCGGACACCTCAAGCTCAGCGCCAGCGATCTCGACCTGCGCCCGCTGCAGGCCTACCTGGAGCCCTTCGTCCGCGTGGAGCTGCGCAGCGGCCTGTTCGGCGGCGAGTTCGACCTCGACCTGCAGGGCGCCGCGCCGCTGCGCCTGGCGCTCGACGGCAGCGCGCGGATCGACCAGCTGCACACCCTGGACACCCTGAAGAACCGCGACCTGGTGCGCTGGCAGCAGATGCGCCTCGACGGCCTGAGCTACCGCCACGGCCAGTCGCTGCAGGTGCGCCAAATCGCGCTGCAGCGCCCCTATGCGCGCTTCATCATCAACGAGGACCTGAGCACCAACCTCCAGGAGCTGATGATTCCCCAGCCGCCGCGCAGCACGCCCGCCACGCCGGGCGCGCCGCTGCAGGTACGGATCGGCGGCATCGAGATCCGCGACGGCTCGGCACACTTCGCCGACCTCTCGCTGACCCCCAACTTCGCCACCGCCATCCAACAGCTGGACGGGCGCATCGGCCGTATCGACAACAGTTCCGCGCAGCCGGCCACGGTGGACATCCGCGGCAAGGTCGACCGCTACGCCCCGGTGAGCATCCGCGGCCAGCTGACGCCCTTCGCTCCGCTGCACAGCCTCGACATCGCCACCCGCTTCCAGCGCGTCGAGCTGACCACCCTGACCCCCTACGCCGGCAAGTTCGCCGGCTACAAGATCCGCAAGGGCCGCCTCAACCTCGACCTGCACTATCGCATCGAACAGGGTCGGCTGAACGCCGACAACCGGGTGCTGCTGGAGGATCTGCAGCTCGGCGAACGGGTCGAAAGCCCCAGTGCCACCGACCTGCCGGTGCGCCTGGCGGTGGCTCTGCTCAAGGATCGCGACGGCAACATCGACATCGCCCTGCCGGTGCAGGGCAACCTCAACAACCCCGAATTCAGCGTGGTGCCGATCGTCTGGCAGACCCTGCGCAACCTGGTGCTGCGCGCCGCGCAGGCGCCCTTCGCGCTGCTCGCAGGGCTCGCCGAGGGCGGCAGCGAGCGTCTCGACAGCGTGCCCTTCGCCGCCGGCAGCGGCGTTCTGGACGACGGTGCCCGCGCGATCCTCGCCCCGCTGGCCCGGGGCCTGCAGCAGCGCCCGCAGCTACGTCTGGAAGTGGAAGGCAGCAGCCGCCCGAGCCTCGACGGCCCGCTGCTCGCCGCGCGGCGCCTGGAGCGCGAATACCAGGAAACCTGGTACCGCATGCTGCAGCGCCGCGGCGACAAGGTGCCGGCCGAGGCCGGTCAGCTGCAGGTGCCCGACGAACTCAAGCCCAGCCTGCTGGAAGGCATCTACCGTGCGCGCCTCAAGCAGCAGCCTCCCGCTGCCTGGGGCGAACTGGACGCCGACCAGCGCAGCGCCCGGCTGCGCCAGGCGGTGCTCGACGGCTGGGCGCAGAGCCCGCTGCTGCTGCGCCAGCTGGCCCAGGAACGGGCGCAGGCGATCAAGCAGCATCTGGTCGAGCAGGGCGGCATCGACGATGCGCGCATCTACCTGCTCGAAGTCGGCGTCGCCGAGGCGGCCGGCGACGATCCCGCGCGGATCGCCGTCCCCCTGCATCTGGACAGCGAGTGAGCGCCATGCATCCCGGCCCAACCCACCAGCACGCGCGGCGCGCTGACCACCCCCGCCGGCATCTGCCGCCGCTGCTGGCCGCCCTGCTGCTGGCACTGTCCGGCCTGCCGGCGCAGGCGGCCACCCTGCGCTGCGGCAGCGCGCTGGTCAGCAGCGGCGACCACGCCCTGGTGGTGCTGGAGCGCTGCGGCGAGCCGGCCAGCCGCAGCGACCTCGGCCAGCGCCAGTACGGCGATGCCTGGGGCAATTTCGAGCGCCTGCGCATCGAGGAGTGGGTCTACGGCCCGCGCCACGGCATGTACTACTTCCTGCGCTTCGAGGGCGAACGTCTCACCGGAATCACCAGCCGGCGTCGCCGCTGAGGAGCCGGGCGCAGAAAGCAGAAAAGGCCCCGCAGGGCCTTTTCCGTCACGCGATCACGTCGCTCAGACGCCGGAGGCTTCCGCCGCCGCGACGTCCTTGATCGACAGCTTGATGCGGCCGCGGTTGTCCACGTCCAGCACCAGCACCTTGACCTCCTCGCCTTCCTTGAGCACGTCGGTGACCTTCTCGATGCGCTTGTCGCTGATCTGCGAGATGTGCACCAGACCGTCCTTGCCCGGCAGGATGTTGACGAAGGCGCCGAAGTCGACGATGCGCTCGACGCGGCCGGTGTAGATCTTGCCGATCTCGGCTTCGGCGGTGATGCCCAGCACGCGCTGACGGGCGGCCTCGGCGGCTTCCTTGGTTTCGCCGTAGATCTTCACGCTGCCGTCGTCCTCGATGTCGATCGAGGCCTTGGTCTCTTCGCAGATGCCGCGGATGGTGGCGCCACCCTTGCCGATCACGTCGCGGATCTTGTCCGAGTCGATCTTCATCTGGATCATGGTCGGCGCGTTTTCCGACAGCTCGGCACGCGGCTTGGCGATGACCTGGTTCATCTGACCGAGGATGTTCAGACGCGCTTCCAGAGCCTGGTTCAGCGCGATCTCCATGATCTCTTCGGTGATGCCCTGGATCTTGATGTCCATCTGCAGGGCGGTGACGCCCTTGTCGGTACCGGCCACCTTGAAGTCCATGTCGCCGAGGTGGTCTTCGTCGCCGAGGATGTCGGTCAGTACGGCGAACTTGTCGCCTTCCTTGACCAGACCCATGGCGATGCCGGCCACCGGCGCCTTGACCGGCACGCCGGCGTCCATCAGGGCCAGGGAAGCGCCGCACACCGAAGCCATCGAGCTGGAGCCGTTGGATTCGGTGATCTCCGACACCACGCGGATGGTGTAGGGGAACTCGGCCTGGGTCGGCAGCATGGCGGCGACGCCACGACGGGCCAGACGGCCGTGGCCGATTTCGCGACGGCCCGGGCTGCCCATGCGGCCGCACTCGCCCACCGAGAACGGCGGGAAGTTGTAGTGCAGCATGAAGGCGTCCTTCTTCTCGCCTTCCAGGGTGTCCAGCAGCTGGGCGTCGCGCGCGGTGCCGAGGGTGGCGACCACCAGGGCCTGGGTCTCGCCGCGGGTGAACAGCGCCGAACCGTGGGTCTTGCCGAGCACGCCGACTTCGATGGCCAGCGGGCGCACGGTGCGGGTGTCGCGGCCGTCGATGCGCGGCTTGCCGTTGACGATGTTCTCGCGCACGGTGCGGTATTCGAGCAGGCCGAAGACTTCCTTGACCTCGGCGGCCGGGAACTGGCCTTCGCCTTCGCCGGCGAACTTGGCCAGCACCTGCTCGCGCAGGGCGCCGAGGGCGGCGTAGCGGTCCTGCTTGATGATGATGGTGTAGGCGTTGGAAATCGCCTCGCCGAACTCGGCCTTGACCGCGTCGATCAGCGCGGTGTTGGGCTGCGGAGCCTGCCAGTCCCAGCGCGGCTTGCCGGCTTCGGCGGCGAATTCCTGGATGGCGCGGATGACGCTCTGGAACTCCTCGTGGGCGAACAGCACGGCGCCGAGCATCTGGTCTTCGGTCAGCTCTTCGGCCTCGGACTCGACCATCAGCACGGCGTCCTGGGTACCGGCGACCACCATGTCCAGACGCGAGCTCTGCAGCTGCTCGTAGTTCGGGTTGAGGATGTAGCCCAGCTCGTCGTGGTAGCCGACGCGGGCGGCGCCGATCGGACCTTCGAAGGGAATGCCGGAGATCGCCAGGGCGGCGGAGGTGCCGATCATCGCGGCGATGTCCGGATCGGACTTCTTGTTGGTCGACACCACGGTGCAGACCACCTGCACCTCGTTCATGAAGCCTTCCGGGAACAGCGGGCGGATCGGGCGGTCGATCAGGCGCGAGGTCAGGGTTTCCTTCTCGCTCGGACGGCCTTCACGCTTGAAGAAGCCACCCGGGATGCGGCCGGCGGCGTAGGTCTTTTCCTGGTAGTGCACGGACAGCGGGAAGAAGCCCTTGCCCGGGTCGGCCTGCTTGGCGCCGACCACGGTGACCAGCACGCTGACGTCGTCGGTGCTGACCAGCACGGCGCCGCTGGCCTGGCGGGCGATGCGCCCGGTTTCGAGGGTGACGGTCGACTGACCGAACTGGAATTTCTTGATGACCGGATTCACGGTGTTTTCCTTCTCTGTGTTGCCTTGGGGAAAGCGGGAGACGCTGACCGGCGGCGCCACGGCGCCACCGACAGGTCATCGACGAAAACTCGCCCGCGGCGGGCAGCTTTCGTCGATGGCCTGAAAAGGCCGAAAGCTGGGGGCCCGAAACCGGCAGCGGACACGAGGTCCAGACTACCCATTGCGAACACCCAGCTTCCGGAGGGGAACCACGTCTTAGCGACGCAGACCCAGACGCGCGATCAGTGCGCTGTAACGGTTGGCATCCTTACCCTTCAGGTAGTCCAGCAGCTTGCGGCGCTGGTTGACCATGCGGATCAGACCACGACGGCTGTGGTGGTCCTTGGCGTTGGCCTTGAAGTGACCCTGCAGCTTGTTGATGTTGGCGGTCAGCAGGGCAACCTGCACTTCCGGAGAGCCGGTATCGCCAGCAGCCTGCTGGTACTCGTTAACGATCTGGGCTTTTTCTTGAACGCTCAGTGCCATGACGGACTTTCCTCTGAGGTAACAGGCCGGGGAGGTTCCCCGTTTTCATGAATGGAGGCGTGACCGTGCCTGCTGACAGCCACCCTCGTCCGGTCCTCAGGACCGAATCAGTCGACGCGGCGCCACGCGCCCGTCGTCGGTCGCCTCACCGATACCGATGAAGCGACCCTCGTGATCTTGCACCCGCAGCATGCCGAACTTCGGCGCCTCGGGAGCGCGTACCGGCTGCCCGTGCAGCCAGTAATAGGCGCTGTGCTCCGACAGCTGCACCACCGGCCAGTGCTCCAGACCGCTGTCCACCGGCAGCAGGAAGCGATCCAGCGCCTCGGCGCCGCCCTCTTCGTGGGCGGCCAGCAGCGTCTCCAGGCTCACCGCCTGGCTCAGCACGAAGGGCCCGGCCTGGGTGCGGCGCAACTCGGCGACATGGGCTCCACAACCCAGCGCCTGACCGAGATCCTCGACCAGGCTGCGAATGTAGGTGCCCTTGCTGCAGCGCACCGACAGGTCGGCGAACGGCGGCTCGAAGCGGGTCAGCTCAAGGCGCTCAATAGTAACAGAACGCGCCTCGCGCTCCACCACTTCGCCGGCGCGCGCCAGCTTGTACAACGGCTGGCCGTCGCGCTTGAGCGCCGAGTACATCGGCGGCACCTGCTGGATCGCACCACGGAAGCGCGGCAGCAGCGCTTCCAGCTGCTCGCGCGCGACCGCCACCTCGCGGCGCTCGAGCACTTCGCCCTCGGCATCGCCGGTGCTGGTGGTGACGCCCAGGTGCATGACGGTGTCGTAGCCCTTCTCGGCATCCAGCAGGTACTGGGAGAACTTGGTCGCCTCGCCGAAGCACAGCGGCAGCACGCCGGTGGCCAGCGGATCGAGGCTGCCGGTGTGCCCGGCCTTCTCGGCGTTGAGCAGCCAGCGCACCTTCTGCAGCGCGGCGTTGGAGCTGAAGCCATGCGGCTTGTCGAGGATCAGGATGCCGCTGACCGCACGGCGGATACGTTTCACCTGGGCCACGCCTTACTCCTTGCCCGCTTCCGGCTTGTCCTGCTGGTGGCGATCCTCGGCCACCGCACGCTCGATCAGCGCCGACAGGTGGGCACCGCGGCGCACGCTCTCGTCGTAGAGAAAATGCAGCTGCGGCACGGTGCGCAGCTTGAGCGACTTGCCCAGCAGCATGCGCAGGTAGCCAGCGGCATCCTTGAGGATGCTCTGGTTGAGGGCGACTTTCTGCTCGTCATCGTCCTGGCCCATCACGGTGAAGAACACCTTGGCATGAGACAGGTCACGGCTGACTTCGGTGCCGGTCAGGGTCACCAGACCCAGACGCGGGTCCTTGATCTCGCGCTGGATCAGCTGCGCCAGTTCGCGCTGCATCTGATCGCCGATGCGCTGGGTGCGACTGTATTCTTTGGCCATAAATTCATTGAACCCCAAAAACGCCTGAAGCCGGAAGCCACAGGCAGACGACCCATGGTCGACCGCCCCCGACTTCCAGCTTCATGGCTGCTGTCGCCTTACAGCGAACGTGCCACCTGGACCTTCTCGAACACTTCGATCTTGTCGCCGACGCGCACGTCGTTGTAGCTCTTCACGCCGATACCGCACTCCATGCCGGCACGCAGCTCGGAGACGTCGTCCTTGAAGCGACGCAGCGACTCCAGCTCGCCCTCGTAGATCACCACGTCGTCGCGCAGCACGCGGATCGGACGGTTGCGGTAGACGGTGCCCTCGACCACCATGCAGCCGGCGATGGCGCCGAACTTCGGCGAACGGAACACGTCGCGCACTTCGGCGATGCCGAGGATGTTCTCCCGCACGTCGCTGCCGAGCATACCGGTGAGCGCCTTCTTGACGTCCTCGATGATGTCGTAGATGACGTTGTAGTAGCGCAGGTCCAGACCTTCCTGCTCGACGATCTTGCGCGCACCGGCGTCGGCGCGCACGTTGAAGCCGAACAGCACGGCGTTGGAGGCCAGCGCCAGGTTGGCGTCGCTCTCGGTGATGCCACCGACGCCGCCGGCCACCACGCGCACCTGCACTTCGTCGTTGCCCAGGTCGGACAGCGAGCCCTGCAGCGCTTCGAGAGTTCCGCGCACATCGGTCTTGAGCACGATGTTGAGGGTCTTCTTCTCGTCCTGCCCCATGGTCTCGAAGATGTTTTCCAGCTTCGACGACTGCTGGCGCGCCAGCTTGACCTCGCGGAACTTGCCTTGACGGAACAGGGCGATTTCGCGCGCCTTCTTCTCGTCGGCGACCACGGTCAGCTCGTCACCGGCTTCCGGGGTGCCGTCCAGACCGAGGATCTCCACCGGAATCGACGGACCGGCATCCTTGATCGGCTGACCGTTCTCGTCGAGCATGGCACGCACGCGGCCATAGTTGACGCCGGCCAGGACGATGTCGCCCTGACGCAGGGTGCCGTTCTGCACCAGCACGGTAGCCACCGGACCGCGACCCTTGTCGAGGCGCGACTCGACCACCACGCCACGCCCGGGAGCGCTCGGCGTTGCGGTCAGTTCCAGCACCTCGGCCTGCAGCAGCACGGCTTCGAGCAGTTCGTCGATACCGGTACCGAACTTGGCCGACACATGCACGAAGGGCGCATCGCCGCCCCACTCTTCCGGAATCACATCGAGCGCGGCCAGGCCGTTCTTGATGTTGTCCGGGTTGGCGTCCGGCTTGTCGATCTTGTTGACCGCGACCACGATCGGCACGCCGGCCGCTTTCGCGTGCAGCACGGCTTCCTGGGTCTGCGGCATCACGCCGTCGTCGGCTGCCACCACCAGGATGACGATGTCGGTGGCCTTGGCGCCACGGGCACGCATCGCGGTAAACGCGGCGTGGCCGGGGGTGTCGAGGAAAGTGACCATGCCGCGGTCGGTTTCCACGTGGTAGGCGCCGATATGCTGGGTGATGCCACCCGCTTCGCCGGTCGCCACCTTGGTGCGGCGGATGTAGTCGAGCAGCGAGGTCTTGCCATGGTCGACGTGCCCCATGACGGTGACCACCGGAGCGCGCGACTTGGCTTCGCCTTCGAACTTCAGGGACTCGGCCAGTTGCTCTTCCAGGGCGTTCTCGTTGACCAGACTCACCTTGTGGCCCATTTCCTCGGCCACCAGTTGAGCGGTCTCCTGATCGAGCACCTGATTGATGGTCACCGGAGTGCCCATCTTGAACATGAACTTGACCACCTCGGCGCCCTTGACCGACATCTGCGCGGCCAGCTCGGCCACGGTGATGGTCTCGCCGATGCTGACATCACGCACGATCGGGCCGCTCGGGCTCTGGAAGCCATGCTGATTGCGCTTCTTGTGCTTGCCCTTGCCACGCCCACCACGACGGAAGCCATCGCTTTCCTCGTCGGTGCTGCGCGGTGCGACACGCGGGGCCGGTGCCTTTTCCTTCAGCGACGGGCGCGGCTGCGCCTGCTTGCGCTCGCGGCGCTCGTCGTCCTCGCGCTTGGGCGCGGCACGGCGAGCATCGTTGCCGCGCTCGGCGGCGGCCGGCTTGGGCGCCTCGAGCGGCTGGGCAGCCGCTGCCTGAGCGGCTGCCTGACGGGCGGCGACGGCGCGGATGCGGGCATCCTCGGCGTCGTCGCGACGCGGCTCGGCCTGCGGCCGGCTACGCGGAGCTTCGACGGCCGGACGCTCTTCGCTGCGCTTCTCGACCGCCTCGCGCTTGGGCTCGACGGCTACCGCTTCGCTGGCATCGGGCTGGACGAAGGTCTTCTTCTTGCGGACCTCGACACTGATGGTCTTGCTGCCAGCCACCCGCAGGGTGCTGGTCGTCTTGCGCTTGAGAGTAATTTTCTTGGGCTCTTCCAACTTCTCACCGTGGCTGCTTTTCAGATGCGCCAGCAGTTTCTGCTTCTCTTCGTCGGTCACCACTTGCTCGGCGCGGTTGTGCGGCAGACCTGCCTCACGCATTTGCTGCAGCAGGCGCTCTACCGGTGTATCGACCACCAGGGCCAGCTCTTTCACCGTGACTTGCGTCATGCACTTCTCTCCTCAGGCCGCGACCACTTACTCGAACCAATGGGCTCGGGCGGCCATGATCAGCTTACCGGCACGCTCTTCGTTCATGCCGTCGATCTCGAGCAGGTCGTCAATCGACTGCTCGGCCAGGTCTTCGCGGGTGGCGACACCACGCAGGGCCAGCTCGATGGCCAGCTCCCTGCTCATGCCGTCCAGTTCCAGCAGGTCTTCCGCCGGATGAATGTCCGCGAGCTTCTCTTCCGTGGCGATCGCCTTGGTCAGCAGGCGATCCTTGGCACGGGAGCGCAGCTCATTGACGATCTCTTCATCAAAGCCCTCGATGCTGAGCATCTCTTCCATGGGCACATAGGCGATTTCTTCCAAGGTGGTGAAACCTTCGTCCACCAGCACCGCCGCCAATTCCTCATCCACACCCAGATCGGCGACAAAACGCTGCAGGATGTCGCCCACCTCGGCTTGCTGCTTGGCCTGGATGTCGGCCTCGCTCATCACGTTCAGGGTCCAGCCGCTCAGCTGGCTGGCCAGGCGGACGTTCTGCCCGCTGCGGCCGATGGCCTGGGCCAGGTTGTCCTCGGCGACGGCGATATCCATGGTGTGGGTATCTTCGTCGACGATGATCGCCGCCACTTCGGCCGGAGCCATGGCGTTGATCACGAACTGCGCCGGGTTATCGTCCCACAGCACGATATCCACACGCTCACCGTTCAGTTCGCCGGACACCGCCTGCACGCGCGAGCCGCGCATGCCGATGCAGGCACCCTGCGGGTCGATGCGCTTGTCCTTGGAGCGTACGGCGATCTTGGCCCGCGAACCCGGGTCACGGGCAGCAGCCATGATTTCGATCAGGCCCTCGGCGATCTCCGGCACCTCGATGCGGAACAGCTCGATGATCATTTCCGGCGCGGTGCGCGAGAGGATCAGCTGCGGGCCGCGGTTCTCGCTGCGGATTTCCTTGAGCAGGGCGCGGATCCGCGTCCCGACCCGGAAGGTTTCCCGGGCAATGATGTGTTCGCGCGCCAGCAGGGCCTCGGCATTGTTGCCCAGATCGACGATGACGCTGTCGCGGGTCACCTTCTTCACCGTGCCGGCAATGATCTCGCCCAGACGCTCGCGGTAGGCGTCGACCACCTGGGCACGCTCGGCCTCGCGAACCTTCTGCACGATCACCTGCTTGGCGGTCTGTGCAGCGATGCGGCCGAACTCGATGGACTCGATCTTCTCTTCGATCAGCTCGCCCAGCTGGGCGTCTTCCTTCTTCTCGCGCGCTTCGTCCAGGGTCAGCTCGGCTGCCGGATTCTCCACGGCATCGTCGGCGACCACGGTCCAGCGCCGGAAGGTTTCATAGTTGCCGCTCTGACGATTGATCGACACGCGCACGTCGACCTCGTCTTCGTAACGCTTTTTGGTGGCAGTGGCCAGCGCCAGCTCCAGCGCCTCGAAAATCACGCCGGCCGGTACGCCCTTCTCGTTCGATACCGACTCCACTACCAGCAGTACTTCTTTGCTCATCGTAGGCCTCGCCTTTCGCAATCCATGGGGACCCGCTGGATCCGCGCTTCAGTCAAACCGGGGAATGATGTTGGCCTTGTCGATCGACTCGATCGGCAGCAGGTACTCGTGATCCTCGACCTGGACGATCACGTCCTGCTCTTCCACGCCGCGCAGCACCCCCTGGAAATTGCGTCGCCCTTCGTAGGGCGAGCGCAGCCGGATCTTCACCTGCTCGCCCGCGTGGGCAGCAAACTGTTCGAGGGTGAACAGGGGGCGGTCCATTCCCGGAGAGGAGACTTCCAGGGTGTACTCGCCGCTGACCGGATCCTCTACATCCAGCACGGCACTGATCTGTCGACTGACCTTTTCACAGTCGTCGATGAGAATGCCGTCGGCATGATCGATGTAGACCCGCAGCAGCGAATGCCGCCCCTGGGAAATGAATTCGACGCCCCAGCACTGATAGCCAAGCGCCTCGACCACCGGGGCCAGCAAGGCCTGCAACTGTTCTAGCTTGCTCGACACCTGTCGCCTCCGCATGTTGTGCAAACAAAAAATGGGCGCAACGCCCATCCCGTAGGTAGTCGCCTCCAAGAGCGACGATAACTGTCCACCTAGCAAAAGGCCCCTTGAAAAGGGGCCTTTTGAATAAATGGTTGCGGGGGCAGGATTTGAACCTACGACCTTCGGGTTATGAGCCCGACGAGCTACCAGACTGCTCCACCCCGCGTCTGAGTTGGCAAACTATACAGAGCCGCCAACGAACGGTCAACCACTATGCTCTAGAAACAACAAAGCCCGCATTACGCGGGCTTTTTGTATGGTACCGAGGAGGGGACTCGAACCCCTACAGCCTATGGCCACTACCACCTCAAGGTAGCGTGTCTACCAATTCCACCACCTCGGCAAAATCTTTACGCCTTGAGCAACGCTTACTGCTTTTGCACTTCGGCTACCGGCACATCGGATGCTGCCGGTTTTTGCGCACCTACTGCAGGAACATCTTCTGCGGCAGGCTTGCCTTGAATCTCGAGGACTGCCGGATCAGGCAATCCAGCGGCGCCTATCATATCCGCTTTTTGCTTGGCGTAAAACCCCAAACCCAAGCTCGTAACGAAAAAAATCGTTGCCAGCACTGCAGTTAGGCGACTCAGGAAGGTCGCCGAACCCTGGCTGCCAAACACGGTAGCCGAGGCACCCGAACCGAACGAGGCACCGGCATCGGCACCCTTGCCCTGCTGCACCAGCACCAAGCCAACCACACCCAGCGCCACCAGCAGATGCACTACGACAATCACATTCTCAAGCATGTCTCTCACGCCTCGCGGCACGACAGATCGCACCGAATTCGTCCGCATTGAGAGAGGCTCCACCCACCAGCCCCCCGTCGATATCCGGCATGCCGAACAACTCGGCTGCACCGGTAGCCTTGACGCTGCCACCGTAGAGAATCCGCACACCTTGCGCCACCTGCGCGCTGCATTGCGCGATGTAGCGGCGAATGGCGGCGTGCACTTCTTGCGCCTGCTCAGGCGTTGCCGTCAGGCCCGTACCAATGGCCCAGACCGGCTCATAGGCGATGACCGCACGCTCCAAGACAGCGACACCCAGCGCATCGACAATCGCACGCAATTGCCGCATCACCACATCCAGGGTCTGACCCGCCTCGCGCTCGGCCAAGGTTTCGCCGACGCACAGCAGCGGAATCAATCCCACGCCCTGCGCCGCGGCAAACTTGCGCACGATCAGTGCATCAGTCTCACCCAGCAACTGACGTCGCTCGGAGTGACCGACCAGCACATAGCGACAGCCGGCATCGATCAATTGACTGGCAGCCACTTCGCCGGTCAACGCGCAAGGCATCGGCTCGAAGGCACAATCCTGCGCACCGACGACGATGGCGCCGTCGGCAACAGCGTCGATGACCGACGTCAGATGCACGAAGGTCGGCATGACTGCCACTTCGACATCTTCCGGCAAGTCCTGCAGGCGCAGACCGTCGATCAGCTCGGAAACGCTGGCACGTGTGCCATGCATCTTCCAGTTACCTGCGACCAGGGGGCGGCGCATGCAAAACCTCGTCGTCCAAAGTGGGCGCAGATGTTACTCAAGCCCCGAAAAACTGGCAAGCGCAATCAAGCGCACAGCTCCGCCACCAGCGCCGCCAGCGCCTCGGCATGCCGCCGCACCAGCGCCTCCTCCTCGCCCTCGACCATGACTCGCACCAGCGGTTCGGTACCCGACTTGCGCAGCAGCACACGACCACGCCCCGCCAGCTCGGCGGTGACCCGCGCACAGGCTTCCTGCACCTCGGTACTCTCTAGCGGGTCCGCACCGTTGCCCAGACGCACGTTGATCAGCACCTGCGGGCATTTGTGCCAGGCCAGCCGCTCCTCGGCCAGGCTCAAGCCGCGACGACGCAGGGCCAGCACCACCTGCAACGCGGCGATGATCGCATCACCGGTGGTCGCATGCTGGCGACAGAGGATATGCCCGGAATTCTCGCCGCCGAGCACCCAGCCGCGTTCGAGCATCTCGGCCATCACATAGCGGTCGCCCACCTTGGCGCGCACGAAGGGAATCTCGCGCCGTGCCAGCGCCAGCTCCAACCCCAGATTGCTCATCAGGGTACCGACCACACCGGAACCGGCAGGCAGGCGTTCGCGCTCCTGCAGGTCGGTGGCGATGATGTAAAGCAGTTCGTCGCCATCCACCACCGCGCCGGTATGGTCGACCATCATCACCCGGTCGCCGTCGCCGTCGAAGGCGATACCCATATCGGCCCCCTGCTCGACTACCGCCTTCTGCAGTGCCCCCATGTGGGTCGAGCCCACACCGGCATTGATGTTCAGCCCGTCGGGCTGCGCGGCGATCACCGTCACCTCGGCGCCCAGTTCGCGGAACACGCTGGGCGCGACCTTGTAGGTGGCGCCGTGGGCGCAGTCGAGCACCAGCTTGAGCCCGGAAAAATCGGTGCTGGTCGGCACGCTGCTCTTGCAGAACTCGATGTAGCGCCCGGCCGCGTCGTTGACCCGCGAAGCCTTGCCGAGCTGCGCCGACTCGACCACCCCCATCGGCGCATCGAGCAGCTCCTCGATCATCAGCTCCACCTCGTCCGGCAACTTGGTGCCTTTGCCGGAGAAGAACTTGATGCCGTTGTCGTCGTGCGGGTTGTGCGAGGCGCTGATGACGATGCCTGCGTCGGCATGGAAGGTACGGGTCAGGTAGGCTACCGCCGGAGTGGGCATCGGTCCGAGCAGCATCACGTCGGCGCCGGCGGCGATCAGTCCGGCCTGCAGGGCGGACTCGAACATATAGCCGGAGATCCGTGTGTCCTTGCCGATCAGCACCCGGCAGTGGCCGCGGCGCCGGAACGCCATGCCCGCCGCCCAGCCCAGACGCAGCACGAACTCGGGCGTGATGGGAAATTCGCCGACCCGGCCACGGATGCCGTCGGTACCGAAATACTTTCTGCTCATGATGAAGTCCTGTATGTCACTCCGCCCATTCCACGGCGGCAATCATGCGCACCACATCGACCGTCTCGGCGACGTCGTGTACACGGATAATCTGTGCGCCCTTGGCAATCGCCAGCGCCGCCAAGGCCAGGCTGCCGGACAGACGCCCGTCCACCGGCTTGTCCAGCACCTTGCCGATCATGCTCTTGCGCGACACGCCGACCAGCAGCGGACGCCCCAGCACGTGCAGGCGCTCCAGGTGCCGGAACAGACGCAGGTTGTGTTCGAGGGTCTTTGCGAAACCGAAGCCCGGATCGAGCAGGATACGCTCGCGAGCAATGCCCGCGTGCTCGCAGGCGGCCATACGCTCGACCAGGAAGTCGCGCACCTCGGCATGGATGTCCGGGTACTGCGGGTCGTCCTGCATGCTGCCCGGCTCGCCGCGCATGTGCATCAGGCAGACCGGCAGACCGCTCGCGGCGGCCGCCTGCAGGGCGCCGGGACGCTGCAGCGAACGCACGTCGTTGATCAGCCCGGCGCCGAGACGCGCCGATTCGCGCATCACCGCCGCTGTCGAGGTGTCCACGGAAATCACCACGTCCAGCTCGCGGGCAATCGCCTCGACGGCCGGACAGACCCGCTCCAGCTCCTCGACCTCGGAGACCGGTGGCGCACCGGGGCGGGTCGACTCGCCGCCGATGTCGATCAGCGTGGCGCCGGCACGCACCATGGCTTCGGCATGGCGCAGCGCGGCATCACGTTGATTGAAGCGCCCACCGTCGGAGAAGGAGTCGGGAGTAACGTTGAGGATGCCCATCACCTGCGGACGGGACAGATCGAGCGACCGACTGCCGCAGGGCAGCCGGTCGAAAAGGTACGGAAGGCTCATCGGGAACTCAGTGCTCCCCGGCCGGGCCGCCGATCGGCTTCTCGTCGCGCCCGTCACGCTCTTCGCGCGGGGCGGCGCCCGAACCCGAAGCACCGTTGCCGGAGTCGTTCCAGCCCTTGGGCTCGCGCGGCTCGCGACCCTCCATGATGTCGGCAACCTGCTCGGCGTCGATGGTCTCGAACTTCATCAGCGCCTGGGCCATGGCATGCAACTTGTCCAGGTTGTCGCGCAGGGCCTGCTCGGCCTGCGCGTAGTTGCCATCGATCACCGCCCGTACTTCGTCGTCGATCAGCCGTGCGGTCTCCTCGGACACGCTGCTGCCGCGCCCGGACGAGCGACCGAGGAACACCTCGCCCTCCTCCTCGGCATAGGACAGGAAGCCCAGCTTGTCGGACATACCCCACTGGGTGACCATGGTCCGCGCGATGCGGCTGGCCTGGCCGATGTCGCCGGTGGCGCCGTTGGTGACCTTGTCGTGGCCGAAGATGATCTCCTCGGCGATGCGCCCGCCGAAGATCATCTTCAGCTTGTTGTGCAGCCAGATACGGCTATAGCCATGGTGGTCGCGCTCGGGCAGCGAGATGGTCACACCCAGCGCGCGGCCACGGGGGATGATGGTGACCTTGTGTACCGGGTCGGAAGGGAACAGGCAGCCGAGGATGGCGTGACCGGACTCGTGGTAGGCGGTCATCAGCTTCTCGTCCTCGGTCATGACCATCGAGCGGCGCTCGGCACCCATCATGATCTTGTCCTTGGCCAGCTCGAACTCCTTCATCTCCACCAAGCGCTTGCCGTTACGCGCGGCGAACAGCGACGCCTCGTTGACCAGGTTGGCCAGGTCGGCGCCGGAGAAGCCGGGTGTGCCGCGGGCGATCACCGAAGGCTCGACGTCGTCGCCCAACGGCACCTTGCGCATGTGCACCTTGAGGATCTGTTCGCGACCGCGCACGTCCGGCAGGCCGACCACCACCTGGCGGTCGAAGCGGCCCGGGCGCAGCAGCGCCGGGTCGAGCACGTCCGGGCGGTTAGTGGCGGCGATGACGATGATGCCATCGTTCATCTCGAAGCCGTCCATCTCCACCAGCAGCTGGTTGAGAGTCTGCTCGCGCTCGTCGTGACCGCCGCCGAGGCCGGCGCCGCGATGGCGGCCGACCGCGTCGATCTCGTCGATGAAGATGATGCAGGGCGCATGCTTCTTGGCCTGCTCGAACATGTCGCGCACGCGCGAGGCGCCGACGCCGACGAACATCTCGACGAAATCGGAACCGGAGATGGTGAAGAACGGCACCTTGGCCTCGCCGGCGATGGCCTTGGCCAGCAGAGTCTTACCAGTGCCGGGCGGCCCCACCATCAGCACGCCGCGCGGGATGCGCCCACCAAGGCGCTGGAACTTGCCCGGATCGCGGAGGAATTCGACCAGTTCGCCGACCTCTTCCTTGGCCTCGTCGCAACCGGCGACGTCGGCCAGGGTGGTCTTCACCTGATCCTCGGAGAGCAGGCGCGCCTTGCTCTTGCCGAAGCTCATCGGCCCGCCGCGCCCGCCGCCGCCGCCCTGCATCTGGCGCATGAAGAACATGAACACCGCGATGATCACCAGGATCGGGAAGCTTGCCACCAGCAGCTGGCTCCAGATGCTCTGCTGCTCGGGCATCTTGCCGACGATGGCGACGTTGTTGTCGATCAGATCGCCGATCAGGCCGTTGTCCTGGATCGCCGGACGCACGGTATCGAAGGTGCTGCCGTCGGCGCGCCGACCGCTGATCACGTAACCATCGACGGTGACCCGCTCGACCTTGCCTTCCTTGACCTGCTGGATGAACTCCGAGTAGGTCAGGTTGCTGGTCTCGGGTCGCGCCGAGAAGTTGTTCATCACCGTCACCAGGACTGCGGCGATGATCAACCACAGGATCAGGTTCTTTGCCATGTCGTTCAATTGACTACCCTCGCTGACCGGCCCCGCCTGGAAACCGCTTCACATGACGGCCGGTTCTCTACCGACCTAACTTACTACAGCCACCCGCCTGCCGGCAGAGCGGGTTGTAACGCCGTTTGACCCGCCACGGCGGGTCTGTCACTGCAGTCTAGGCGCCGCGGAAACCCCGGGCGAGCAGATACTGCTCGCGCGAACGGTCGCGCGAGGAACTCGGCTTGCGCATCTGCACCTTGTCGAACTGCTCGCGTACCTGCTTGAGGTAGGCATCGAAGCCCTCGCCCTGGAATATCTTGATCAGGAAGTCGCCGCCGGGGCGCAACACCCGACCGGCCAGGTCCAGCGCCAGCTCGCAGAGGAACATGGCGCGCGGCTGGTCGGCTTCGCGCACCCCGCTCATATTGGGGGCCATGTCGGAAATCACAAGGTCGACCGGGTGCTCGCCGATGGCGGCGAGGATCTGCTCGAACACCGTATCGTCGGTGAAGTCGCCCTGCACGAAGGTGACGTCGGGAATGCTGTCCATCGGCAGGATGTCCGAGGCGATCAGCCGGCCCTTGTCGCCGATCACCCGGCTGGTGACCTGCGACCAGCCACCCGGCGCGGCGCCGAGGTCGACCACGGTCATGCCGGGACGCAGGATGCGGTCCTTCTCCTGGATTTCCAGCAGCTTGTAACTGGCGCGCGAACGGTAGCCGTCCTTCTGCGCCATCTTCACATAGGGGTCGTCGAAGTGCTCGCGCAGCCAGCGATGGCTGCTTTTGGATCGAGTGGTACGGGCCACGGGGTACCTCATCTGTGCGGCTGGCGGACTCTCGGGTACACTAGCCGCCGCTTTTTAACTGGATCGGACGCAGGGGTCGGATTATGCCGCTCACCAACGAGCAGAAGAAACACTACAAATCTATCGGCCACCATCTGAATCCGGTATTGATCGTGGCGGAAAACGGTTTGACCGAGGGTGTGCTGGCCGAACTGGATCGCGCGCTCAACGATCACGAGCTGATCAAGATCAAATTCGCCCTGACCGAGCGCGACGACCGTCGCGCGCTGATCGACGAACTGTGCAAGCAGTCGCGCAGCGAACTGGTCCAGGTGATCGGCAAGATGGCGCTGGTCTACCGCAAGGCGGCCAAGCAGAACCGCCAGCTGTCCAACATCGTCCGCCACTCGCTGTAAACCACGCAAAACGGGCGATACCGCAACGGCATCGCCCGCCCCGCTCACGACGCTTCGCCGGGCACCGGCTGCAGCACCAGCACCAGCCCGCACGACGCCACGGCCAGGTAGCAGAACAGCTGCCACGCGCCGTCCTCCAGGCCCAGTCCGGGGCCAACGAAATACCCCGCCACCAGCAACAGCACTGCCAGCAGCAACTGGCCGCGCAGGTCAGCCCAGACGCTGCGCAGTCCGCGCGCCTGGGCCAGCACCAGCTTCTGCAACAGCACGCAGAAGCCGGCGAAGGCCAGCAGCAGGGGAATCAGGCTGGCGGAAATATCCGCCAGCAGCAGCGGCGCCAGACCGTAATGCTCCAGCGCCGGCAGCAGGACGAAATACAGCAGCCACAGGCCGCCGACCCAGAAGGTCTGCGCCAGGCGCCAGGTGATGGCGCCAGCGCGCGGCGTGCCGCGGCTGCCGGCCGGTTCAGACGTGACGAACTTCGACAATCTCGTACTCGACTACGCCGCCCGGGGTTTGCACCGTCACCACATCGCCCTCTTCCTTGCCCACCAGGGCGCGGGCGATCGGCGAGCTGACCGAGATCTTGCCGGCCTTGATGTCGGCCTCGTCGTCACCGACGATCTGGTAGGTCACCCCCTCGTCGGTGTCGCAGTTGGCGATGTCGACGGTGGTGCCGAAGATCACCTTGCCGGTGTGCGGAATGGCGCTGACATCGATGATCTGGGCGTTCTGCAGACGACCTTCGATATCGCGGATGCGCGCCTCGACCATGCCCTGCTGTTCGCGGGCGGCATGGTATTCGGCGTTTTCCTTCAGGTCGCCCAGCTCGCGCGCTTCGGCGATGGCCTGGGTGATCTGCGGACGCAGCACGGTCTTCAGGTGTTTCAGTTCGTCCTCCAGGGCGCGGGCGCCCTGGACGGTCATCGGGTATTTGCTCATGCCTGGATTCCTGCATGGAGGTCCTGCAGGCGGCGCACGGTCTTCTCGGGACCGAACTTCAGCGCTTCACAGATCGCCTGACCACCGGCGATGGTGGTGGTGATGCAGATCTTGTGCTGCAGGGCATTGCGACGGATGGAGAAGGAGTCGGCGATCGACTGACGGCCTTCGGTGGTGTTGATGATCAGGCTGACTTCGTCGTTCTTGATCATGTCGACCACGTGCGGACGACCCTCGGTCACCTTGTTGACCCGGCGCACCGGCAGCCCGGCCGCCTCGATGATCTTCGCGGTGCCGGCGGTGGCGACCACCTCGAAACCGAGTTCGACCAGATCGCGCGCCACCTGGGCGACGAAACGCTTGTCGTCCTCGCGCACGCTGATGAAGGCGGTGCCGCCGGTCGGCAGCACTTCGCTGGCACCGAGCTGGGCCTTGGCGAAGGCCTCGGCGAAGCTGTCGCCGACCCCCATTACCTCGCCGGTGGACTTCATCTCCGGGCCGAGGATCGGGTCGACGCCGGGGAACTTGTTGAACGGGAACACCGCTTCCTTGACGCTGAAGAACGGCGGGATGATTTCCTGGGTGAAACCGACGTCCTTGAGGGTCTTGCCGGCCATCACTCGGGCCGCGACCTTGGCCAGCGACTCGCCGATGCACTTGGAAACGAACGGCACGGTGCGCGAGGCGCGCGGGTTGACCTCGATGACGTAGATGTCCTCGCCCTGCACGGCCATCTGCACGTTCATCAGACCGACCACGCCGAGCTCCAGGGCCATCTTCTTGACCTGCTCGCGGATCTCGTTCTGGATGTGCATCGGCAGCGAGTAGGGCGGCAGCGAGCAGGCGGAGTCGCCGGAGTGCACGCCGGCCTGTTCGATGTGCTGCATGATCGCGCCGATCACCACGGTCTCGCCGTCGCACACCGCGTCGATATCGACCTCGATGGCGCAGTTGAGGAAGTGGTCGAGCAGCACCGGGCTGTCGTTGGAGACCTTCACCGCTTCGCGCATGTAGCGCTTGAGCTCTTCTTCCTGATAGACGATCTCCATGGCGCGGCCGCCGAGCACGTAGGACGGGCGCACCACCAGCGGGTAGCCGATGACCTTGGAGTGGGCCAGGGCCTCCTCCTCGCTGCGCGCGGTGGCGTTGGCCGGCTGGCGCAGGTTGAGGCGCTGGACCATCTGCTGGAAGCGCTCGCGGTCTTCGGCGCGGTCGATGGCATCAGGGGTGGTGCCGATGATCGGCACGCCGGCCTCTTCCAGGGCGCGGCAGATCTTCAGCGGGGTCTGGCCGCCGAACTGCACGATGACGCCCTTGGGCTGCTCGACGCGAACGATCTCCAGCACGTCCTCCAGGGTCACCGGCTCGAAGTACAGGCGATCGGAGGTGTCGTAGTCGGTGGAGACGGTTTCCGGATTGCAGTTGACCATGATGGTCTCGTAGCCGTCTTCGCGCATGGCGAGGGCGGCATGGACACAGCAGTAGTCGAACTCGATGCCCTGACCGATGCGGTTGGGACCGCCGCCGAGGATCATGATCTTGTCGCGGCCGGACGGCGCAGCCTCGCACTCTTCCTCGTAGGTCGAGTACAGGTAGGCGGTGTCGGTGGCGAACTCGGCGGCGCAGGTGTCGACACGCTTGTAGACCGGCAGCACCTTGAGCTTGTGGCGATGGCTGCGCAGGTTCTTCTCGGTGATACCGAGCAGCTTGGCCAGGCGCGCATCGGAGAAGCCCTTGCGCTTGAGCTTGCGCAGCAGCGCGGCGTCGAGGTCGGCCAAGCCGAGGGTCTTGACCCGCTCCTCCTCCTTGACCAGGTCCTCGATCTGCACCAGGAACCACTCGTCGATGCGGGTCAGCTCGAAGACTTCGGCGATGCTCTTGCCGGCGCGGAAGGCGTCGGCGACATACCAGATGCGCTCGGCGCCCGGCACGGTCAGCTCGCGCTTGAGAATGCTTTCGGCGTCCGGATCGGCCAGGTCGAGCTTGGGATCGAAGCCGACGGCGCCGACTTCCAGGCCGCGCAGGGCCTTCTGCACCGACTCCTGGAAGGTGCGGCCGATGGCCATCACTTCACCGACCGATTTCATCTGGGTGGTCAGGCGGGCGTCGGCCTTGGGGAATTTCTCGAAGGCGAAACGCGGGATCTTGGTGACCACGTAGTCGATCGCCGGCTCGAAGGACGCTGGGGTGCGGCCGCCGGTGATGTCATTCTGCAGCTCGTCGAGGGTGTAGCCGACCGCCAGCTTGGCCGCGATCTTGGCGATCGGGAAGCCGGTGGCCTTGGAGGCCAGCGCCGAGGAACGCGATACGCGCGGGTTCATCTCGATCACCACCATGCGCCCGGTGTTCGGGCAGATGCCGAACTGCACGTTGGAGCCGCCGGTTTCCACGCCGATCTCGCGCAGCACCGCCAGGGAGGCGTTGCGCATGATCTGGTATTCCTTATCGGTCAGGGTCTGCGCCGGCGCCACGGTGATCGAGTCGCCGGTGTGCACGCCCATCGGGTCGAAGTTCTCGATGGAGCAGACGATGATGCAGTTGTCCTTCTTGTCGCGGACCACCTCCATCTCGTATTCCTTCCAGCCGATCAGCGACTCGTCGATCAGCAGCTCGCTGGTCGGCGACAGGTCGAGACCGCGGGTGCAGATTTCCTCGAACTCTTCACGGTTGTAGGCGATGCCGCCGCCGGTGCCGCCCATGGTGAACGACGGACGGATGATGCACGGGAAGCCGACCTTGTCGAGCACGCCGTAGGCTTCGTCCATGTTGTGGGCGATGCCGGAGCGCGGGCAGGCCAGGCCGATGTCGCGCATCGCCTTGTCGAAGCGCGAGCGGTCCTCGGCCTTGTCGATGGTGTCGGCGTTGGCGCCGATCATCTCGACGCCGAACTTGGCCAGCACGCCGTGCTTTTCCAGGTCCAGGGCGCAGTTCAGCGCGGTCTGGCCGCCCATGGTCGGCAGCAGGGCGTCGGGACGCTCCTTCTCGATGATCTTGGCCACGGTCTGCCACTTGATCGGCTCGATGTAGGTGGCGTCGGCCATGGCCGGGTCGGTCATGATGGTGGCCGGGTTGGAGTTCACCAGGATGACCCGGAAGCCTTCCTCGCGCAGGGCCTTGCAGGCCTGGGCGCCGGAATAGTCGAACTCGCACGCCTGGCCGATGACGATGGGGCCGGCGCCGAGGATCAGGATGCTTTTAATGTCTGTACGTTTTGGCATGGTCTCTCACACGAATCCGTTGATCTGTCGGCAGGCTTAGCCGCGCGCGGCCATCGCTTCGATGAAGCGATCGAACAGCGGGGCCACGTCGTGCGGGCCCGGGCTGGCTTCGGGGTGGCCCTGGAAGCTGAAGGCGACCTTGTCGGTGCGCTCGATGCCTTGCAGGGTGCCGTCGAACAGCGATTTGTGGGTGGCGCGCAGGTTGGCCGGCAGGCTGGCCTCGTCGGCGCAGAAGCCGTGGTTCTGGCTGGTGATCATCACCACGCCGCTGTCCAGATCCTGCACCGGGTGGTTGGCGCCGTGGTGGCCATGGCCCATCTTCATGGTCTTGGCGCCGGAGGCCAGGGCCAGCAGCTGGTGACCGAGGCAGATGCCGAACACCGGGATGTCGGTTTCCAGCACGTCCTTGATCGCCTGGATCGCGTAGTCGCACGGCTCGGGGTCGCCGGGGCCGTTGGACAGGAACACGCCGTCCGGATTCATCGCCAGCACCGCTCTGGCCGGCGTCTGCGCCGGCACCACGGTGACGCGGCAGCCGCGCGCCACCAGCATGCGCAGGATGTTCAGCTTGACGCCGAAGTCGTAGGCGACCACGTGGTAAGGCAGATCGCTGGCGGGGATTTCCGGGTGGCTGTCGGATTCCAGGTTCCACACGCTGGAGCGCCACTCGTAGGGCTCGCTGCAGCTGACCACCTTGGCCAGGTCCATGCCCTTGAGGCCGGGGAAGCTGCGCGCCAGCTCCAGGGCCTTTTCCTCGCTGATGTCGTCGCCGGCGAGGATGCAGCCGTTCTGCGAACCCTTCTCGCGCAGGATGCGGGTCAGGCGGCGGGTGTCGATACCGGCGATGGCCACCACGTTGTTGGCCTTCAGGTACTCGTCCAGCGGCTGCTTGTCGCGCCAGCAGCTCGACAGCAGCGGCAGGTCGCGAATCACCAGGCCAGCGGCCCAGACACGGTTGGACTCGGCATCTTCGGGAGTGGTGCCGGTGTTGCCGATGTGCGGATAGGTCAGGGTGACGATCTGCTGGCAGTAGGAAGGATCGGTGAGAATTTCCTGATAGCCGGTCATGGCGGTGTTGAAGACCACCTCGCCGACGGTCTGGCCGTCGGCGCCGATGGCTTCACCGCGGAAAATGCTGCCATCGGCAAGCGCGAGTATGGCTGGCTTAGTCAAGAAGACCTCCCGTAAATAGAGCCGTTTCATGCAAACGCAGGTTGCAAAAAAGCGGAATGACGTGTGTGGACACATCACCCCGCTTTCTTATCGGATTATTTGCATGCTTTTAGTGGACACACTAAAGCTGCATTTTAGAGCAAAAATCATCCAGCGGAAAGGGCCGACGGCGCAACAGCCTATCTTGGCTGCAGACCCCGCCGGCGCTCCGCGCGGCATATCAGGACAGTTCCAGCACGTCCTGCATGTCGTACAGACGCGGCTCGCGCCCCTCCAGCCACAGCGCCGAGCGCACCGCCCCCTTGGCGAAGGTCATCCGGCTGGACGCCTTGTGGGTGATCTCCACCCGCTCGCCGTCGGCGGCGAACAGCACGGTGTGATCGCCGACCACGTCGCCGGCGCGCACCGTGGCGAAGCCGATGGTCTCGCGGGCACGAGCGCCGGTCTGGCCTTCGCGGCCGTACACCGCGACCTGGCGCAGGTCGCGCCCCAGCGCCTCGGCCACCACCTCGCCCATGCGCAGCGCGGTGCCGGACGGCGCGTCGACCTTGTGACGGTGATGGGCCTCAATGATCTCGATGTCCACCTCGTCGCCCAGCACCCGCGCCGCGGTATCCAGCAGCTTCAGGCACAGGTTGACGCCGACACTGAAGTTGGCGGCGAACACAATGGGAATCTCGCGCGCCGCGTCGAGCAGGCGCTGCTTTTCCTCCGGGGTGAAGCCGGTGGTACCGATCACCATGGCCTTGCCGGCCTTGCGGCAGATGTCCAGATTGGCCAGGGTCACGCTCGGGTGGGTGAAGTCGATCAGTACGTCGAAGTCGTCGAGCACCCGGTTCAGATCGTCGGACAGGATGACACCGATGCGACCCAGACCGGCCAGTTCGCCGGCATCGGCGCCGACCAGGCTGCTGTCCGGGCGATCCACCGCCGCGGTCAGGCCGGCGCCGGGCGCCTGCTGCACCGCCTCGATCAGGGTCTTGCCCATGCGCCCGGCGGCGCCCATCACTGCAATACGTCGCATCACATCAGCTCCAAGCTGCACGCTGGTGGCGGCAGCTCGACGCTCTCACCGGGAGATCGCCGCCGACTGCCGCCGATTGACTATAGATCGTCGAAGAAACGCTTCACCCCGTCGAACCAGCCCTTCGCCTTGGGCGAGTGCGAACTGTCGCTCTGCAGGCTGTTGCGGAACTCTTCGAGCAGTTCGCGCTGACGCTTGTCGAGGTTGACCGGGGTTTCCACCACCACCCGGCACATCAGGTCGCCGGCGCCGCCGCCGCGTACCGGGGTGACACCCTTGCCGCGCAGGCGGAACAGTTTACCGGTTTGCGTCGCCTCGGGAATCTTCAATTTGACCCGCCCGTCGAGGGTCGGCACCTCCAGTTCGCCGCCCAGCGCCGCGTCGGCGAAGCTGATCGGCACCTCGCAGTACAGGTGCTTGCCGTCGCGCTGGAAGATCGCGTGCTCGCGCACGTTGACCACCACGTACAGATCGCCCGACGGCCCGCCCAGGGTGCCCGCCTCGCCTTCGCCGGACAGGCGGATGCGGTCGCCGCTGTCGACGCCGGCCGGCACCTTGACCGACAGGGTCTTGTGCTCCTCGACGCGCCCCTGGCCATGGCAGCTGCCGCAGGGATCGGAGATCATCTTGCCGCTGCCGTGGCAGCGCGGGCAGGTCTGCTGCACCGAGAAGAAGCCCTGCTGCATGCGCACCTGGCCGATGCCGCCGCAGGTGGTGCAGGTGACCGGCGCGCTGCCCTTCTTGGCGCCGCTGCCGTCGCAGGTCTTGCAGCCGACCAGGGTCGGCACGCGGATGGTCACCGTGGTGCCGCGCACCGCCTCTTCCAGGTCCAGCTCCAGGGTGTAGCGCAGGTCGCTGCCGCGCTGCGGACCGCCGCGCGAGCCGCCGCGACCGCCACCGAAGAAGTCGCTGAACACATCGCCGAAGATGTCCGAGAAATTGGCGCTGCCGGCACCGAAGCCGGCGCCGCCGCCCATGCTCGGATCGACCCCGGCATGCCCGTACTGGTCGTAGGCCGAGCGCTTGGACGCGTCGGAGAGCACCTCGTAGGCCTCGTTGGCCTCCTTGAATTTCTCCTCGGCTTCCTTGTCGTCGGGATTGCGGTCGGGGTGGTACTTCATCGCCAGACGACGGTAGGCCTTCTTCAGCTCCGCCTCGCTGGCGCCGCGCTCGACACCGAGCACCTCGTAATAGTCACGTTTTGCCATGGATCTCATGCACTCCGGTTTCGTCTTCCCCAGACACGCCGACGCGGGAGCAAGCTCCCGCGCGGCGGTTCAGGCCCGCCGCAGTCGCGCGGGCCGGGGGCGGAAGCAAGCGTGACGCTTACTTGTTGTCCTTGCCGTCCTTGACTTCCTCGAACTCGGCATCGACCACGTCGTCACCGGCCGGCTTGTCCTGTTGGGCGCCGCCCTGCTGGGTGGCGTCCTGGGCCTGCTCGGCGTACATCTTCTGCGCCACCGGCGCGGAGGCGGCGGACAGCGCCTCGACCTTGGCCTCGATGGCCGCCTTGTCGTCGCCCTTCACCGCAGCTTCCAGCTCGCCCAGCGCCGCTTCGATGGCCGCCTTCTCCTCGGCGCTGGCCTTGTCGCCGGCCTCGACGAGCATCTTGCGGGTGGCGTGGACCAGCTGGTCGCCCTGGTTGCGCGCGGCGACCAGCTCCTCGAACTTGCGGTCTTCCTCGGCGTTGGCCTCGGCGTCGCGGACCATCTGCTGGATCTCTTCCTCGGACAGGCCGGAGTTGGCCTTGATCACGATGGACTGCTGCTTGCCGGTGGCCTTGTCCTTGGCGGACACGTGCAGGATGCCGTTGGCGTCGATGTCGAAGGTGACCTCGATCTGCGGCACGCCGCGCGGCGCCGGCGGGATGTCGGCCAGGTCGAAGCGGCCCAGCGACTTGTTCTGCCCGGCCTGCTTGCGCTCGCCCTGCAGCACGTGGATGGTCACCGCGTTCTGGTTGTCGTCGGCGGTGGAGAACACCTGCGACTTCTTGGTCGGGATGGTGGTGTTCTTCTCGATCAGCGCGGTCATCACCCCGCCGAGGGTCTCGATGCCCAGGGTCAGCGGGGAAACGTCGAGCAGCAGCACGTCCTTGACGTCGCCGGCCAGTACCGCGCCCTGGATGGCGGCGCCCATGGCCACGGCCTCGTCGGGGTTGACGTCCTTGCGCGCTTCCTTGCCGAAGAACTCGGCGACCTTCTGCTGCACCAGCGGCATGCGGGTCTGGCCGCCGACCAGGATCACGTCGTCGATCTTGCTGGCGTCGATACCGGCATCCTTCAGGGCCACGCGGCACGGCTCGATGGTGCGGGCAACCAGGTCCTCGACCAGCGCTTCCAGCTTGGCACGGGAAATCTTCACGTTGAGGTGCTTGGGACCGGTCTGATCGGCCGTGATGTACGGCAGGTTGACGTCGGTCTGCTGGCTGGAGGACAGCTCGATCTTGGCCTTCTCGGCGGCTTCCTTGAGGCGCTGCATGGCCAGCGGATCGCCCTTGATGTCGATGCCGCTTTCCTTCTTGAACTCCTCGACGAGGTAGTCGATCAGACGGATGTCGAAGTCCTCGCCACCCAGGAAGGTGTCGCCGTTGGTGGCCAGCACCTCGAACTGGTGCTCGCCGTCGACCTCGGCGATCTCGATCACCGAGACGTCGAAGGTGCCACCGCCCAGGTCATAGACGATCACGGTATGGTCGCCCTTGGCCTTGTCCATGCCGTAGGCCAGCGCCGCGGCGGTCGGCTCGTTGATGATGCGCTTGACGTCCAGACCGGCGATGCGGCCGGCGTCCTTGGTGGCCTGGCGCTGGCTGTCGTTGAAGTAGGCCGGCACGGTGATCACCGCCTCGGTGACCGGCTCGCCCAGGTAGTCCTCGGCGGTCTTCTTCATCTTCTTCAGCACTTCGGCGCTGATCTGCGGCGGCGCCATCTTCTGGCCCTTCACTTCCACCCAGGCGTCGCCGTTGTCGGCCTTGGCGATGGTGTAGGGCACCAGCTGGATGTCCTTCTGCACCACGTCCTCGTCGAAACGACGACCGATCAGGCGCTTCACCGCGTACAGGGTGTTGTGCGGGTTGGTCACCGCCTGGCGCTTGGCGCTCTGGCCGACGAGAATCTCGCCGTCGTTGGTGTAGGCGATGATCGACGGGGTGGTGCGACCGCCTTCGGCGTTCTCGATGACCTTGGCCACGCCGTTTTCCAGCACGGACACGCAGGAGTTGGTGGTGCCCAGGTCGATACCGATGATTTTGCCCATATTCACTCTCCCGAAACTTGGATTCCGCCGGCCCCCGCGGGGCCGTCCGGATGACTCATTTGGCTTGGCACTACAGATGGGGATGCCCCGACGACTTTCAAGGGCATTCCCGGCGATTTGCTCACTCGGCCTTGCTGACCACCACCATCGCCGGGCGCAGCAGGCGACCGTTGAGCAGGTAGCCCTTCTGGAACACCTTGAGCACGCTGTTCGGCTCGACGCCGGCATTGGCCTCCATGGCCATCGCCTGGTGGTGCTCGGGGTTGAACGGCTCGCCATGGGGATCGAGCTGCTCGACCTGGTAGCGCTTGAGGGTGTCGAGCAGCGCCTTGAGGGTCAGCTGCATGCCTTCGCGCATCGGACGGATCGCCTCGTCGGCCGGATCGGACAGCTCGAGGCCGCGCTCCAGGCTGTCGACCACCAGCAGCAGGTCGGCGGCGAACTTCTCCAGGGCGAACTTGTGCGCCTTCTCGACATCCTGCTCGGCGCGGCGGCGCACGTTCTGCAGCTCGGCCACCGCCCGCAGCGACTGGTCGCGCGCCTCGGCCAGCTGCTCCTCCAGTGCGGCCACGCGCTGCGCCAGGTCGTCGCCAGCAGCGGCAGGCGCCTCGTCCTGCACGGCGGCCTCGGCGGTCTGCGGATCGAGAATGTGTTCGTCAGCCATGGGGGTCTCCTCGGAAAGCGGCGGTCGGGCGCAAGGGCCCTGGATTCAGCCGCCTATATGGGGGCGCGCGCGCCGGCTTCAAGGGGGACTTGGCGAACGGGAAAAATGTACTGTATAAATAACCAGAAATGACACCGCCTCCGGGAGCGCCGCCATGCTGGTCCACCTGTCGATCCGCAACTACGCCATCGTCGAACAACTCGACCTCGAGCTGCGGGGCGGCATGAGCGTCATCACCGGCGAAACCGGCGCCGGCAAGTCGATCATGCTCGATGCCTTGGGCCTGGCCCTCGGTGATCGCGCCGACAGCGGTGTGGTGCGCCCCGGCGCCGACAAGGCCGACATCCTCGCCACCTTCGACCTCGCCGGCATCGACGAGGCGCGCCAGTGGCTGGCCGAGCGCGACCTGGACGGCGAAGGCCCGTGCATCCTGCGCCGGGTGATCACCGCCGAGGGCCGCTCGCGCGGCTACATCAACGGCACGCCCTGCCCGCAGGGCGACCTCAAGCAGCTCGGCGAGCTGCTGATCGACATCCACAGCCAGCACGAGCACCAGTCGCTACTCAAGCCCGACACCCACCGCCGCCTGCTCGACGCCTACGCCGGCGCCGGCGAGCTGGCCCGCCAGGTGCAGCAGAGCGCACAGCGCTGGCGCCAGCTGCGCAGCGAACTGCAGCGCCTGAGCCGCAGCGGCGAGGAGCAGCAGGCACGTCGCCAACTGCTCAGCTACCAGCTGGAAGAACTCGACAACCTCGCCCTCGGCAGCGACGAACTGGAGGCGCTGGAGCAGGAGCACAAGGCCCTGAGCAATGCCGACGCCCTGCTCGGCGCCTGCCGCCAGGTGCTCGACCTGTGCAGCGAAAGCGACGGCGGCAACGTGCTCAGCGCCCTGCACGGCAGCATCCAGCGCCTGGGCGGCGGCCAGGGCCAGCCGGCGGCGCTCGACGAAGCGGTCAACCTGCTGGCCAGCGCACAGATCCAGGTCGAGGAGGCCGTGGCCGGTCTCAACCGCTTCGTTGACCACTTCGACGCCGATCCGCAGCGCCTGCAGCAGATCGAGGAGCGCCTGGACAGCATCTATGGCCTGGCCCGCAAGCACCGCATCCAGCCCGGCGAACTGGCGCCCCTGCAGGCCCAGCTGCGCAGCGAGCTGCAGGACCTGGACGCCGACGACGCCAGCGTCGAGCGGCTCGGCAGCGAACTTGGCGCCTGCGCCCAGCGCTACCAGGCCCTGGCCGAGCGCCTCAGCCACCTGCGCCGCGACGCCGCCGGCAACCTGGCGCTGGCGGTGGAGGCCGAGATGCAGCGCCTGGGCATGCCCGGCGGCCGCTTCGCCATCGCCCTGCAGCCGTGCAGCAGCGAGGAGCCGCAACCGCAGGGTCAGGAGCAGGTGGAGTTCCAGGTCAGCGCCAACCCCGGCCAGCCGCTCAAGGGTCTGGCCAAGGTCGCCTCCGGCGGCGAGCTGTCGCGCATCAGCCTGGCCATCCAGGTGATCACCGCGCAGACCTCGCGGGTGCCGACCCTGGTGTTCGACGAGGTCGACGTCGGCATCGGCGGCCCCACCGCCGAAGTGGTCGGCCAGCTGCTGCGGCGCCTCGGCGAGCGCGGCCAGGTGATCACCGTCACCCACCTGCCGCAGGTCGCCGCCCAGGGCCACCAGCACCTGTTCGTCCACAAGCAGCGCGGCAGCGACGAGACCCGCACCGCCGTGGCCTGCCTAACCCCGCATCAGCGCATCGAGGAAGTGGCGCGCATGCTCGGCGGCCTCGATCTCACCCGCGAGTCGCTGGCCCATGCCCGGCGCATGGTGCAGGGCGCCACGCGCCAGGCCGCCGCCTGAAACCGGCAGGCCGCACACCCGCCCCGAAAACGCAAACGGCGACCCGCGGGTCGCCGTTTGCATCACTGGCCGCCAGGCCGCGCTTCACTTGCGCTTGCTGACGTACAACACCATTTTGTGGTCGACCAGATCGAAACCGTGCTCGGCGGCGATGGCCTTCTGGCGGCGCTCGATTTCCAGATCGATGAACTCGATCACTTCGCCGCTATCGACATTGATCATGTGGTCGTGGTGCTCGCCGTCGGACAGCTCGAACACCGCATGGCCACCGTCGAAGTTGTGGCGCTCGACCAGGCCGGCCGCTTCGAACTGGGTCAGCACCCGATAGACGGTCGCCAGACCGACATCCTCGCCCGCATCCATCAGCGCCTTGTACACGTCCTCGGCGCTCATGTGGCGCTGCGCAGCGGTGTCGAGGATCTGCAGGATCTTCACTCGGGGCAGGGTGACCTTGAGGCCGACTTTGCGCAATTCGTTGTTTTCAACCATGTTCTGCTTTCTCGTGGGGGACGCTTCGCAGCCTCCCTCAATGCGGGTATCATCCCGGTTTTGTTGCCCCGCCAGATAGAGACCCACCGATGCAAAAAGCCAAGCTCATGCTGACCGGCCTCACCTTCCTGGGAATTGCCACGCTCGCCGGCTGCTCGTTTCCGGGGGTCTACAAGATCGACATCCAGCAGGGCAACGTGATTACGCAAGACATGATAGACCAGTTGCGCCCCGGAATGACCCGGCGCCAGGTGCGGTTTATCATGGGCAACCCGATGATCACCGACACCTTCCACGCCAACCGCTGGGATTATCTGTACAGCATCCAGCCCGGCGGCGGTCCGCGCCAGCAGGAACGCATCGGCCTGATCTTCGACGCCAACGACCAGCTGGTCGGCCTGTCCGGCGACTTCCTCCCCGGCACCAGCCGCGACGAGGCGATCCTCGGCAGCGACAGCGGCACCGTGATCGACACCGCCAGCCCTGCGGCTTCGCCCAGCGGCGCACCGGAGCGCCCGCGCAACGAGGCAGCGCCGGCCCCCGGCTCGCTGCTGGAGCAGATCCAGCGCGAAGTGGACGAGGTCAAGGCCGTGCCGGTGCCGCTGCCCGAGCCGCTGGACATCGACGGCGAGTGAATGCGCCCCACCCACAAAAAAGCCCGACTCAGATGTCGGGCTTTTTTGTGGGTGGGGCATACAGCGCGCTATCCGGCCTCGCCATCCTTGTCCCGGGCCACCTTGGCGGCGCGCTGCTTACGCGCCTCCTTGGGATCGGCGATCAGCGGCCGGTAGATCTCCACCCGCTCGCCGTCCTCCAGCAGCCGCTCCTCGGGACGCGCCACCGCCTTGCCGAAGATACCCATCGGCGCCGTGGCCAGATCCAGCTCCGGAAAGAACCCGGCAATCCCCGAGCGCTCGGCCGCCTCGCGCATGCTGGTGCCACGCGGCACGCTCAGGCGCAGCAGTTTCTGCTTGTCGGCGAGGGCGTAGACCACCTCGACGGCGATGGTGTCAGGCTTATCCATACAGCTGCTTGGCCCTTTGGCAGAAGGCATCCACCATGGTGGTGGCGGCCTGGTTGAACAGCGGCCCGAGGGTGGCCTTGACCAGCGCCCCGGAGTACTCGAAGGACAGATCGAGGGTGATCTTGCAGGCCTTGTCGCTCAGCGCCTGGAACTGCCAGACCCCGTGCAGGGCGCTGAACGGCCCCTGCTCCAGCTTCATGGTGATCGACTCACCGGGCACCAGCGCGTTGCGGGTGGTGAACTGCTGGCTGATCCCGGCGCGGCCGACCTTGAGGGTCGCGCGCATCAGGTGGTCATTGCTCTCCAGCACCTCGGCGGCCGAGCACCAGGGCAGGAACTGCGGATAGCTGGCCACGTCGTTGACCAGGTCATAGAGCGCACGGGCCGGATAGGGCAACAGGGCCGAGCGTTGAATGCGGGTGCTCATGGCGCGATGAGGCTCAGAAAAGTGAGCGCGCATTGTCCGAAATTCGCTCCGGCGGCTCAAGCCGGCGGCCGCAGACATGCATGGCGCAGCGCCGGGCAAGTCCTTATAATGCCCAGCCTATGGCTAAACAGAAGAAACACCCCGCCGGGACCATCGCCCTCAACAAGAAAGCGCTGCACGATTACTACATCGAGCAGCGCTTCGAAGCGGGCATCGCCCTGGCTGGCTGGGAGATCAAGAGTCTGCGCGCCGGCAAGGCCCAGCTCACCGACAGCTACGTGCTGCTCAAGGATGGCGAGGCCTGGCTGCTCGGCAGCCACATCACCCCGCTGACCGCCGCCAGCACCCATGTCATCGCCGACCCGACACGCACCCGCAAGCTGCTGCTGCACAAGAACGAGCTGGGCAAGCTGTTCGGCGCCGTGCAGCAGAAGGGTTTTGCCTGCGTGGCGCTGGCGCTGTACTGGAAGAAGCACCTGGTCAAGTGCGAGATCGCCCTGGCCAAGGGCAAGAAGGAATTCGACAAGCGCGCCGTGGAGAAGGAACGCGACTCCAACCGCGAGATCCAGCGCGCGGTGCGCAGCAAGGGCAAGGACGACTGACCCGAGCGCCCGCGCGAGTCTCACCCCGGCACAGGCCGACGGCGCCCCGCGGGCGCCGCTTTCGCCGCCCTACCCCCCCTCCTGAAGCCCCTGACGGCGACGCGCACGCGCCTCGCGCCGGGCTTCCTGCTGCACTTCGGACAGCACCTCGCGCACGTAGTGGATGTGCCGGTTGGAAATCTCCCGCGCCTCCTCCGCGCGCCCCTCGACGATCGCCTCGAACAGCTCGCGATGCTGGCGCATCAGCATGTCGCGGGTTTCGCCGCGCTGTGCGTACATGCCGCCGATGTTGGTCACCACGTTGCGCTTGAGCAGATCGAACAACCCCTTGATGGTGTGCAGAAGCACGGCGTTGTGGCTGGCCTCGGCGATCGCCAGATGGAAGCGCGCATCGGCCAGCCCTTCCTCGGCGCGGTCGCGCGCCGGCGGGCGGGCGTAGCACTGCTGCAGCGCCTCGAAGGCCTCGCGCAGGCGCTGGTGATCCATCGGCGTGGCGCGCTGCGCCGCATAGTAGGCGCAGGCGCCCTCCAGGGTATGGCGGAACTCCAGCAAGTCGCGCTGCGCCTCCTCGCTGCTGCCCAGCAGTTCGAGCAGCGGATCGCTGAAGGTCGAGCCCAGGGTCTCGGCGACAAAGGTGCCGCCGCCCTGGCGGCTGACCAGCAGGCCGCGCGCCGCCAGCTTCTGGATCGCTTCGCGCAGCGACGGCCGCGACACGCCAAACTGCTCGGCCAGGGCGCGCTCCGGCGGCAGGCGTTCGCCGGCCTTGAGCGAGCCTTCGAGAATCAGCGCCTCCAGACGCTCGACGATGTCATCCGACAGACGGCGCTGCCGAACAGGGGCGAATCCCATTGCCTCTCTCCACTGGTTTGACCACCAAAACACACGCCCGCACGCGCGGGCGGCAAGCCTAGCCTCGGCGGGCGAAGCCTTACAAGCCGCCTCCGACTGACTAAAGTCGTAAGGACCCGGATTGACAGCCGGCAAGCACGACTTTTAACCTGAGCCCCGCCACTTGTAAATTGGTATTACCAATTCAGGCCCACAAGACCAACAACCGGCCCACGAGGTTCAGCCATGCCTGCTCCGCTTGCCCGCCATATCCGCTCCGTCCGCCCGCGCCTCGCGCAGCACTGAACCGAGGTATCCCGCCATGCAACCCGGTATTCTCGCGCTTCTCGCCTTCTCCCCCATCCTGCTCGCCGCGATCCTGCTGGTCGGCCTGCGCTGGCCGGCCAAACGCGCCATGCCGCTGGTCTACCTGCTCACCGCCGGCATCGGCCTGTATGCCTGGGACATGAGCTTCAACCGCATCCTCGCCTCCACCGTACAGGGCCTGATCATCACCCTCGGCGTGCTGTGGATCATCTTCGGCGCCATCCTGCTGCTCAACACCCTCAAGCACTCCGGCGGCATCACCGCGATCCGCGCCGGCTTCGCCACCATCAGCCCCGACCGGCGCATCCAGGCGCTGATCATCGCCTGGCTGTTCGGCTGCTTCATCGAGGGCGCTTCCGGCTTCGGCACGCCGGCGGCGATCGCCGCGCCGCTGCTGGTGGCCATCGGCTTCCCGGCGCTGGCCGCGGTGATCCTCGGCATGCTGGTGCAGAGCACCCCGGTGTCGTTCGGCGCGGTCGGCACGCCGATCATCATCGGCGTCAACAGCGGCCTGGACACCGCCTCGATCGGCGCGCGCCTGGCGGAGAACGGCTCCAGCTGGGAAGTCTTCCTGCAGCTGATCACCAGCAACGTGGCGATCATCCACGCCATCGTCGGCACCCTGATGCCGCTGATCATGGTGCTGATGCTGACCCGCTTCTTCGGCAAGGAGAAAAGCTGGAAGGCCGGCTTCGAAGTGCTGCCGTTCGCCCTGTTCGCCGGCCTGGCCTTCACCCTGCCCTACGCCGCCACCGGCGTGTTCCTCGGCCCGGAATTCCCCTCGCTGCTCGGCGGCCTGGTCGGCCTGGCCATCGTCACCAGCGCCGCGCGCCTCGGCTTCCTGGTGCCCAAGACCACCTGGGACTTCGCCGACGCCAAGGACTGGCCGAGCGAGTGGCTGGGCAGCGTGGAAATGAAGCTCGACGAACTCACCCAGCGGCCGATGAGCACCCTGCGCGCCTGGCTGCCCTACGTGCTGGTCGGCGCCCTGCTGGTGATCAGCCGGGTGTTCCCGGAAGTCGGCGCGGCGCTGAAATCGGTGGTGCTGGTGTTCCCCGACATCCTCGGCGAAGCCGGGATCAAGGCCGACTTCATGCCGCTGTACCTGCCCGGCGGCATCCTGGTCGCGGTGGTCATCGCCACCTTCTTCCTCCACGGCATGAAGCTGCGTGAACTCACCGCCGCGGTCGGCGAATCCAGCAAGGTCCTGCTCGGCGCCGGTTTCGTGCTGCTGTTCACCGTGCCGATGGTGCGCATCCTGATCAACTCCGGGGTCAACGCCGCCGAGCTGCCGAGCATGCCGATCGCCATGGCGCAGTGGGTGGCCGACAGCGTCGGCAGCATCTACCCGCTGCTGGCGCCGAGCATCGGCGCCCTGGGTGCCTTCATCGCCGGCTCCAACACGGTCAGCAACATGATGCTCAGCCAGTTCCAGTTCGGCGTGGCCGAGAACCTCGGCATTTCCACCGCGCTGATCGTCGCCGTGCAGGCCATCGGCGCCGCCGCCGGCAACATGGTGGCGATCCACAACGTGGTGGCCGCCTCGGCCACCGTCGGCCTGCTCGGCCGCGAGGGCACCACCCTGCGCAAGACCGTCTGGCCGACCTTGTACTACGTGCTGTTCACGGGCCTGATCGCCCTGCTGGCCATCTACGTCCTCGGCGTCAGCGACCCGCTGCTGGCCCGCTGACCGAAAGCCCCCACGCCAGCCCCGGCCCCTGCCGGGGCTGGCGTCCTTGCGAATCCACCGGGAGCCGTCGCATGATCATTTCCGCCTCCACCGACTACCGTGCCGCCGCCCAGCGCCGCCTGCCGCCCTTCCTGTTCCACTACATCGACGGCGGCGCCTATGCCGAGCACACCCTCAAGCGCAACGTCGCCGACCTGGCCGACATCGCCCTGCGCCAGCGGGTGCTGAAGAACATGTCCGAGCTGAGCCTGGAAACCCAGCTGTTCGGCGAGACCCTGGCCCTGCCGGTGGCCCTGGCGCCGGTCGGCCTGACCGGCATGTACGCCCGGCGCGGCGAGGTGCAGGCGGCCAAGGCCGCCGCCGCCAAGGGCATCCCCTTCACCCTGTCCACCGTGTCGGTCTGCCCGATCGAGGAAGTCGCGCCGGCCATCGACCGGCCGATGTGGTTCCAGCTCTACGTGCTCAAGGACCGCGGCTTCATGAAGAACGCCCTGGAGCGCGCCAAGGCCGCCGGCGTCACCACCTTGGTGTTCACCGTCGACATGCCGGTGCCCGGCGCCCGCTACCGCGACGCCCACTCGGGGATGAGCGGCCCCAACGCAGCGATGCGCCGCTACCTGCAGGCGGTCACCCACCCGCGCTGGGCGCTGGACGTCGGCCTGCTCGGCAAGCCTCACGACCTGGGCAACATCTCCACCTACCGCGGCAACCCCACCGGCCTCGAGGACTACATCGGCTGGCTGGCCAACAACTTCGACCCGTCGATCTCCTGGAAGGACCTGGAGTGGATCCGCGACTTCTGGGACGGCCCGATGGTGATCAAGGGTATCCTCGACCCGGACGACGCCCGCGACGCGGTGAAGTTCGGCGCCGACGGCATCGTCGTCTCCAACCACGGCGGCCGCCAGCTCGACGGCGTGCTGTCCAGCGCCCGCGCCCTGCCGGCCATCGCCGACGCGGTGAAGGGCGAACTGAAGATCCTCGCCGATTCCGGCATCCGCACCGGCCTCGACGTGGTGCGCATGCTCGCCCTCGGCGCCGACAGCGTGATGCTCGGCCGCGCCTTCGTCTACGCCCTGGCCGCGGCCGGCGGCGCCGGGGTGAGCAACCTGCTGGAACTGATCGACAAGGAAATGCGCGTGGCGATGACCCTGACCGGGGCCCGCTCGATCGGCGAGATCAGCCGCGACTCGCTGGTCCGCGAACTGGGCGCCTGACGCCCGGACCCACCGCGGGAGCGCCGCCTCACGGCCGGCCCGATGCCGCCGGCCGGGGCGCCTCCCGCCCAGAGCCATGCCCTGTAGCGCCAGCCCGCTGGCGCCTGCGCCCACCGTGACCGCCGGAGTGCCCATGAGCCTGCCCGCCGCCTTCCTCAACGCCGTCGAGCGCCTGATCCCCCGCGAGCGGCGCTTCGACGATCCGCTGTCCACCCTGGCCTTCGGCACCGACGCCAGCTTCTACCGGCTGATCCCCCAGCTGGTGCTGCGCGTCGAGTCCGAGCGCGAGGTGGTCGAACTGCTGCGCCTGGCCCACGCCGAGCGCGTCGCGGTGACCTTCCGCGCCGCCGGCACCAGCCTGTCCGGCCAGGCGATCAGCGACTCGGTGCTGATCGTCCTCGGCGACAACTGGAACGGCCGCGAGATCCGCGCCGGCGGCGCGCAGATCCGCCTGCAGCCGGGGGTGATCGGCGCCAGCGCCAACGCCGTGCTGGCGCCGCTGCAGCGCAAGATCGGCCCCGATCCGGCCTCGATCAACGCGGCGAAGATCGGCGGCATCGTCGCCAACAACTCCAGCGGCATGTGCTGCGGCACCGCGCAGAACAGCTACCAGACCCTCGCCGGCCTGCGCCTGGTGCTGGCCGACGGCACCGTGGTGGACAGCGAGGATGCGGGCAGCATCGCGGCGTTCCGCAAGAGCCACGCCGCCCTGCTCGAACAGCTGGCCGAGCTGGGCCGGCAGACCCGCGCCAACTCTGCGCTGGCCGACAGGATCCGCCACAAGTACCGGCTGAAGAACACCACCGGCTTGTCCCTCAACGCGCTGGTCGACTACGACGAGCCGCTGGACATCCTCAACCACCTGATGGTCGGCTCCGAGGGCACCCTGGGCTTCATCAGCGCGGTGACCTACGACACCGTGCCGGACTACCCGCACAAGGCCAGCGCGCTGATCGTGTTCCCCGACGTGGCAAACTGCTGCCGCGCCGTGCCGGTGCTGCGCCAGCAGCCGGTGTCCGCGGTGGAGCTGCTGGATCGGCGCAGCCTGCGCTCGGTGGAAAACATGCAGGGCATGCCGGAATGGGTCCGCGCCCTGTCCGATGGCGCCTGCGCCCTGCTGATCGAGTCGCGCGCCGCCAGCCAGAGCCTGCTGCACGAGCAGATCGCGCAGATCATGGCCTCCATCGCCGGCTTCCCGGTGGAGAAGCAGGTCGACTTCAGCGAGGACCCGGCGGTCTACAACCAGCTGTGGAAGATCCGCAAGGACACCTTCCCGGCGGTCGGCGCGGTGCGCCGCACCGGCACCACGGTGATCATCGAGGACGTCACCTTCCCGGTCGAACAGCTGGCCGAAGGCGTCAACCGCCTGCTCGAACTGTTCGACCGCCACGGCTACCGCGAGGCGATCATCTTCGGCCATGCGCTGGAGGGCAACCTGCACTTCGTGTTCACCCAGGGCTTCGACAGCGAGGCCGAGAAGGCCCGCTACGAAGCCTTCATGCGCGACGTCGCGCAGCTGGTGGCGGTGGAGTTCGGCGGCGCGCTGAAGGCCGAACACGGCACCGGGCGCAACATGGCGCCGTTCGTCGAGCTGGAATGGGGCGCGGAGGCCTACCAGCTGATGTGGAAGATCAAGCGTCTGCTCGACCCGCGCGGCATCCTCAACCCCGACGTGGTGCTCTCCGCAGATCCCGAGATCCACCTGAAAAACCTCAAGCCGCTGCCGGCCGCCGACGCGATCGTCGACAAGTGCATCGAATGCGGCTTCTGCGAGCCGGTCTGCCCGTCGCGCGGCCTGACCCTCACCCCGCGCCAGCGCATCGTCATCTGGCGCGACATCCAGGCGAAGAAGCGCGCCGGCATCGACACCACGGAGCTGGAGCGCGCCTACCGCTACCACGGCCTCGACACCTGCGCGGCCACCGGCCTGTGCGCGCAGCGCTGCCCGGTGGGCATCAACACCGGCGACCTGGTGCGCCAGCTGCGCGCCGCGGGCGCCGGGCATGCCGGCACCGCCCGCTGGCTGGCCGGCCACTTCGCCACAGTCCTCAAGGGCACCCGCCTGACCCTCGCCGCCGCCGACAGCGCCCGCAAGCTGCTCGGCGCGCCGCGCCTGGCCGCGCTGAGCGCCGGCCTGCGCCAGCTCTCCGGCGAGCGCCTGCCGCAGTGGACCGCCGCCATGCCGCAGCCGGTGCGCCTGCAGCTGCCGGCCACGGCGCAGCCGAGCGACCAGCCGCGGGTGGTGTATCTGGCCGCCTGCGTGTCGCGGGCCATGGGCCCGGCGGCCGGCGACGCCGAGCAGGTCCCGCTGCTCGACAAGACCCGCGCCCTGCTGGAGAAGGCCGGCTTCGCCGTGGTCTTCCCCGACAACCTGGACAACCTGTGCTGCGGCCAGCCGTTCGCCTCCAAGGGCTATCCCGAGCAGGCCGAGGCCAAGCGCCGCGAGCTGCTCGACGCGCTGCTGGCCGCCAGCCGCGGCGGCCTCGACCCGGTCTACTGCGACACCAGCCCGTGCACCCTGCGCCTGGTGCAGGATCTGGCCGACACGCGGCTGAAGCTCTTCGACCCGGTGAAGTTCATCCGCGAGCATTTACTCGACCGCCTGGAGTTCGTCCCGCAGCACGAGCCGGTGGCGGTACACGTCACCTGCAGCACCCAGCATCTGGGCGAGGCGCAGGGGCTGATCGACATCGTCAGCCGCTGCACCACCCAGGTGGTGGTGCCCGAAGGCATCCACTGCTGCGGCTTCGCCGGCGACAAGGGCTTCAACCGGCCGGAACTCAACGCCCACGCGCTGCGCTCGCTGAAGGACGCCGTGCAGCAGTGCGGCGAGGGGATCTCCACCAGCCGCACCTGTGAAATCGGCCTGTCACATCATGCCGGTATCGATTACCACGGCCTGGTCTACCTCGTGGACCGGGTCACCCGGACCAAGGCTCCCAGGCCATCGGCCTGATCCGGGTCAGCGCTTCAAGGTCGTGCTACGGCACTTTCGACCCCGCCCGGTGCGGGGTCTTTTTTTCGCCCGAACAGGCCGTCACGGCGCTGTACGGCGGCTGATGCCGCCTCGCCGTCCATCGGTCGCGCACCGGCCGCCTCGCCCCGCCCGCAATTTCACCGGCCCCGGCCGCGCTGGTATCATGCGCGGCTTTTTCCACCGCCCGCTCCCGCCCGCCCACAAGGCCGGCGGCGGCCCTGTCGACGCCCACCCGCGGCGTCCCGCTCGCCGCGTCGAGCATCGGAGATCCCCATGCTGGAAAGACTGTTCCACCTCAAGGCCCACCAGACCACGGTGCGCACCGAGATCCTCGCCGGCGTCACCACCTTCCTGACCATGGCCTACGTGCTGTTCGTCAACCCGAGCATCCTCGCCAAGACCGGCATGGACCAGGGCGCGGTGTTCGTCGCCACCTGCCTGGCCGGCGCGCTCGGCTCGCTGATCATGGGCCTGTGGGCCAACTACCCGATCGCCCTCGGCCCCGGCATGGGCCTGAACGCCTTCTTCACCTACACTGTGGTGATGACCATGGGCTACACGTGGCAGGTGGGCCTGGGCGCGGTGTTCCTGTCCGGCCTGCTGTTCTTCGCCCTGTCGATCTTCCGCATCCGCGAATGGATCATCCACAGCATCCCGCTGCCGCTGCGCACCGCGATCAGCGCCGGCATCGGCCTGTTCCTCGCGCTGATCGCCCTGAAGAACACGGGCATCGTCGTCGATCATCCGGCCACCCTGGTGGCACTCGGCGACCTCGCCCAGCCCGGCCCGCTGCTCGCCGGCCTCGGTTTCGTGCTGATCGTCGCGCTGGTCCACCACAGGGTCACCGGCGCGGTGATGCTCGGCATCCTCGCCGTCACCGGCGCCTCGCTGGCCCTCGGCCTCACCCACCTGAACGGTCTGGTGGCGCCGCCGCCGAGCCTGCTGCCGACCCTGCTGCAGCTGGACATCGCCGGTGCCCTGGACGTCGGCCTGGTCAGCGTGATCTTCGCCTTCCTGTTCGTCGACCTGTTCGACACCTCCGGCACCCTGATCGGCGTGGCGCAGAAGGCCGGGCTGGTCGGTCCGGACGGCAGGCTGCCGCGCCTGGGCCGCGCGCTGCTGGCCGACAGCACGGCGACCATGGCCGGCGCGGTGCTGGGCACCTCGACCACCACCAGCTTCATCGAATCCACCGCCGGGATCAGCGCCGGCGGACGCACCGGGCTGACCGCCTGCGTGGTCGCCGCGCTGTTCCTGCTCAGCCTGTTCTTCTCGCCGCTGGCCGCCGCGGTGCCCGACTACGCCACCGCCCCGGCGCTGTTCTTCGTCGCCGTGCTGATGACCGGCGGCCTGGCGCAGATCGCCTGGGACGACCTCAGCGAGGCCGCGCCGGTGATGGTCGCCGCGCTGAGCATGCCGCTGACCTTCTCCATCGCCAACGGCATCGCCCTGGGCTTCATCAGCTGGACGGCGATCAAGCTGCTGTGCGGCCGCCGCCACGAGCTGAACAGCGCCATGTGGGTGCTGTCGGCGCTGTTCGTGGTCAAGCTCGGCTTCTTCGCCTGACTCCCCTTTCCGACACGAGACCGCCATGTCCAACTCCGCCCTCGACCCGACCCCGTACGCCGCCCAGCTCGCCGCCAAGAAGGCCCGCCTGCAGGACCTGCTGGCGCCCTTCGCCGCTCCGGAGCCTGCGGTGTTCGACTCGCCGGCCGAGCACTACCGGCTGCGCGCCGAGTTCCGCCTGTGGCGCGAGGACGGCGGGCGCCACTACGCGATGTTCGAGGGCGACAAGCACACCCCGGTGCTGATCGAGCAGTTCCCCATCGCCAGCCAGCGCATCAATGCGCTGATGCCGCAGCTCAAGGCCGCCTGGCAGGGGAGCGAGGTGCTGTCGCACAAGCTGTTCCAGGTCGAGTTCCTCACCACCCTCAAGGGCGATGCGCTGATCACCCTGTGCTACCACCGGCCCATCGACGCGGCCTGGCAGGCCGAGGCCGAGCAGCTCGCCGCCCAGCTCGGCGTCAGCCTGATCGGCCGCTCGCGCGGCAAGCGCATCGTCGTCGGCCGCGACTACGTGGAGGAGGAGCTGACGGTGGCCGGGCGGGCCTTCCGCTACCGCCAGCCGGAAGGCGCCTTCACCCAGCCCAACGGCGTGGTCTGCGAGAAGATGCTCAACTGGGCCTTCGATGCGCTCGGCGAGCGCGACGACGACCTGCTCGAACTGTACTGCGGCAACGGCAACTTCACCCTGCCGCTGTCCACCCGGGTGCGCCGCGTGCTGGCCACCGAGATCAGCAAGACCTCGGTGAACGCCGCGCTGGCCAACATCGAGGACAACGGCATCGGCAACATCGAGCTGGTGCGCCTGTCCGCCGAGGAGCTGACCCAGGCGCTCAACGAGGTGCGCCCGTTCCGCCGCCTGGCCGGCATCGACCTGAAGAGCTATGAATTCGGCAGCGTGTTCGTCGACCCGCCGCGCGCCGGCATGGACCCGGACACCTGCGAGCTGACCCGGCGCTTCGACAACATCCTGTACATCTCCTGCAACCCGGAGACCCTGGCGGCCAACATCGCCCAGCTCCACGACAGCCACCGGATCGTGCGCTGCGCGCTGTTCGACCAGTTCCCCTGGACCCACCACATGGAGAGCGGCGTGCTGCTGCAGCGGCGCTGACCACTCGCCATTGGCCGGATTGACGCACGGCGGGCAGCCGGGCACATTTCCGGCAATATCAGCGCTATTACCATGCCGTTGCCGCGCGAGCGCCCCGAAGGCGCTCGCGCCGGGCCGTCTGCCGGGAAGAGAAAGGATGCCGCACCGTGCGCATTGAACTGGACTGGATTCACCCGCAACACCGCGGCTCACTGCGCCTCAGCCTGGGAGTGCTGATCCTGCTGCTCGGCGGCCTGCTGCTGCTCGCCAGGCTGGGCGAGGCCAGCTCGCGGGTCGCCGGCTTCCTGACCTGGCACATGCTGCTGGAGGTCATGGCCATCGTGGTCGCCACGCTGATCTTCGCGGTCGGCTGGAACACCTACGCCCTGCACCGCCAGCGCAACATCCTGGTCGCCTCCTGCGCCTTCCTCGGCGTCGCCGTGCTGGACTTCTCGCACATGCTGTCCTTCCCCGGCATGCCCGATTTCGTCACCCCCAGCGATGTGCAGAAGGGCATCAACTTCTGGCTGCCGGCCCGCTACCTGGCCGCCTTCGCCCTGCTCGCGCTGGTCTGGCGGCCCTGGCAGGACTCCGCGACCGAGACGCCCACCGCCCAGCCGTCGCGCCGGCGCTTCCTGCCGCTGCTGGCGCTGCTCGCCCTGCTGCTGCCGATCCACTGGCTGGTGCTCTGGCGCCCCGAGCTGCTGCCCACCACCTATGTCGCCGGCCTGGGCCTGACGCCGCTCAAGCGTCTCGCCGAGGGCGGGGTGATCCTCCTGCACCTGCTGGCCTTCGCCCTGCTGCTGGCGCGCCTGCGCCAGCCGTCGCGCTTCGACGTGCCGCTGCTGCTCGCCAGCCTGCTGACCATGATCATCGGCGAGCTGCCGTTCGCCCTCTACACCATGCCCACCGACAGCTACAACCTCGGCGGCCACGTCTACAAGGTGCTGGCCTACCTGCTGCTGTACCGGGCGATCTTCGTCGAAACCGTCGCCGCGCCCTACCGCGCCCTGGAGCAGGCCCGCCAGCACAGCCAGGCGATCCTCGATGCGATCCCCGACCGCCTGTTCGAGATGGACATCCACGGCCGCCATCTGGCGGTGCACACCCCGCGCAACGAACAGGTGCGCATGCCCGGCGAGCAGCTGCTCGGCCGCACCGTCCACGAGGCGCTGCCCGCCGAGGCGGCGGCGGTGTGCATGGCCGCCCTGCAGGAAACCCTCGAAACCGGGCACTCCAACGGCCGCCAGCTGCTGCTGCGCCTCGACGACGGCAACGAGCACCGCTTCGAGCTGTCGGTCGCCCCGCTGCGTCAGGCGGGCCAGAGCGCGCCGCACTTCATCGTGCTGTCGCGCGACGTCACCGCGCGCACCCGCGAGCAGGAAAGCCTGCGCAAGCTCAGGCAGGCGGTGGAGCAGAGCCCGCACACCATCGTCATCACCGACCTGCAGGCGCGCATCGAGTACGCCAACCAGGCCTTCACCACCGTCACCGGCTACACCCTGGCCGAAGCCAGCGGGCTGACCCCGCGCCTGCTGCACTCGGGCAAGACCCCGCCGGGCACCTATGCGGCGATGTGGCGCCAGCTGCGCACCGGCAAGCCGTGGCGCGGCGAGTTCCTCAACCGCCGCAAGGACGGCAGCGAATACCACGAGGCGGTGCTGATCTCCCCGGTGTTCGACAACGAGGGACGCGCCACCCACTACCTGGCGATCATGGAGGACATCACCCAGCGCAAGCTCGACCAGCAGCGCATCGAGCACCTGGCGCACTTCGACGCCCTCACCGGGCTGCCCAACCGCACCCTGTTCCGCTCGCGCTTCGAGCAGGCGCTGGGCATGGCCGAGCGCCAGCACAGCGGCGTGGCGCTGATGTTCATGGACATCGACCACTTCAAGAACATCAACGACTCCCTCGGCCATCGCGTCGGCGACGCCCTGCTGGTGCAGATCGCCCAGCGCCTGCAGGGCGCGCTGCGCGACGAGGACACCCTGTCGCGCCAGGGCGGCGACGAGTTCATGCTCAGCCTGACGTGCAGCGACGCGGCCAGCGCCGCGCACCTGGCCGAGCGCCTGCGTGCCCTGCTCGGCAGCCCGTTCCAGATCGACGACCTGTCGCTGAGCGTCAGCGCGTCGATCGGCATCGCCCTCTACCCCGACGACGGCCAGGACTTCGACCGCCTGGCCCAGCACGCCGACGCGGCCATGTACCGCGCCAAGCAGGAAGGCCGCGATCGCCACCGCTTCTTCACCGCCGAGCTGCAGGCGCAGTCGGCGCGCATGCTCAGCCTGGAGAACGCCCTGCGCCAGGCCCTGCACAACGACGAGCTGCACCTGCACTACCAGCCGCAGCTGAGCATCGACGGCCGCCGGCTGGTCGGCGCCGAGGCGCTGCTGCGCTGGAATCACCCGCAGATGGGCGCGATCAGCCCGGCCGAGTTCATCCCGGTGGCCGAAAGCAGCGGGCTGATCCTGCCGATCGGCGCCTGGGTGCTGCGCACCGCCGCGGCGCAGATGCAGGCCTGGCTGCAGCAGGGCATGCCGGCCGACACCACCATGGCGGTCAACCTGTCGCTGGCGCAGTTCAACGACGCCGGCCTGTGCGACCTGGTCGCCACGGTGCTGAAGGAGACCGGCCTGCCGGCGGCCTGCCTGGAACTGGAACTGACCGAGAGCGTGGCGATGCACAAGCCGGCCGAGGTGATCGAGGTGGTGCGCCGCCTGCGCGAGCTGGGCGTGCGCCTGGCCATCGACGACTTCGGCACCGGCTACTCCTCGCTCAGCTACCTCAAGCAGTTCGAGGCCCACAAGCTGAAGATCGACCAGTCCTTCGTGCGCAACCTCAGCCAGGACAGCGACGACCAGTCGATCGTCCAGGCGATCCTCGGCCTGGCCCACAGCCTGGACATGCTGGCGATCGCCGAGGGAGTGGAAACCCGCGAGCAGCAGAGCGAGCTGCAGCTGCTCGGCTGCGACGAGGCGCAGGGCTACCTGTTCAGCCGCCCGCTGCCGGCCGAGGCCTTCGAGGCCTGGGTGCGCGCCTGGCAGGCGCGCCACGCCGAGACCGCAAGCCCCGTCTGAGACGTGCAACGGACGGAAACCATTGCCGCTTGGGATGACCGGCCGCAGCGCTTAAGCTGCAGCCGTCATTCTCCGGAGATCGTTTCGCCATGCGCACCCCGCTGCTGTCCCTGCTGCTCCTCGCCGGCGCCGCCCAGGCCGCCGAACCGCTGACCGTCGACGTCTACCGCGACCCCAACTGCGGCTGCTGCACGGCCTGGATCGACCATCTGCAAAGCCACGGCTTCACCGTCAACGACCACATCGAGCGCGACATGAGCGCCGTCAAGCAGCGCCTCGGCGTGCCGCCGCGTCTGGCTTCCTGCCACACCGGGGTGATCGGCGGGCAGTTCGTCGAGGGCCATGTCCCGGCCAGCGAGATCCTCGCCCTGCGCCAGCGCCCGGAGCTGCTCGGCGCCGCGGTGCCGGGCATGCCGATCGGCTCGCCGGGCATGGAGATGGGCGCGCGTCACGACGCCTACCAGGTGATCGGCCTCGAACGCGGCGGCGCCGAGCGGGTGCTGGCCGACTATCCGCAGCGCTGAAGCGGCGCGCCGGCGTATTCAGCCGAGCAGCGCCTGCAGCGCCCGGCAGTCGGCGGCGTGATGGTCGGTCAGTTCCGGCCAGGGATTGTCCGCGCGGTTGACCAGCACCGCGCAGGCGCCGGCGGCGCGCGCGCAGCTCAGGTCGTGGAGGAAGTCGCCGACCATCACCAGCTCCTGCGGCGGCACCGCCCAGCGTCCGGCCAGTTGCAGCAGGCCGTCGGGGCGCGGCTTGGGCGGCGCCTCGTCGCGGCCGAGGATGTCGGCGGCGGCGAAGCAGTCATGCAGGTCGATGGCCTGCAGGGTCAACAGCGCCAGCTCGCGGGCGTTGCGGGTGAGGAGGCCGAGGCGCGCGCCGCGCGCGTACAGGCCGCGCACCAGCGCCACCGCGCCCGGCGCCGGCTGCGCGGCCTCGGCCAGCGCCCGCTCGTGCTCCAGCAGCCAGGCATGCTTGGCCTGCGCCTCGTCCTGCGGCAGCGCCGCCAGGTGGGCGAGGATGTCGGCCTCGGCGGGAATCTCCAGGGCGCGGCGGATCGCCGCGAAGTCGTGGACCGCAACGGTCAGGGTGCCGTCCATGTCGAACACCCAGTGACGCCGCCGGGCCAGCTCGACGCCGCTCTGCCGTGCCGGCAGACGCACCACCCTCATGCCCAGTCCGCGCGATGGCGGATCAGCCCTTCCTGGGCCACCGAGGCGACCAGCTGGCCGGCGCGGTTGAATATGCTGCCGCGGGCGAAGCCGCGGCCGTTGCCGGCCCATGGGCTGTCCATGGCGTACAGCAGCCACTCGTCGGCGCGCACGTCGCGGTGGAACCACAGCGAATGGTCGAGGCTCGCGATCTGCATCGAGCGCTGCCAGAAGGACGCGCCGTGGGGCAGCAGCGAGGTGGTCAGCAGGCCGAAGTCGGTGGCGTAGCCGACCAGGTACTTGTGCAGCGCCGGGTTGTCCGGCAGCGTGCCGTCGGCGCGGAACCACAGGTACTTGCACGGCTCGCACGGCTCGGGCTTGAGCGCGTCGGTGGGGTTGACCGGGCGGATCTCGATCGGCATGTCGAAGTCCATCCGCTCGCGCACGCCCTCGGGCAGCAGGTAGATGTTCTGCCGGCTCAGCTCCTGCTCGGAGAGCAGACCCTCGGGGCCCGGCACCTCGGGCATGGCGATCTGGTGCTCGAAGCCCTCCTCGGGCAGTTGGAAGGAGGCGCTGCAGCTGAAGATCGGCCGGCCCTTCTGGATCGCCAGCACCCGCCGGGTGCTGAAGCTGCCGCCGTCGCGCACCCGGTCGACCTGGTAGACCACCGGCAGGGTGGCGTCGCCCGGGCGCAGGAAGTAGCCGTGCATGGAGTGGACCTGGCGCTCCGCCTCGACCGTCTGGCTGGCCGCCGACAGCGACTGGCCGATCACCTGGCCGCCGAACAGCTGGCGAAAGCCGAGATCCTGGCTGACGCCGCGAAACAGGTTTTCCTCGATGGTTTCCAGACTGAGCAGGGCCACCAGCTCGTCGAGCACTTGGGTCATGGGAATCTCCTCGACACGGGAGCGCCCGCGGCGGGCGGCGGCGGGCGCGAACGGAATGGGCAGGGCCGCCGCGCGATGCCGGCCGCCCTGCGCACATGGTAATGGCTTTGCCGGCGTCTGTGCGCGGCGCCGCGAGGCGCATAATGGCCCCTCGCCTCGCGCCCGCCGGAGCCCCGCATGCCGCTGCCCCTGGTCTACCATCCCGACTACAGTCCGCCGCTGCCGGACGGCCATCGCTTCCCGATGGAGAAGTACCGCCTGCTCCACGAGCACCTGCGCGCCAGCCTGGCGGACGCGGCGTGGCACAGCCCCGCCGAGTGCCCGCGCGAGGTGCTGGCCCTGACCCACGCACCGGACTATGTGCGCCGCTTCCTCGACGGCGCCCTGAGCCGTCAGGAGGAGCGCCAGCTCGGTCTGCCATGGAGCGAGGGGCTGCTGCGCCGCACCCTGCGCGCCCAGGGCGGCTCGCTGCTCACCGCCGAACTGGCCCTGCGCCACGGCCTGGCCTGCCATCTGGCCGGCGGCACCCACCATGCCCACTACGCGCAGCCTTCGGGCTTCTGCGTGTTCAACGACCTGGCGGTGGTCGCCCGCCAGCTGCTGGCCAGCGGCCGGGTGCGGCGCCTGCTGATCTTCGACTGCGACGTGCATCAGGGCGACGGCACCGCCACCCTGCTGGAGGACTGCGGCGACGCGCTGACCGTGTCGCTGCACTGCGAGCACAACTTCCCGCCGGCCAAGGCGCGCAGCGACTGGGACATCGCCCTGCCGCCGGGCACCGGCGACGCTGCCTACCTGAGGGTCGTGGAGGACGCGCTGGGCTACCTGCTGCCGCTCTGCCAGCCGGACCTGGTGCTCTACGACGCCGGAGTCGACGTGCACGCCGCCGACGTGCTCGGCCGCCTGGCGCTCAGCGACGCGGGCATCGCCGCGCGCGACGCCTGCGTGCTGCGCCACTGCCTGGAGCGCGACATCCCGGTGGCCTGCGTGATCGGCGGCGGCTACGACCGCGACCGCCCGGCGCTGGCGCGCCGCCACGGCATCCTCCACCACAGCGCGGCGCGGGCCTGGGCGCAGTTCGGCCTGCGCTGACGCCCTGCCGGGTGCGGCGCACCCGGCCCGGCGTTCAGCTCGTGGGGTAGAGGACTCCGCAGCGAGCCTCTACCAGCCCAGACACCGCTCCGGCGTCCGGTTCAGGTGGACAACGCGGCGCGGGCACGATGTGGCCCGATGCCGCGCCGTCGCGGCGAGGGCGCCGCGCCCACGGGCAACGGCAGCGCTCCGGCCCGGCGACCGCTCAGGTCGCCAGGTAGGACGAGCGGGTCAGGCCGAGGCGCAGGATGTCCAGGTAGCGGGTGCGTTCGCGGGCGGTGAGGTGCGCGCCGGCGACCTTGTCGCGGTACAGCGACATCAGCTCGCTGGGCTCCAGGTGCACGTAGCGCAGCAGGTCCTCGATGGTATCGTGGGTTTCGATGCCGGCGTGGAACACGCTGCCGTCGCCGCGCTGGTAGACGTTCACCGAGTCGGTGTCGCCGAACAGGTTGTGCATGTCGCCGAGGATTTCCTGGTAGGCGCCGACCAGGAACACCCCGAGCAGGTAGTCCTCGCCGTCGCGCAGTTCGTGCACCGGCAGGCTGGTCTCGATGCTCTGCTCGTCGACGTACTGGCGGATCTTGCCGTCGGAGTCGCAGGTCAGGTCCTGCAGCACCGCGCGGCGGCCGGGCTGCTCGTGCAGGCGGTGGATCGGCAGGATCGGCAGGATCTGCTCGATGGCCCAGGTGTCGGGCAGGCTCTGGAACACCGAGAAGTTGCAGATGTACTTGTCGGCCAGCTTGTCGTTGAGTTCGTCGAGCACCTGGCGATGGGAGCGCTGGCGGGCCTTGAGCTGCTCGTGCAGGCGCCGGCAGATCGCCGCGTAGGCCTGCTCGGCCAGCGCCTTCTGCACCAGCGACAGCTTGCCCGCCGAGTACTGCGCGGCCACCTCGCCGACGAAGTGGGTGGCGCGCCAGTAGGTCTCGGCGACCATCTCCGGGTCGTTGGGGCCGAGCAGCTCGAACAGCGCCTGCAGGCTCTCCGGCAGCTCGACGTCGGCCGGCAGCTGCGGCAGCGCGTCGTTGGGCCGCTCGACGTCGGTGACCTGCACCACCAGCACCGCGTGGTGGGCGGTCAGCGCGCGGCCGCTCTCGGAGAAGATGTGCGGGTGCGGCAGCGCCTGGCGGTCGCAGAACTCCTTGAGCATGCCGACCACGGTGGCGGCGTAGTCCTCCATGCCGTAGTTGATCGAACTGGCGTTGCGCGAATGGGTACCGTCGTAGTCGACGCCCAGGCCGCCGCCGACGTCGACGTGATCGACCGGCAGGCCGAGGGCGCGCAGCTCGCCGTAGTAGCGCACCGCCTCGCGGAACCCCTTGCGGTAGTCGGCGATGTTGGAAATCTGCGAGCCCATGTGGAAGTGCAGCAGGCGCACGCTCTGCTCCAGCCCGGCGCCGCGCAGGCGTTCGAGCACCGCGAGGATCTGCGCCGCCGAGAGGCCGAACTTGGACTTCTCGCCGCCGGTGTCGGCCCACTTGCTGGAGGCCAGCGAGGACAGCCGCACGCGCAGGCCGATCCACGGCTGCACGTCGAGGGCGGCGGCTTCCTCGATCAGCAGCGGCACCTCGGATTCCTTCTCGACGACGATGAACACCCGGTGACCGAGCTTCTGGCCGATCAGCGCCAGGCGGATGAATTCGCGGTCCTTGTAGCCGTTGCAGACGATGGTGCCGCCCTTGGGCGCCAGCGCCAGCACCGCCATCAGCTCGGGCTTGGAGCCGGCCTCCAGGCCGATGGCGACGTTGTCGGTGGCGATGATGTTCTCCACCACCGCCTCCTGCTGGTTGACCTTGATCGGGTACAGCGCGGTGTAGCCGTTCTGGTAGTCGAGGCGCAGGATGCTGGCGTCGAAGGCGCCGGTGAGCTGGCGCACACGGTCCTGGAGGATGCCGGGGAAGCGCACCAGCAGCGGCAGCGACAGGCCGGAGTCGCGCAGCTGGGCGACCAGCAGGTTCAGGTCGATGGGCGCGCCGTGGGGGCCGTGGGGGCGCACCTCGACGTTGCCGGCCTCGTTGATCGCGTAGTAGCCGGCGCCCCAGTGGCGGATGCCGTAGACGCGGCGGCTGTCGGCCACGCTCCACTCGTCTGCGTTCTTGCCTTTTGCCATGTCCAGCTCTCCTTGGATCGTGATGGACGGCCCGGGACGCCCGACCTGCAGGAGCCGACTGGCTGGCGATGCTCTGGTGCGGCGAGGATCGCGAGCACGCTCGCTCCTGCAAGGGCGGCAGCCTCAGCCGCCGGATTTCTTCGCCTTGAAGCCGCGCTTCTCCAGTTCGCCGATGAGCAGCTCGACGTGCTCGCCCTGGATCTCGATCACCCCGTCCTTGAGCGCGCCGCCGGTGCCGCAGCGCTTCTTCAGCGCGGTGGCCAGCGCCTTGAGTTCCTCGCCGGCCAGCGGCACGCCGCTGATGGTGGTCACCGTCTTGCCGCCGCGGCCCTTGCTCTCGCGGCGCACCCGGGCGATGCCGTCGCCGGCCGGCACCTGCGGCTGGCCGCAGATGCATTCGCCGACCGGCCGCGAGCAGTCCGGGCAGTGGCGCCCGGCGTCGGTGGAATAGACCAGGCCGCCGAGGGCGGCGAGGGAAGAGAGTTTCTTGCTCACGCCGGCCACCTCAACCCTGTTCGAGCAGCTGACGCAGGTCGATGATCGCCGCGTTGGCCCGCGAGATGTAGTTGGCCATCACCAGCGAGTGGTTGGCGAGGATGCCGAAGCCGTCGCCGTTGAGGATCATCGGGCTCCACAGCGGCTCCTGGGCGGCCTCCAGCTCGCGGATGATCTGCCGCACGCCGACCGTGGCGTTCTTCTTCGCCAGCACGTCGGCGAAGTCCACCTCGATGGCGCGCAGGAAGTGCGACAGCGCCCAGGCCTGGCCGCGCGCCTCGTAGAACACGTTGTCGATCTGCAGCCAGGGCGTCTTGACGATCTCCTCGCTGCCGGCGGGGATGGCGCCGCTGAGGTCGGTGTTCAGGCGCATCTGCCCGACGCTGGCGGACAGCCGCTGGGACAGCGAGCCGAGGCGGGTTTCCACGTCGGTCAGCCAGTTGCGCAGGTTGTCGGCGCGGGCGTAGAACTGCGCCTGGCTCTGGTTGGGGTCGGCCAGGCGCGTCTGGAAGCGGCTCAGCGACTGGATGCCGGCGCGGTACTCCTGCTCGCTGGCCGGCAGCGCCCAGCTCTTGTTGTCGAAGTTGAAACGCGGCTCGGCCTTGGCCAGGTCGGCGTCCTCGGTGGACTGCGACTGCGAGCGGGCGAAGTCCTTGCGCAGCGCGCGGGACAGGTCGCGCACCTGCACCAGCACGCCGTATTCCCAGTTGGGCATGTTGTCCAGCCACAGCCCCGGCGGCGCCAGGTCGTTGGACAGGTAGCCGCCCGACTTGTCGAGCAGGGTGCCGGCCACGCGCTTCAGGGTTTCCACCGTGGTGTAGCCGGGCACCAGCTCGACCTGCGCCTGCTCGGCGGCGGCCTGGGCCTGCTGCTGCACGGCGAAGCGTTCCGGCTCGATGCTCCAGTACCAGCCGACCACCAGGGTGCCGAGCAGGTAGACGCCGACCACCGCGCCGACCGCGCGGCTGGCCCAGATTCCGCCCAGATAGCTGCGCACATCCTCCACCGAGTCGTCGACGCTGTCGCGCACGGTTCCCACGCGTTTTTTCCAGTTCAGCATGATTGGCTTCCCACTCCCCGAGCAGTCGATTGCAGGCGGGCGGCTGCGCGCTGGGCAGCCGCTGATTGCCTTGCACTATAAAGCATGCGCGCGACACCGCGCAGGCTCACGCCGAAAAGCCCGGTTACCTACGGGGGCAGTCTGCCGCAGGCCGCCGCAGGCCCTTTCCGCTATGATGCCGGCGTTCCCCGTCGAGAAACCGCAATGCGTCGCCTGCTGCCCCTGCTTCTGCTGCTCTGCATCCTGCCCGCCGCCGCCAGCCTGTTCGACAGTCGCCCCGCTCCGCTGCTCGGCGCCAGCGCGCTGAACAACAGCAGCGACTTCCTCCCGGTCGGCGAAGCCTTCCGCCTCGACCTGCTGGAGCAGGACGGCCAGCGCCTCAAGCTGCGCTTCGTCAACGCCGACGGCTACTACCTGTACCGCCACCGCCTGACCCTGAGCAGCGAGCCGCCGGGGCGCCTCGGCGACGCGCAGCTGCCGCCGGGCACGCCCAAGCAGGACGAATACTTCGGCGACGTCGAGGTGTACTACGGGGTGCTGGACATCGAAGTGCCGCTGCAAGGCACGGACGCCACGCCCTTCACCCTCAAGGTCGGCTACCAGGGCTGCGCCGACAAGGGCCTGTGCTATCCGCCGGAAACCGCCAGCTTCGCCATCGGTGCCGGCGCTGCCGCGCCCGCCACAGCCACAGCCGCAACCGCAGCGCCCGGCGCCGCCAGCGGCCTGGACTGGCGCGCCCTGGCGCTGTTCTTCCTCGCCGGCCTCGGCCTGACCTTCACCCCCTGCGTGCTGCCGATGCTGCCGATCCTCTCCGGGGTGGTGCTGCGCGGCCAGGTCGGCGGCGCGCGCGGGCTGGCCCTGTCGCTGGCCTACGTGCTGCCGATGGCCGCCTGCTTCGCCGTGCTCGGCGCGCTGATGGGCCTGTTCGGCGCCGAACTCAACCTGCAGGCGCGCCTGCAGTCGCCCTGGGTGCTGGTGCCCTTCGCGCTGTTCTTCAGCGCCTTCGCCCTGGCCATGTTCGGCGTCTTCGAGCTGCGCCTGCCGGCCTGCATCCGCGAGCCGCTGGATCGCCTGGCCGGCAACGCCCGCGGCGGCTCGCTGCTCGGCGCGGCGCTGCTCGGGGTGTTCTCCAGCCTGCTGGTGTCGCCCTGCGTGTCGGCGCCGCTGGCCGGCGCGCTGCTGTACATCGGCGCCAGCGGCGACGCCGTCGGCGGCGGCCTCAAGCTGTTCGCCCTGGGCATGGGCATGGGCGCGCCGCTGGTGCTGTTCGCCAGCGGCGGCAACGCCCTGCTGCCGCGCGCCGGGGTGTGGATGGTCACGGTGCGCAACGCCTTCGGCGTGCTGCTGCTCGGCGTGGCGATCTGGCTGCTGGAGCGAGTGCTGCCCGGCCCGCTGAGCCTGGCGCTGTGGGGCCTGCTGGCCGGCGGCGTGGCGCTCAACCTAGGCGCCCTGGAGTGGATTCCCAAGACCCACCGCCAGCGCCTCGCCCAGCTGTTCGGCCTGCTACTGCTGGTTTACGCCCTGGCCGCCTGGGTCGGCGCGCTGCGCGGCGAAAGCGATCCGCTGCGCCCGCTCGGGCAGGGCGGCGCCGCCACCTTCGCCACGCCGGCAGGCGCGGCGCAGGACGCCTGGCAGACCGTGTCCACCCCCGGCGAGCTGGACGCCGCGTTGGCCGCCGCGCGCGCCGCCGGCCAGCCGCTGCTGCTCGACTGGTATGCCGACTGGTGCATCAGCTGCAAGGTGATCGAGCGCGAGGTGCTGCAGGCGCCACAGGTGCGCGAGCGCCTGGCCGGCTACCGCCTGCTGCGCTTCGACATCACCGCCAGCAGCGCCGAGCAGCGCGCCCTGCTCGACCGCTACCGGCTGTTCGGCCCGCCGGCACTGCAACTGTTCGCCGCCGACGGCAACGAGCGGCTGGACCTGCGCATCGTCGGCGAAACCGACGCCAGCGCTCTGGCCAGCGCCCTGGAGCGCGCCGCAGCGGCGCGCTGAGGCAGAGCGAGTCACGCCAACGTCAGGTATCGTGCGGCCATCTACGGCAAAAAACGGGCGACTGGACAGGCGGTCGGTTTTTCCGGCATAGTCCGGCAGCTTTTCCCGACACAGCCCGAACGCGCCCGGCGGCGCTTCTCGACAGGACACCCCGATGGCCACCATCCTGGTTCTGCACGGTCCCAACCTGAACCTGCTCGGCACCCGCGAACCGGGCGTCTACGGCGCCACCACGCTGGCCGACATCAACGCCGACCTGGAAGCCCGCGCCAAGGCCTGCGGCCACCGGCTGCTGCACCTGCAGAGCAACGCCGAACACCTGCTGATCGAACGCATCCACGCCGCCCGCGGCGAGGGCGTCGACTTCATCGTGATCAACCCGGCCGCCTTCACCCATACCAGTGTCGCATTGCGTGACGCGTTGCTGGCGGTGAGCATCCCATTCATCGAAGTTCACCTGTCGAACGTGCACAAGCGCGAGCCGTTCCGTCAGCACTCCTACTTTTCCGATGTGGCGGTAGGGGTGATCTGCGGACTGGGCGCCAGCGGTTACCGCCTGGCCCTGGAAGCGGCCATAGAACAAATTCAACGCCCCTGACCTCATTTCGGAGTGCCTGATGGACATTCGTAAAGTCAAGAAACTGATCGAACTGCTGGAAGAGTCCGGTATCGACGAGCTGGAAATCTGCGAAGGCGAAGAGTCGGTACGCATCAGCCGCCACAGCAACAAGCAGCCGCAGTACGCCGCCCAGCCGGTCTACGCCGCCGCTCCGGCCCCGGCTCCGGTCGCCGCCCCGGCTGCCGCTCCGGCCGCTGCCGCCGCGCCGGCCGCCCCGGCACTGACCGGCAACGTGGTTCGCTCGCCGATGGTCGGCACCTTCTACCGCGCCTCCTCGCCGGAAGCCAAGGCCTTCGTCGAAGTCGGCCAGAGCGTCAAGAAGGGCGACATCCTGTGCATCGTCGAAGCCATGAAGATGATGAACCACATCGAAGCCGAAGCCAGTGGCACCATCGGCCAGATCCTGGTGGAGAACGGTCATCCGGTCGAGTTCGACCAGCCGCTGTTCACCATCGTCTGACACGCGGAGTACCTGCGATGTTGCAAAAAGTCCTGATTGCCAACCGCGGCGAGATCGCCCTGCGCGTGCTGCGCGCCTGCAAGGAACTGGGCATCAAGACCGTGGCCGTGCATTCGACTGCCGACCGCGATCTGATGCACGTGTCCCTGGCCGACGAGTCCGTGTGCATCGGCCCGGCGGCCGCCGCGCAGTCCTACCTGAGCATCCCGGCGATCATCGCCGCCGCCGAGGTGACCGGTGCCGACGGCATCCACCCGGGCTACGGCTTCCTCGCCGAGAACGCCGACTTCGCCGAGCAGGTGGAGAACTCCGGCTTCACCTTCATCGGCCCGAAAGCCGACGTGATCCGCCTGATGGGCGACAAGGTGTCGGCCAAGGACGCGATGAAGAAGGCCGGCGTGCCGACCGTGCCGGGTTCCGCCGGCCCGCTGCCGGAGGACGAGGCCGAAGCGCTGAAGATCGCCCGCGAAGTGGGCTATCCGGTGATCATCAAGGCCGCCGGCGGCGGCGGTGGTCGCGGCATGCGCGTGGTGCACAAGGAGGAGGATCTGATCGCCTCCGCCAAGCTGACCCGCACCGAAGCCGGTGCCGCCTTCGGCAACCCGATGGTTTATCTGGAGAAGTTCCTGGTCAACCCGCGCCACGTGGAGATCCAGGTGCTGGCCGACGGCCAGGGCAACGCCATCCACCTGGGCGACCGCGACTGCTCGCTGCAGCGCCGCCACCAGAAGGTCATCGAGGAAGCGCCCGCTCCGCTGATCGACGAGGAGGCCCGCCGCAAGGTCCAGGCCCACTGCGTGCAGGCGTGCATCGACATCGGCTACCGCGGTGCCGGCACCTTCGAGTTCCTCTATGAAGACGGCAACTTCTACTTCATCGAGATGAACACCCGCGTGCAGGTCGAACACCCGGTCACCGAGATGGTCACCGGCGTGGACATCGTCAAGGAGATGCTGCGCATCGGCGGCGGCGAGAAGCTGTCGATCAAGCAGGAAGACGTGGTGATCCGCGGCCATGCCATCGAATGCCGGATCAACGCCGAAGACCCGAAGACCTTCATGCCCTCGCCGGGCAAGGTCAAGCACTTCCACGCCCCGGGCGGCAACGGCGTGCGCGTCGACTCGCACCTGTACGACGGCTATGCGGTTCCGCCGTACTACGATTCGCTGATCGGCAAGGTCATCACCTTCGGCGCCAGCCGCGAGGAAGCCATGCTGCGCATGCGCAACGCGCTGGACGAGCTGATCGTCGACGGCATCAAGACCAACACCCCGCTGCACCGCGACCTGGTGCGCGACGCAGGCTTCTGCAAGGGTGGCGTGAACATCCATTACCTGGAAAAGAAACTGGGTATGGACAAGCACTGAGCCACAAGCCCGGTGCCGCATGCAGAGGCCGCCTTCGGGCGGCCTCTGTCGTTTGCGCTGTCCGCAGGGTGGAAAACTCGCGCAGCGATTTTCCACCCGATGCTCGGTGACAGCGGTGGAACAGACCTGCCGTCGTTCTCCGCCCCTGCACTGGCCGCGCAACCGCCCCTCCAGTAAGCTTGCCCGCCATTCCCCCCTTGCCGAGAGACCGCCCATGCCCTGGCTGCAAATCCGCCTCGCCATCACCCCCGACCAGGCCTCCGCACTGGAAGACCAGTTGCTGGAGCTGGGCGCCGTCTCGGTGACCTTCATGGACGCCGAGGACCAGCCGATCTTCGAGCCGGATCTGGGCACCACCCCGCTGTGGAGCCACACCCATCTGCTCGCCCTGTTCGAGGACGGCACCGACGGCGATGCGGTGCTCGCCCACCTACGCCTGCTGCGCGGCGGCGAGCTGCCCGAGCACCAGGTCGAGCGCATCGAGGACCAGGACTGGGAACGCAGCTGGATGGACAACTTCCACCCGATGCGCTTCGGCCGCCGCCTGTGGATCGTGCCGAGCTGGCACCAGGCGCCCGAGCCGGACGCGGTCAACCTGCTGCTCGATCCCGGCCTGGCCTTCGGCACCGGCACCCACCCGACCACCGCGCTGTGCCTGGAGTGGCTGGACGGCCAGGATCTGAACGACTGCACCGTGCTGGATTTCGGCTGCGGCTCGGGCATCCTCGCCATCGCCGCGCTGCTGCTCGGCGCGCCCCGGGCGGTCGGCACCGACATCGACCCCCAGGCGCTGGAAGCCTCGCGCGACAATGCCGCGCGCAACGGCATCGACCCGGCGCGCTTCCCGGTCTACCTGCCGGCCGACCTGCCGCCGCAGGCCGCCGACGTAGTGGTCGCCAACATCCTCGCCGGCCCGCTGGTGCAACTGGCGCCGACCATCACCGCGCAGGTCGCCCCCGGTGGCCGCCTGGCGCTGTCCGGCATCCTCGCCGAGCAGGCCGAGGAAGTCCGCGCCGCCTACGCAGGCGCCTTCGAACTCGACCCCACCGCCGAGAAGGATGGCTGGGTGCGCATCAGCGGCGTGCGCCGCTGAGCCCGCCGCGCCGCCCGGCCAGAGCTGCCGGCGCGGCGCCGGCAGCGCTAGAATAAGCACCAGTCTCCGTCAGGACCTTCGCGCATGAACGACTCGCACGTCACCCAATGCCCGCACTGCCAGACCCGTTTCCGCGTCACCGCGGCGCAACTGGGCATGGCCCACGGGGCCGTGCGTTGCGGCGCCTGCCTGAAGGTGTTCAATGCCGCCGAACAGCTCGGCCTGCCGGTACAGCCGTTCGATGCGCCGCCGGCCGACGGTGCCGACGGCCTCGCCCAGCTCGCCGCCGGCACCCAGGCCGCCGGACTGGCCGCCCTGAAGCGCAGCGGCGAGCCGGCCGAACGCCCCCGCGCAGCCCCGCCGCTGCCGCCCGTCGAGACGCCCCCCGCCCGCCCGCAACCGGAGCCGGAGCCGGAGCCGGACGACCTGCCCCGCGCAGCGGATAACCCACCGCCCCCCCCACAGGCTCCAGGCCCGGCGCGGGCCGAACAGACCCTGTGGATCCACGACGACCTCGACCTCGACAGCCTCGACCTGGACGAGGAACTGGCCAAGCTGGAGCCGGACAGCTTCGAACTCAGCCAGGAACTGCGCCACCGCCAGCCGCCGCAGATGCCCAGCATCAGCGTCCTCGACGAGCCGCGCGAGCCCCACGACGAGTCCTGGGCCGAAGCCCTGCTGCTCGACCAGAGCCCGCGCGCGGACATCGCCGTCGCCGAGGAAGCCGCCCCCGGCCAGCGCCGTACCGCGGAGCCGACCCTGACCCTCGACGCCATGGACGACCTCGATGCCTTCGACAGCCTCGACGAGGCGCTGGCCGACCCGGAGGACGACGCCCGCGAGGCCGCCCACCTGCGCAGCCTCAGCGCCCAGCGCGACGGCGCCCCCGCCCGCCACGCCGAGGCCGGCGCCCGTCAGGAGCCGCAGTGGCGCGACGAGCCGCGCCTGCGCGATGAAAGCCTGCGCCACCTGCAGGACGAGCCGCTGCAGCTGGACTGGCAGCCGCAGCGCCCGCAGTGGGGACGCCGGCTGCTGTGGGCGGTGCTGCTCCTGCTGGCGCTGGCCGCCCTGGCCGGCCAGTACCTGTACTTCAACTTCGACGCCCTGGCCCGCCAGGAGCGCTGGCGGCCCTGGCTGGAACAGCTCTGCCAGCCGCTCGGCTGCGCGCTGCCGGCGCGGGTCGACGTCGGCCAGATCAAGAGCAGCAACCTGGTGGTGCGCAGCCACCCGCGCCATCCCGGCGCACTGAGCGTCGACGCCATCCTCTACAACCGCGCCGACTTCGCCCAGCCGTTCCCGCTGCTGGAGCTGCGCTTCGAGGACCTCAACGGCCGCGCGCTGGCCAGCCGCCGCTTCAAGCCCGCCGAGTACCTCGCCGGCGAGCTGGCCGGCAGCCTGGAAATGCCGCCGCAGACGCCGATCCACATCGCCCTGGAAATCCTCGATCCCGGCGCCCAGGCGGTGAACTACCGCCTGGAGTTCCACTCGCCGGACTGACGCGCAGCGCCGGGCCGTGCGGCGGCCCGGCGCCGCTGTTCAAAAATCGTCCAGAACGGCTTTATCCCTGCCGACGGAGCGGGTATCATCGCCAGCCTTTTCCAGCAGCTGATTTGCCCCTGCGGCAGGGATACCCCATGTCGGTGGTTCGCATCGGCCCTTACACGCTCCCCAATCGGGTGATCCTGGCCCCCATGGCCGGGGTCACCGATCGTCCGTTCCGCCAACTGTGTCGCCGCCTCGGCGCCGGCTTGGTGGTGGCCGAAATGCTCACCAGCGACGTGCGCCTGTGGCACAGCCGCAAGTCGCGCCTGCGCATGCTCCACGACGGCGACCCCGAGCCGCGCTCGGTGCAGATCGCCGGCGGCGACCCGCAGATGCTCGCCGAGGCGGCGCGGCGCAACGTCGAGCTGGGCGCGCAGATCATCGACATCAACATGGGCTGCCCGGCCAAGAAGGTGTGCAACAAGGCCGCCGGCTCGGCGCTGATGAAGGACGAGCAGCTGGTCGGGCAGATCCTCGACGCGGTGGTCAAAGCCGTCGACGTGCCGGTGACCCTGAAGATCCGCACCGGCTGGGATCGCGACAACCGCAACGGCGTGAACGTGGCGCGGATCGCCGAGCAGGCCGGCATCGCCGCGCTGTCGGTGCACGGGCGCACCCGCGCCGACCTGTACACCGGCGAGGCCGAATACGCGACCATCGCGGCGATCCGCGAGGCGGTGGCCCTGCCGCTGTTCGCCAACGGCGACATCGACTCGCCGGAAAAGGCCCGCGCGGTGCTCGACGCCACCGGCGCCGATGCGGTGATGATCGGCCGCGCCGCCCAGGGCCGGCCGTGGATCTTCCGCGAGATCGACCACTACCTGCGCACCGGCGAGCGGCTGCCGGCGCCTGGCCATGCCGAGGTGGAGAGCATCCTCCTCGAACACCTGGCCGCGCTGCATGCCTTCTACGGTCCCGAGCAGGGCGTGCGCATCGCCCGCAAGCACGTCGGCTGGTACCTGGCCACCCTGCCCGGCGCGCAGGCGTTTCGCGCCGACTTCAATCGCCTGGACTGCCCCGAGGCCCAGCACGCCGACGTGCGGCGCTTCCTGGCCAGCCAGCTGGACAACCCCGGACCGGCCGCATGACGACCTTGACCGAGAATTTTGTGAGTGGAACCACTGCCGTGAGCGAAAACGCCAACCTGAAACAGCACCTCATCGCCCCCAGCGAGGAGCGGCAGACCCTGCGCGACAGCGTGGAGCAGGCCCTGCAGAACTACTTTGCCCACCTCGACGGCCAGCCGGTGACCGACGTCTACAATCTGGTGCTGTCCGAAGTCGAGGCGCCGCTGCTGGAAACCGTGATGCGCTACGTCAAGGGCAACCAGACCAAGGCCTCCGAGCTGCTCGGTCTGAATCGCGGCACCCTGCGCAAGAAGCTCAAGCAGTACGACCTGCTGTAACCCTATTCCGCCCGAAGCGACGCCCGGCGCGGCGCCGCTTCCGTCCAATCCTGTCCTGATGGAATCCGAGATGACCGACCAGACCACCCGCCTGCCCGTCCGCCGCGCGCTGATCAGCGTGTCCGACAAGACCGGCGTCGTCGACTTCGCCCGCGAGCTCGCCGCCCTCGGCGTCGAGATCCTCTCCACCGGCGGCACCTTCAAGCTGCTGCGTGACAACGGCATCGCCGCCGTGGAAGTGGCCGACTACACCGGCTTCCCGGAAATGATGGACGGCCGGGTGAAGACCCTGCATCCGAAGATCCACGGCGGCATCCTCGGCCGTCGCGATCTCGACGGCGCGGTGATGGCCAAACACGGCATCAACCCCATCGACCTGGTCGCGGTCAACCTCTACCCGTTCGCCGCCACCGTGGCCAAGCCTGGCTGCAGCCTGCCGGACGCCATCGAGAACATCGACATCGGCGGCCCGACCATGGTCCGCTCGGCGGCGAAGAACCACAAGGACGTCGCCATCGTGGTCAACGCCTCCGACTACGCCGGCATCGTCGCCGCACTGAAGGCCGGCGGCCTGACCTACGCCCAGCGCTTCGACCTGGCGCTCAAGGCCTTCGAGCACACCGCCGCCTACGACGGCATGATCGCCAACTACCTGGGCACCATCGACCAGCAGGCCGAGACCCTCTCCACCGAAGGCCGCGCCGAGTTCCCGCGCACCTTCAACAGCCAGTTCATCAAGGCGCAGGACATGCGCTACGGCGAGAACCCGCACCAGAACGCGGCCTTCTACGTCGAGGCCAACCCGGCCGAGGCCAGCATCGCCACCGCGCGCCAGCTGCAGGGCAAGGAACTGTCCTACAACAACGTCGCCGACACCGACGCCGCCCTGGAGTGCGTGAAGAGCTTCACCAAGCCGGCCTGCGTGATCGTCAAGCACGCCAACCCGTGCGGCGTCGCCGTGGTCCCGGAAGCCGACGGCGGCATCCGCAAGGCCTACGACCTGGCCTACGCCACCGACAGCGAATCGGCCTTCGGCGGCATCATCGCCTTCAACCGCGAGCTGGACGGCGAGACTGCCCGCGCCATCGTCGAGCGCCAGTTCGTCGAGGTGATCATCGCCCCGAGCGTGTCCGCCGAGGCCCGCGAAGTGGTCGCCGCCAAGGCCAACGTGCGCCTGCTCGAATGCGGCCAGTGGCCGGCCGAGCGCATCAACGGCCTCGACTACAAGCGCGTCAACGGCGGCCTGCTGGTGCAGAGCCGCGACATCGGCATGATCGGCGAGGCCGACCTCAAGGTGGTGACCCAGCGCGCGCCGAGCGAGCAGGAACTGCACGACCTGATCTTCGCCTGGAAAGTGGCCAAGTTCGTCAAGTCCAACGCCATCGTCTATGCCAAGAACCGCCAGACCGTCGGCGTCGGCGCCGGCCAGATGAGCCGCGTCAACTCCGCGCGCATCGCCGCGATCAAGGCCGAGCACGCCGGCCTGCCGGTGCCGGGCGCGGTGATGGCCTCGGACGCCTTCTTCCCGTTCCGCGACGGCATCGACAACGCCGCCAAGGCCGGCATCACCGCGGTGATCCAGCCGGGTGGCTCGATGCGCGACGCCGAGGTGATCGCCGCCGCCGACGAAGCCGGCATGGCCATGGTGTTCACCGGCATGCGCCACTTCCGTCACTGAGGTCGGCCACACCGACCGATCGTCCCCACGCTCCGTGTGGGGATGCAGCCCGGGACGCTCGGCGTCCCATGCCGCGGACGCCGAGCGTCCACTGCAACGTTCCCACGCAGAGCGTGGGAACGATCAACATGAGGCTTGAAACATGAACGTACTGATCATCGGCAGCGGCGGTCGCGAACACGCCCTGGCCTGGAAAGTGGCGCAGGACCCGCGCGTCGAGAAGATCTTCGTCGCCCCCGGCAACGCCGGCACCGCCCTTGAGCCCAAGTGCGAGAACCTCGACATCGGCGTGCTGGAGCTGGAGCGCCTGGCCGACTTCGCCGCCGCCAACGTGCAGCTGACCATCGTCGGCCCCGAGGCGCCGCTGGTCGCCGGCGTGGTCGACCTGTTCCGCGAGCGCGGCCTGGCGATCTTCGGCCCGACCAAGGGCGCCGCCCAGCTGGAAGGCTCCAAGGCGTTCAGCAAGGACTTCCTCGCCCGCCACAACATCCCCACCGCCGCCTACCAGAACTTCACCGAAGTCGAGCCGGCGCTGGCCTACCTGCGCGCCCAGGCCCTGAAGAACGGCGACGTGCCGATCGTGGTCAAGGCCGACGGCCTGGCCGCCGGCAAGGGCGTGATCGTCGCCCTGACCCTCAGCGAAGCCGAGGCCGCGGTGCGCGACATGCTCTCCGGCAACGCCTTCGGCGAGGCCGGCTCGCGGGTGGTGATCGAGGAATTCCTCGACGGCGAGGAAGCCAGCTTCATCGTCATGGTCGACGGCGAAAACGTGCTGCCGATGGCCACCAGCCAGGACCACAAGCGCGTCGGCGACGCCGACACCGGCCCGAACACCGGCGGCATGGGCGCCTACTCGCCGGCCCCGGTGGTCACCCCGGACGTCCACCAGCGGGTGATGGACGAGATCATCATGCCGACCGTGCGCGGCATGGCGGCCGAGGGCAACGTCTACACCGGCTTCCTGTATGCCGGCCTGATGATCGACAAGAACGGCGCGCCCAAGGTCATCGAGTTCAACTGCCGCTTCGGCGACCCGGAAACCCAGCCGATCATGGTGCGCCTGGAATCCTCGCTGGTGCTGCTGGTCGAGGCCGCCCTGGCCAGGGCGCTGGACAAGGTCGAGGCGACCTGGGACCCGCGGCCGACCGTGGGCGTGGTGCTGGCCGCCGGCGGCTACCCCGGCGACTACGCCAAGGGCGACGTGATCGAAGGCCTCGACGAGGCCGCCGCGCTGGACGGCAAGGTGTTCCATGCCGGCACCGCGCTGGACACCGCCAACCGCATCGTCACCGCCGGCGGGCGCGTGCTGTGCGCCACCGCGATCGGCGCCAGCGTCGCCGACGCCCAGCAGCAGGCCTACCGCCTGGCCGAGAAGATCCGCTGGAGCGGCATGTTCTACCGCCACGACATCGGCTATCGCGCCATCGCCCGCGAGCGCGGCGAAGGCTGATGTCCGCCCTGCCGCCCCTCCTGTGCGGGGCGGCAGGCGCACTTCCCGACATACGGCGACGGCATCCGCGGGCCGTGCTGGCGGCGCCCTCCTGCGCCACGGTTATAATCCGCCCACCCGATTCAGAAGGGATGCCTCGATCGTGCGCCGGCTTCGGAACGCCACTCCCCCCCTGCTCGTCTGCCTGCTGCTGACGACGCCCCTGCTCGGTCGCCTCGCCGTCGAGGCCGCCGCGCTCCCCGCCCTCGTCGATCCCGCGCTGCTCCACGGCATGTCCCTCGGCGTGCTGCTGCTGCTCGGCGGCCATCACCTGCTGCGCTTTCTCCAGGCCCGCGAGCGCGATCCGCGCAACCTGCTGCTCGGCGCGGCGAGCGCCGCCGCGCTGCTCGCGACCCTGGCGCTGGCGGCCACCGCGCTGGCCGCCAGCCTGGCCGCGACCCTCGCCGGGGTGCTGCTGTTCCTCCTCAGCCTGTGGCTGCGCGTGTGCCAGCGCCGGCGCATCCATGCGCGCCTCGACGCGCGGCGCGCCGAGGACGCCGACCGCGCCGAGCTGGCCGGCAAGGCCAAGTTCCTCGCCCGCATCAGCCACGAGGTACGCACCCCGCTCAACGGCGTGCTGGGGATGACCGAGCTGCTCCTCGACACGCCGCTGTCGGCCCGCCAGCGCGACTACGTGCAGACCATCCACAGCGCCGGCAACGAGCTGCTGGTGCTGCTCAACGAGATCTTCGACATCAGCGGCCTGGAGTCCGGCGAGATCGAGCTGGACGAGGTGCAGTTCGACCTGCACGCGCTGCTCGAAGACTGCCTGGAAATCTTCCGCGCCAAGGCCGAGCTGCAGAAGGTCGAGCTGATCGGCTTCGTCCAGCCGCAGGTGCCGCGCACCCTCAGCGGCGACCCGACGCGCCTGCGCCAGGCGCTGCTCAACCTGCTCGAACACGCCTTCCGGCAGACCGACGAGGGCGAGATCCTGCTGGTCGCCGCGGTCGAGCAGGCCGCCGGCCAGCCGCCGCGCCTGCGCATCGCCGTGCAGGACAGCGGCCGGCCGCTGGGCGAGGCCGAGCGCGAGGCGCTGCTCAACACCCCGCTGCACAGCCGCGACTACCTGGCCGAGAGCCGCCTGGACGGCCACCTCGGGCTGATCATCAGCCGCCAGCTGGCCAGCCTGATGCACGGCGAGTTCGGCCTGGAAAGCGGCAGCGCCCAGGGTTCGACCCTGTGGCTGAGCCTGCCGCTCAAGGCCGACAGCCTCGGCCAGGGCGGCGCCGACAGCGCGCCGCTGCGCGAGGCGCGGGTGCTGGTGGTGGACGACAACGAGACCTGCCGCAAGGTGCTGCTGCAGCAGTGCCAGAGCTGGGGCCTGCAGGCCAGCGGCGCAGCCTCCGGCACCGAGGCGCTGGCGCTGCTGCGCACCAAGGCCAACCTGCGCGAATACTTCGACATCGTTCTGCTCGACCAGGACATGCCCGGCATGAGCGGCCTGCAACTGGCGGCGAGGATCAAGGAAGACCCCTTCGTCAACCACGACCTGCTGCTGGTGATGCTCAGCAACCAGCGCCACGCGCCGAGCAAGGTGGTGGCACGCAACGCCGGGATCAGCCGCATCCTTGCCAAGCCGGTGGCCGGCTACGCGCTGAAGACCACCCTGGCCGAGGAGCTGGGCCGCGCCCGGCGTCAGGGTGGCGCTGCGCCGCGCCGCGAGCGCGAGGCCGCGGCGCCGGAGGGCTTCCGCATCCTGGTCGCCGAGGACAACAGCATCTCCACCAAGGTGATCCGCGGCATGCTCGGCAAGCTCGACCTCAGCCCCGACCTGGTCGGCAACGGCCGCGAGGCCCTGCAGGCGATGCAGCGCCAGCAGTACGACCTGGTGCTGATGGACTGCGAGATGCCGGTGCTCGACGGCTTCGCCGCCACCGAGCAGCTGCGCGCCTGGGAGGCCGCCGAGGGGCGCGCGCGCACCCCGGTGGTGGCGCTCAGCGCGCACATCCTCGACGAGCACAAGGCGCGCGCCCAGCGCGTCGGCATGGACGGGCACATGGCCAAGCCGGTGGAGCTGTCCCAGCTGCGCGCGCTGGTCGAGCACTGGGCGGCGCACAAGGCGCGCCGCCAGGCCGAAGCCGCGCCGTCCTGAGTCCGCCCGTCAGCCGGCCAGGCTCATCCACAGCGGCAGGCTGAGTAGCGCCAGCACGGTGGAGAGGAACACCTGCGAGCTGAGGGTGCGGGTGTCCTCGGGGGTGGTGGCGAAGGCCAGCACGTTGACCCCGGTCGGACAGGCCGCCATCAGCAGCAGCACCGCGCGCGCCGGCGCCGCCAGGCCGAGCAGGGCGCCCAGCCACCAGACCAGCGCCGGGAAGGCCAGCAGCTTGAGCCCGGTGAGCACGAACACCGCCGTCGAGGGATGGAAGCGGTAGCGGCTCAGGCCCATGCCCAGCACCATCAGCGCGCAAGGCAACGCCGCGGCGGCCAGCCAGTCGGCGGTCCGCCACAGCGCCGCCGGCAGCTCCAGCCCCAGCACGTTGACCAGCGCGCCGAGCAGCAGGCCGTTGATGATCGGATTGAACAGGCTCTTCAGCAGGCCGCGCGGCTCGACCCGCTGACCGGTGCCCAGCGCCACGTACAGCGACTGCAGGGAGAACAGCGCCAGGCTGTGGAACACCAGCACGGCGAACAGGTAGACCAGCCGGTCGGCGCCGAGCAGGGCGGTGACCAGCGGGATGCCGATCAGCACGTTGTTCGAGTAGCTCGCCGCCAGCCCCAGCGGACTGGCGCGGCCGCGCCGGCGATGCACCCACAGGTTGACCAGAACGAACACCGCCAGCAACGGCGCGAAATAGGCCAGCAGCAGCACCGGGTCCAGGCCGGCGCCGAGGTCGGCGCGGGCGATGCCGGTGAACAGCAGGGTCGGCATGAACAGCTTGAAGGTCATGGTCGACAGCCCGCCGACCGTCTCGGCGGGCAGCCAGCCGCGCCAGCAGAGCAGATAACCGAGGGCGACCAGCAGGAAGATCGGCACGATGGCCTGGAACACGAGCATCGGCGGCGGACTCCTCAACGGCCAGTGACGCGAAGCGGCCGTCGCGCGGCGCGGCCGGGCGCAGAGCATACGCGCCCGCCGCCGGGCCTGGCGAGCCGCCGCCCGCTGCCGGAAGCGTGCCGGCGCGCCATCGCCGCGTCAGTCGACCAGGCGCAGACGACCCTGCATCAGCCCGCCATGACCGGGGAAGGAGCAGAAGAAACGGTACTGCTCGCCGGGCTGCAGGCGCGACACGGCGAAGGTCACCGCCTGCGACTCGCCGCCGCCGAGCAGCCGGCTGGCAGCGATCACCCGCGCATCGCCGGGCTGCACGAAGCCGTTGGCGAAGCCGCCGAGCAGGCCGCTGTCGTGGACCGCCGGCAGGTCGGCGGCGCGCACCAGCACCCAGTTGTGGCCCATCCGGGTCTTTTCCTGGGTGCCACTGTGGCGCAGGTTGACGGTGAACTCGCGGCAGCTGCGGCTGACCTCGATCAGCTCGCGGTCGTAGGCGATGCGGTCGCTGGCTTCGAGGTCGACGCTGCAGGGCGGGGCCGCCCACAGGGGCAGGCTGCACAGGCCGAGCAGGCCGGCGACGAGGGAGGGGCGGATCACGAAGGCCTCCGGGGGCGAGGGAAAACGACTGACCAGCAGACCCCGGCGGCGCCCGGCGAGTTCCGCCGTCCCGACTATCGGCGCGATACAGCCAATCAACGGGCGCCGGCCCGCCGCGCGGCGGACAATCGGCCTACCGCCCCCTGTCACGGAGTCGCCGCCATGAACCTCCTACCGCTGTTCGACCGCCTGCTGGCCTGCTACGCCTGCGCCAGTTGCGGCTGCGCCGTCGACGACTGACCCGGCGCGCGCGGCGCGAGCGGGTCGATCAGGCCCAGCACGCAGGCCATGCCGACCAGATCGCTGAGGCGCTCGGCCTGCATGCGCTTCATCACCCGCGCGCGGTACAGGTCGACGGTCTTCACGCTGATCCCCAGTTGCTCGGCGATCTCCCGGCTGGTGTAGCCCTGCACCAGCGGCAGCAGCACGTCGCGCTCGCGCGGGGTTAGGCCGTCCAGCCGCGCCCGCAGCGCCGCGCCGCCCTGCTGGCGACGCAGCCGCTCGGCGTGGCGGCGCAGCGCCTGCTGCACGCTGTCCAGCAGTTGCTGCTCGTTGCAGGGCTTTTCCAGGAAGTCGCAGGCGCCGGACTTGAAGGCGCGCACCACGATGGGCACGTCGGCGTGGCCGCTGACGAAGATCACCGGCAGGTCGAGGCCGCGCGCGCGCAGCTCCTCCTGCACGTTCAGCCCGCCCATCCCCGGCATCCGCACATCGAGCAGCACGCAGGCCGGGCGCGCGGCGTCGCAGGCCTCCAGGAAGGCCCGGCCGCTGGTGAACGGCAGAGCCTTGAGGCCCACCGACTCCAGCAGCCAGACGGTCGAATCGAGCATTCCCTGGTCGTCGTCGACCACATACACCACCTGCTCCTGCATCAAACTCATCGTGACTCCTGTTGTGATTGGGGGTGCTCGCCGCCGGCCAGCGGCAGCCGGCACAGCAGGCGCAGGCCGCGGGGCCGGCGCTCGGCGCACAGCTCGCCGCCGAAGCCCTCGACGATCGAGCGGCTCATCGACAGGCCCAGGCCCAGGCCGTCGGCCTTGCTGGTGTAGAACGGGGTGAACAGGTGCGCCAGCGCCGCCTCGCTCACCCCCGGGCCCTGGTCCTCGACGCTGATCCACAGGCGCTGGCCGTCGGCCTCGACGCCGGCCGTCAGGCGGATGCGCGAGGCGGCGTGCGGATGGGTCTCGCGGTTGGCGTCGATGGCGTTGCGCAGCAGGTTGAGCAGCACCTGTTCGAGCAGCACCCGGTCGGCGTAGACCGGCGGCAGATTGTCCGGCAGATGCTCGCCGATCGCCACCCGACTGTTGTCCGCCTCCCAGGCGCACAGGCGCACCGCCTCGCGCGCCACCGCGGCGACATCCAGCGCCTGCAGGCGCCGCTGGCCCTTGCGCAGGAAGGCGCGCAGGCGGCGGATCACCGCCGAGGCGTGGTTGGCGTGGGCGTTGATCCGCTCCAGCCCCTCGGCGACCCGTGCCAGCGCCTGCGGGTTGTCCGCCGCGCCCTGCAGGTAGCGCTGGCTGGCGCTGGCATAGTTGACCACCGCGGCCAGCGGCTGATTGATCTCGTGGGCGATCCCCGAGGCCAGCTCGCCGAGGGTGACCAGCCGCGCGGTGTGCGCCAGCTCGTCCTGATGGCGGCGCACCTGCGCCTCGCGCAGCTCGCGCTCGGTCATGTCGCGGGCCACCAGCGAGAAGTAGCCGCCGCTGGCGCCGGCGTGGGCCAGCAGCACCAGCGACAGCGGCAGCGACTCGGCGGCGCCCGGCGGGTGCAGGCGCATGTCGCTCTCCCACGCCCCGCTGCGCTCGGCGCAGGGCAGGCCGGTCTCCAGCAGGCGCTGCAGGTCGCGGCCATCGAGCAGGCTGGCCAGCGGCGGCGCGTCCTGCCCCTCGGCCAGCCCCAGGGTGCGCCGCGCCGACTGGTTGAGGTAGGTGATGGCGCCGCGGCGGTCGATGAACAGCACCAGGTCGGTGGTCGCCTCGATCACCTCGGCCAGGCGCCGGCGCACCTCCTCGCCCTGCACCCGCGCGCTGATGTCGCGCGACACGCTGACGATCTCCACCACCGCGCCGGTGTAGGTCTCGCGGATCGCCCGGCAGGCGCTCTCGAACCACAGGTAGTGGCCGTCGCGGTGGCGCAGGCGGTAGCTCAGGGTGTGGTAGCCGCGCAGCTCCAGGGCCTCGCCGGCCAGGCGCATCAGCGCCACGTCGTCGGGGTGCAGCAGCGCGCGCAGGCGGCTGCCGCGCAGCTGCTCGGGCCAGTAGCCGAGCAGCGTCCAGGACGCCGGCGAGGCGTCGAGGAAGCGCCCGTCGGGGGTGTGCCGGGAGATCAGGTCGGTGGTGTTCTCGATGATCAGCCGGTACAGACGCCGCGCCTGGGCCGCCTCACGCTCGTTGCCGAGGCGCTCGCTGGCGTCGTGGCCGCGCACCAGCACCCGCGCGGCGCCGGCGGGCACGAAGCGCCACAGCAGGGTGCGCTCGCCCAGCGCCACGCTCACCGGGCCGACCGCGCGGCGCTGGCCGAGGCAGGCGCGCAGCAGCGGCAGGTGGTTGACCGGCAGCAGCGCCTCGACCTGTTCCAGGCCGCAGTCCCGGCACAGCCGGTGGGCGGCCAGGTTGAGGTCGAGCAGGCGGCCGTCGGCGTCCAGCAGCAGGCTGGCCTCGTCGTCGCCGCCGAGCACCGGCGAAGGCTGCAGCTGGGCGCGGGCCAGCTGCAGGCAGGCGCCGAGCAGCTCGCCGAGCCAGCGGCCGAGGCCGGAGCCCGGCGCCTCGTCCAGCACCAGCAGCAACAGGCCGGGCTGCCCCGGCGCCAGTTCGACGGCCAGCGCCAGCCCCGCGCGGATGCCGGCGCGACGCAGGCGTCCGGCCAGCCAGCAGGGCAGTTCGAGCAGCGCCGCCACGGCGATCTCGCCCTGCGCGGCGAGCCGCGCGCGCAGCGCCGCATCGCTGGCCTGCAGCGGGTCGCCCGGGCCCGGCGGCAGGCGCTCGCCGCTGCCCAGCTCGGCGTAGGTGCCGGTGCCCGCCTGCCAGGCCAGGCAGTAGGCCTGCCGCACCTCGTCGTGGCTCAGCGCCAGGCGGCGCAGCGCATCGGCCAGCGCCGCGCCCCCGGCTCCTTCGCCGGCCAGGCGCAGCAGCCCGGTCAGCGCCGGAGAGGCCGTCCAGCCCGGCTGCGAGCCCTGTTTCACGTCTTCCGCCATGCTGGCCGCCTTTTAGGTATTTCTACTAGATAGCACAGGAAATAAACCTATACACATTTCAAGATTGCCCGGTTATGCTCGGGTCAAGCCACCACAGGAGTGTGGTGCCGCGGGTCTTCGGATGGCTGCGCCGTGTCGAGGACCGAACCAGAGAGCTAACAAACAGCCAGCGGATATCGCCATGTCGATCTATGAACAAGGGCTCGCGCAAGCCCCGGTAAACCATATCGCCCTCACCCCGCTCGGGTTCCTCGAACGCAGCGCGGCCATCTATCCCGAACGCACCGCGGTGATCCACGGTTCAATCCGCCACACCTGGGCGCAGACCTACCAGCGCTGCCGCCGGCTGGCCTCGGCGCTGGCCGGGCGCGGCATCGGCAAGGGCGACACCGTGGCGGTGATGCTACCCAACATCCCCGCCATGCTCGAAGCCCACTTCGGCGTGCCGATGACCGGCGCGGTGCTCAACACCCTCAACGTGCGCCTGGATGCCGAGGCCATCGCCTTCATGCTGCAGCACGGCGAAGCCAAGGCGCTGATCGCCGACCGCGAATTCTTCGACGTGATCCACGCCGCCCTGGGCATGCTCGGCCGGCCGATCCTGGTGATCGACGTCGACGACCCGGAATACGGCGAGGGCCAGCCGGTCAGCAATCTCGACTACGAAACCCTGCTGGCCGAGGGCGATCCCGAGTTCGCCTGGGCCTGGCCCGAGGACGAGTGGCAGGCGATCAGCCTCAACTACACCTCCGGCACCACCGGTAACCCCAAGGGCGTGGTCTACCACCACCGCGGCGCCTACCTCAACGCCCTCGGCAACCAGATGACCTGGGCCATGGGCCACCACCCGGTGTACCTGTGGACCCTGCCGATGTTCCACTGCAACGGCTGGTGCTACCCCTGGACGGTCACCGCGCTGGCCGGCACCCATGTCTGCCTGCGCCGGGTCGACCCGCAGAAGATCCTCACCCTGATCCGCGAACACCGCGTCAGCCACCTGTGCGGCGCGCCCATCGTGCTCAACGCGCTGGTCAACATGCCCGACTCGGCCAAGGCGGCCATCGACCATCCGGTGCAGGCCATGGTCGCCGGCGCCGCGCCGCCGGCCAAGGTGATCGGCGCGGTGGAGGAAATGGGCATCCAGGTCACCCACGTCTACGGCCTCACCGAGGTCTACGGCCCGGTCACCGTGTGCGCCTGGCACGAGGAATGGGACGCCCTGTCGCTCGACGAGCGGGCGCGGATCAAGGCCCGCCAGGGCGTGCGCTACCCGACCCTGGAAGGGGTGATGGTCGGCGATCCGAAGACCCTCGAACCGGTGCCGCGCGACGGCGAGACCATCGGCGAGATCTTCATGCGCGGCAACACGGTGATGAAGGGCTACCTGAAGAACCCCACCGCCACCGGCGACGCCTTCGCCGGCGGCTGGTTCCACACCGGCGACCTGGCCGTCTGCCACCCCGACGGCTACGTGGAGATCAAGGACCGCCTCAAGGACATCATCATTTCCGGCGGCGAGAACATCTCCACCATCGAGGTGGAGGGCGTGCTGTACCGCCACCCGGCGGTGCTGGAGGCGGCGGTGGTGGCCCGTCCCGACGAGAAATGGGGCGAGACGCCCTGCGCCTTCGTCACCCTCAAGCAGGGCCACGAGGCCGACCAGGCGGAAATCATCGCCTTCTGCCGCGAGCACCTGGCGCACTTCAAGATCCCCCGCACCGTGGTGTTCGACGCCCTGCCCAAGACCTCCACCGGCAAGATCCAGAAGTACGTGCTGCGCGACTGGGCCCGCGCCCTCTGATTCACGGCCGGCGCGTGCGCCGGCCCCGTTCCGATCATAACGACAACCGGCAGCGACACGCCCGGCGGGCGCCGGCTGCCAACGGAGAAGACATGCAACTGTACAACCGCAAGGACGGCGACGAGCAACCGTACTGGCCCCTCGGCCCGTTCAAGGTGCGCCTGCCCTTGGTCCACTACCGCTGGGAAACCGCGGAAATGCTCCAGGCGCTGATCATGTTCGTGGTCAGCCTGGCGATGATCCCGCTGCTGCAGAAGTACCTCGGCCTGCCCTACGAGGTGGCGCTGGCCTACGTGGTGGTCTGCGGCATCGGCTTCATGCTGCCGGCGCTGCTCGGCGTGCCGCTGGTGCCCGGCTGGATCACCCCCGGCATCCCGGTGGTGCTGCTGTTCCTCGGCGACTACGAGCCGGGTCCGCAGGCCATCCAGGCGCTGTTCGCCCTGCAGATCCTGGTGTTCTTCATCTTCCTGATCCTCGGCATCACCCGCCTGGGCAGCGCCATGGTGCGCATCGTGCCCAACTCGATGAAGGGCGGGATCATCATCGGCGCCGGCATCGCCGCGCTGATCGGCGAGATCGACGCCGGCGGACGCCTGGCCAACACGCCGATCTCCCTGGTGCTGGGCAGCCTGATCTGCCTGTACCTGATGTTCTCGGTGTCGTTCAAGGGCCTCACCGAGCGGGTGCCCTTCGCCCGCAAGATCGTCAACTACGGCATGGTGCCGGGGATGATCGTGGCGATCCTCACCGGCATCGCGGTCGGCGAGTACCCGATGCCCGACGTCAAGTGGGGCATCACCGCGCCGGACTTCGCCGGCATGTGGGCCTACCTGCCGTTCAGCGTCGGCTTCCCCGAGGCCAAGGTGTTCCTGCTCGCCGTGCCCACCGCGGTGATCGCCTACATCATCGCCTTCGGCGACATCATCGTCGGCCAGTCGCTGATGCAGCGCGCCGACGAGCTGCGCACCGACGAGAAGATCGAGAACAACGTCGACCGCATCCACCTGGTCACCGCCCTGCGCAACGCCCTGCACGCCTTCTTCGCCCCCTATCCGGGCCTGGCCGGGCCGCTGTGGACCGCCGTGGCGGCGACCATGGCCGAGCGCTACAAGTACGGCCGCAAGGCCATGGAGTCGATCTACAGCGGCGCCGGCACCTTCTGGATCACCGGCTTCCTCGCCCTGTTCGTGCTGCCGCTGGTGAGCTTCTTCCAGCCGGTGCTGCCGATCGCCCTGTCGCTGACCCTGGTGCTCACCGGCTACATCTGCCTGATGGTCGGCTTCGAGCAGCTGGAGAACAACACCGAGCGCGGCATCGCCGGCACCATGGGCGTGGTCCTCGCCGTCTACGGCGCCGGCTGGGGCCTGGCCACCGGCGCGGTGCTGTATATCCTGGTCGAGCGCACCCACCTGCTGCGCTTCGCCTCGGTGCGCGGCAAGCAGCCGGCGCCCGGCGCGGAAACCGAGTAACCCCGCGCGGCCCCCGCCGGCGGGGGCCGCGTCAACCGTCCTGCAGGTCGGGTACGAAAGACCGGATCTTTCGTACCCGACCCGAATACGGCGCCTGCCGCCGACTTGTCCACAGAGGTCCGCTATGCCCGAATTCAACGCCCCCCTGCGCGACATGCGCTTTGTGCTCCACGAAGTCTTCGACGCCCCGAGCCTGTGGGCGCGCCTACCGGCGCTCAGCGAGACGGTGGATGCCGACACCGCCGACGCCATCCTCGAAGAAGCCGCCAAGGTCACCGGCCAGCTGATCGCCCCGCTCAGCCGCAGCGGCGACGAGGAAGGCGCGCAGTTCGAGGCCGGCGCGGTGCGCACCCCGGCCGGCTTCAAGGAGGCCTACGCCACCTACATCGACGGCGGCTGGGTGGGTCTGGCCGGCAACCCCGCCTACGGCGGCCTGGGCATGCCCAAGATGCTCGCCGTGCAGTTCGAGGAGATGCTCTACGGCGCCGACTCCAGCTTCGCCCTGTACTCGGCGCTGACCTCCGGGGCCTGCCTGGCGATCGACGCCCACGCCAGCGAGGAACTCAAGAGCACCTACCTGCCGCGCCTGTACAGCGGCGAATGGGCCGGCACCATGTGCCTGACCGAGCCGCACTCGGGCAGCGACCTGGGCCTGCTGCGCACCCGCGCCGAACCGCGCGCCGACGGCAGCTACGCCCTCACCGGCACCAAGATCTTCATCACCGGCGGCGAGCAGGACCTCACCGCCAACATCGTCCACCTGGTGCTGGCGCGCCTGCCCGACGCGCCGCCCGGCTCGCGCGGCATCTCGCTGTTCCTGGTGCCCAAGTTCCTGGTCGAGGCCGACGGCAGCCTCGGCGCGCGCAACCCGGTGCACTGCGGATCCATCGAGCACAAGATGGGCATCAAGGCCTCGGCCACCTGCGTGATGAACTTCGACGGCGCCGTCGGCTACCTGGTCGGCGAGCCGAACCGCGGCCTCGCCGCCATGTTCACCATGATGAACTACGAGCGCCTGTCGATCGGCATCCAGGGCATCGGCTGCGCCGAGGCCTCCTACCAGAACGCCGTGGCCTACGCCCGCGACCGCCTGCAGGGCCGCGCACCGGGCGGCGCCGCGGCGCCGGAGAAGAGCGCCGACCCGATCATCGTGCACGCCGACGTGCGGCGCATGCTGATGACCATGAAGGCGCTCACCGAGGGCGGCCGCGCCTTCTCCACCTACGTCGGCCAGCAGCTCGACCTGGCCAAGTTCGCCGAGGACGACGAGGAGCGCGGTGCCGCCGAGGCCATGGTCGCCCTGCTCACCCCGATCGCCAAGGCGTTCTTCACCGACACCGGACTGGAAAGCTGCATCCACGGCCAGCAGGTGTTCGGCGGCCACGGCTACGTGCGCGAATGGGGCCAGGAACAGCTGGTGCGCGATGCGCGCATCGCGCAGATCTACGAAGGCACCAACGGCATCCAGGCCCTCGACCTGCTCGGCCGCAAGCTGGTGGCCAACCGGGGCGCCGGCCTGCGGCAGTTCGCCGCCGAGGTGCGCGCCTTCGTCGACAGCCCGGACGGCGTGGGCCAGCCGTTCGGCGACGAACTGCTCGACGCACTGAACCGTCTCGAAGCCGTCAGCGACTGGCTGCTGGAACAGGCCGCCGACGATCCGGCGGCGGTCGGCGCCGCCGCGGTGGACTACCTGCACCTGTTCGGCTACGTCGCCTACGCCTACATGTGGGCGCGCATGGCCAGCGTCGCCGAGCGCCGCCGCGCCGACGACGAGGCCTTCTACGGCGCCAAGCTGGCCACCGCGCAGTTCTACTTCTCCCGCCTGCTGCCGCGCATCCACTCGCTGGAAGCGGCGATCCGCGCCGGCAGCGCCTCGCTGTACGGCCTCGGCGCCGAGCAGTTCTGAACCAGACCCGCGCCCGAACGGGCGCGGGGCACGCTTTCCCCTTGAGCGTCTTGCGCGGCCTGCGCCGCGCCTTTTTATTCCTGCGGGACGGCCCCCGGCCGCCCGCCCACCGGAGAAACACCATGCGCGAAGTCGTCATCGTCGCCGCCACCCGCACCGCCATCGGCGCCTTCCAGGGCAGCCTGGCCGGCGTTCCCGCCGCCGACCTGGGCGCCTGCGTGATCCGCCAGCTGATCGCCCAGACCGGCCTCGATCCGGCCCAGGTCGACGAGGTGATCCTCGGCCAGGTGCTCAGCGCCGGCTGCGGCCAGAACCCGGCGCGCCAGGCCGCGATGCGCGCCGGCCTGCCCCACACCGTCCCCGCGATGACCCTCAACAAGGTCTGCGGCTCCGGCCTCAAGGCCGTGCAGCTCGGCGCCCAGGCCATCGCCTGCGGCGACGCCGAGATCGTCATCGCCGGCGGCCAGGAGAACATGAGCCAGGCGCCCTACCTGCTGCCCGCCGCGCGCACCGGCCTGCGCCTGGGCCATGGCCAGGCCCTCGACAGCCTGCTCCACGACGGCCTGTGGGACGCCTTCCACGACTACCACATGGGCATCACCGCGGAGAATCTGGTCGAGCAGTACGGCCTGTCCCGCGAGGAGCAGGACGCCTTCGCCGCCCGCTCCCAGCAGCGTGCCGCCGCCGCCCAGGCCGCCGGCCGCTTCGTCGCCGAGATCGCCCCGCTGAGCATCGCGCAGAAGAAGGGCGAGCCGCTGGTGTTCGCCGTCGACGAACAGCTGCGCCCGCAGAGCGGCGCCGAGGCGCTGGCCAAGCTGCGCCCGGCGTTCAAGAAGGACGGCACGGTCACCGCCGGCAACGCCTCGACCCTCAACGACGGCGCCGCCGCGGTGCTGCTGATGAGCGCCGAGAAGGCCGACGCCCTGCGCCTGCCGGTGATGGCGCGGATCGCCGCCTCGGCCAGCGCCGGGGTCGATCCGGCGATCATGGGCATCGGCCCGGTGTTCGCCACCTGCCGCGCGCTGGAAAAGGCCGGCTGGAGCCTGGAGCAGCTCGACCTGATCGAGGCCAACGAGGCCTTCGCCGCCCAGGCCCTGGCGGTCGGCCGCGAGCTGCACTGGGACGACGCCAAGGTCAACGTCAACGGCGGCGCCATCGCCCTCGGCCATCCGATCGGCGCCTCCGGCTGCCGCGTGCTGGTCAGCCTGCTGCACGAGATGCAGCGCCGCGACGCCAAGCGCGGCCTGGCCACCCTGTGCATCGGCGGCGGCCAGGGCGTCGCCCTGGCGGTCGAGCGCGACTGACGCCCGCCGCCTGTCGATAACAACAACAAGGAACCCGACCCATGCGAAGCCTGACCACCCTGCCCGGCAACAGCCAGAAACTCGACGGCGGCGCCATGTTCGGCAATGCCCCGCGCGCCCTCTGGGAGCGCTGGATGAGCGCCGACGCCCTGCACCGCATCGACCTCGGCTGCCGCGCCCTGCTGGTGCGCGAGGACGAGCGCAACGTGCTGGTCGAGACCGGCATCGGCGCCTTCTTCAGCCCCGAACTGAAGGAGCGCTACGGCGTGCAGGAAAGCCGCCATGTGCTGCTCGACAACCTCGCCGCCCAGGGCCTGTCCGACGCCGACATCGACGTGGTGGTGCTCACCCACCTGCACTTCGACCACGCCGGCGGCCTGCTCGCCCCCTGGCAGGCGGACCAGCCGCCGCGCCTGCTGTTCCCCAACGCGCGTTTCGTCACCGGCCGCCGCCAGTGGCAGCGCGCGATGGCGCCGCACGCCCGCGACCGCGCCTCCTACATCCCCGAACTGCTTGAACTGCTCGAAGCCAGCGGCCGCCTGGAACTGCTCGACGACGGCGCGGGTTCGCCGACCCTCGGCGCCGACTGGCGCTTCCATGTCAGCGACGGCCACACCCCGGGGCAGCTCCTGCCCGAGGTGCGGATGCCCGGCGGCCCGGTGGTATTCGCCGGCGACCTGATCCCCGGCGCGCCCTGGGTGCACCTGCCGATCACCATGGGCTACGACCGCTTCCCGGAAGGGCTGATCGAGGAGAAGACCGCGCTGCTGGAAGACCTGCTGGCGCGCAATGGCCGGCTGGTATTCACCCACGACCCCAAGGTGGCAATGGGCCGGGTGGTGCGCGATGCCAAGGGCAAGTTCGGCGTAGAGGCGAGCGAGGGGGAGGTGGTGGGCTTGGTGGAATGATACCGTTGCGGCATGTGTTCTCCCGCATGCCGCAGCGTCTTCCACGCGCAGGACGCGGGCGACCGGACGCGCAGACCACTCCAGCTTTCTCAAGGCAGCCTAGATGCATCGAAAATCGGCGATCCGCCCCGTAAAGCAAATATACTCAGGCAACAGGATCGATTTACCGGAGACGGCGGGAATTTATGCGTTCTGGTGGATCGGGCAGAAATCCCAGTTGCTCGCCGCCAACCGGCATATCGTGCTCAAAGGCCCCGGAGGCATTCCCGTCGATGTCGAGTATCAGGACTGGTGGCCAGAGGAGTTGGCTTACCCCTGCCTGTATGTCGGCAAGTCCACCAACATTCGCCGCCGCTTCTCGCTCCACATCAAGCGCGGCAGTACCGAGCGCCTGCACCCGCCTCACCCGCAGAACTGGAAGGCAACGCCAAATACGACATCGTGTCAGTTGCGCTGGGGCATAGAGCATATCTTTCCCGACGCAGAGGCACCGCTAAGCATCATCGCCGAGTCGGTCGGCTTTTCCTTCCGCACAGACTTCGCCGAAAACGCCATTGCCGAACGCTTCTTCGAAGAGGACCGTCTCGTGGGAATCTGGCGCCCCTGGTTCAACATCGACTCCGAACGCTAGAAGCGGTCGCGGGCGCCCAGGTTACAGGCAGCGACCTGCTCAGTTTCCCCCACTGACCTGCACCCCGATCCCCAACTGCGTCGCCACCGACAGCGGCAGCAACAGGGTATCCAGCAGCGCGCTGGCCGGCAGGTCGAGGCCGGGGTATTTCGGCGCCTCGGCGCCGAAGCGCTCGCGCGGGCAGCAGCCGCCGTGCAGCGCGTACCAGTCCAGCCGGGTGCCGGCGTAGATCAGCGGCGCGCCGGGCTGGGCGGCGTCGAGCACGCGCACGCTGGCGCAGCCGCCGAGCAGCAGCGGCGCCAGCAACAGGGCGGCGAGGCGGCCCATCAGTCGGCGCTGACCCGGTGCTGTTCGCCCCAGCGCGGCAGCATGTCCTGGGGAATGTTCAGCAGGTTGAGGATGCGCGCCACCACGAAATCGATCAGGTCGTCGATGCTCTGCGGCTGGTGGTAGAAGCCCGGCGCGGCGGGCAGGATCACCGCGCCGAGGTTGGACAGCTTGAGCATGTGCTCCAGATGGATGCTGGAGAACGGCGCCTCGCGGGGCACCAGGATCAGTTGGCGGCGCTCCTTGAGCGCCACGTCGGCGGCGCGCTCGATCAGGTTGTTGCAGGCGCCGCTGGCGATCGCCGAGAGGCTGCCGGTGGAGCAGGGCACCACCACCATGGCCGCCGGCGCGCTGGAGCCGGAGGCCGGCGGGGCCATCCAGTCGTCCTGGCCGAACACGCGGATCTGTCCCGGCGCGGCGCCGGTGTATTCGGTGAGGAAGGCCTGCATGGCGCGCGGCTTGGCCGGCAGGGCGACGTCGGTTTCGGTGGCCATCACCAGCTGGGCCGCCTTGGAAATCAGGAAATGCACCTCGCGCTCCTCCTGCACCAGGCAGTCGAGCAGGCGCAGGCCGTACTGGGCGCCGGAGGCGCCGGTCATGGCGAGGGTGATGCGTTCGGGGCCGGACATGGCTCGTTCTCCGTACTGTGCCGCGGGCGCCGCGCGACGCCGGCAGCACAGGCCGGCGCTCGTGCGGGGTCAATCTAGCCGGCCAGCGCCGCCGCCAGCTTGCCGTGCAGGCCGCCGAAGCCGCCGTTGCTCATGATCACCACCTGGGTGCCGGCGGTGGCGCTGGCCTTCACCGCGCCGATGATCGCCTCCAGCGAGTCGAACACCGCGCTGGGCACCGTCGAGCCGACCACGCTGGCGGCCAGGTCCCAGCCGAGGTTCGGCGGCGCGTACCAGTACACCTGATCGGCCTGGACCACCGACTCGGCCAGGCCGTCGCGGTGCGCGCCGAGCTTCATCGAGTTGGAGCGCGGTTCGATCACCGCGATGATCGGCGCGCTGCCGACCCGCTTGCGCAGGCCGTCGAGGGTGGTGGCGATGGCGGTCGGATGGTGGGCGAAGTCGTCGTAGAGGGTCACGCCGCCGATCTCGGCGACCTTCTCCATGCGCCGCTTGACGCTGCGGAACGACGACAGTGCGGCGCAGCCCTGGGCCGGGACGACGCCGACGTGGCGTGCCGCGGCCAGGGTGGCAAGGGCGTTGGCGACGTTGTGCTGGCCGCTCAGTTCCCACTCGACGCCCCCCTGCACGGCGCCGTCGAGGATCACCTCGAAGCGCGAGCCGTCGGCAGCGAGCAGCCGGGCCTGCCACTGGCCGCCGGGGCCGGTGCTCTCCACCGGGGTCCAGCAGCCCGTCTCCAGCACCCGCTCCAGCGCCGCGTCGGCGGCCGGGCGGATAATCAGCCCCTGACCCGGCACGGTGCGCACCAGGTGGTGGAACTGTCGTTCGATGGCCGCGAGATCCGGGAAGATGTCCGCGTGGTCGAACTCCAGGTTGTTGAGGATCGCGGTGCGCGGGCGGTAGTGGACGAACTTGCTGCGCTTGTCGAAGAAGGCGCTGTCGTACTCGTCGGCCTCGACCACGAAGAACGGCGTGCCGCCCAGGCGCGCGGACACGCCGAAGTTCTGCGGCACCCCGCCGATCAGGAAGCCCGGGCTCATCCCGGCGTCTTCCAGCACCCAGGCCAGCATGCTGCTGGTGGTGGTCTTGCCGTGGGTGCCGGCCACCGCCAGCACCCAGCGGCCCTGCAGCACGTGGTCGGCCAGCCACTGCGGGCCGCTGACGTAGGGCAGGCCGGCGTTGAGCACGTGCTCCACCGCCGGGTTGCCGCGCGACAGCGCGTTGCCGATCACCACCAGGTCCGGCGCCGGGTCGAGATGGGCAGGCTCGTAGCCCTGCAGCAGCTCGATGCCCTGTGCTTCGAGCTGGGTACTCATCGGCGGGTAGACGTTGGCATCGGAGCCGGTGACGCGGTGGCCGAGTTCTTTCGCCAGCACCGCCAGCGACCCCATGAAGGTGCCGCAGATGCCGAGAATGTGGATATGCATGGATGACCTCGAAAACGGGCGGGCACGGCCCGGAAAACTGTCGCGCAGGTTAGCACAGCCCCCTGTGGACCACAGGACGGCGCCGGGATTCGCCGCCGCGTGCTTGCCGCCCGGCGCCGCGCCGGTCACCCTTGCGCCATACCCGCCGCGAGGACGCTCCCGATGGCCGCACGCCCGCCCCGCTGGCGCCGCCGGCTCGCCGTGCTGGCGCTGCTGTCGCTGCTCGCCGCTGCCGCGGCCCTCCTCTATGGACTCGCCCTCGGCGAGCGCCTGGGCATCCGCCAGCTCGACGGCCTGCGCCTGTCGCGCCACGGCCTGCAGCTGGACAGCCTGCGCCTCGACCGCGCGGACGCCGCCGGCGCCCGCCTGCAACTGCGCGCCCACGGCCTGCGCCTCGACTGGCCGCGCGACTGGCGCGACCTCGCCCTGCCGCACCTCGGCATCGCCGAGCTGCAACTGGACTGGCAGCCGGCCACGGCGGCGGCGCAGCGCGCTGGCGCACCGGACGCCCTGCCGCGCCTGCTCGGCGCGCTGCCGCGCGAGGTGCGCATCGAGCGCCTCGACACGCGCCTGCCCTGCCCGGCCGGCACCTGCCGGCTGAGCGGCACGCTGCACCTGCAGCACGCCGGCAGCACCCTGCTGCCGGCCCGCCTGCAGCTGGCGCTGAACGACGGTGCGCGCCAGCTGCGCCTCGACGCCACGCTGTCCGGCCCGGCCGCGAGCGCACAGCTGCAAGCCCGGCTGGCGCTGGACGAGCAAGCGCTGCTGAGCCTCGACGCCCGCCTGCAGGACGACACAGGCACCCCGCGCCTGCACGCCAGCCTGCACTGGCCGGCGCGCCCGGGCGTCGAGTGGCCGGCATACTGGCTGACGCCGCTGCTCGGCGCCGAGGGCCAGACCAGGCTGGCCGCGCTGCCCGCGACCCTGAGCGTGGACGCCGAGGCCATCCTGGGCCTGCCCGCCGGCTGGCGGCCGGGGGATGCGCTGCCGGCGTCCGTCACCCTGGAGCAGGGCCGCCTGCAGGCCGCCCTGCCGCGCCTGAACCCGGCCGGCCTCGACCTGCGTACGCTGCGCGCCGAGCTGGCGCTGCACGGCGTCTGGCAGGCCGGCGCCGAATCGTGGCTGGCCCTGCGCGACGGCTCGCGCATCGAGGCGACGCGCCCAACCCTGACCGCCGCCCAGTTGCGGGCCGAGCGCCTGCAGCTGGGGCTGGCCGGGCTGCGCCTGGACTGGAACGGCGGCCAGCCGCCGCGCCTGCACGGCCCCCTGCAGCTGCAGCTCGCCAGTCTGCGCCAGGCGGCGCTGCAGACTCGCGACTGGCGCGCCGTCCTGCACCTGGACGCCAACCCCGCCGGGCAGCGCCTGACCGGCACCCTGGACAACGGCGCCGGCCTTGCCGCCGCCCTGCAGGCCGAACGCGGCGCCGACGGCGCCCTGCGCGCGCAGCTGCGGATGAACGACATCGACTTCGCCGCCGGCAATCCGCTGGCCGCCGTCCTCGCCGCCTGGCCGGCGCCACTCGCCATCGCGGCCGGGCGTCTGCAGGCCGGCGCCACGCTGCGGCTGAACCCGCACGGCGCCCTGCACGCCAGTGCCGAGCTGCAGCTGCACGGGGTCGCGGCACAGTACGAGCGCAGCGCGCTGAGCGGCCTGGACGCGCAGCTCAAGGCCAGCCTGCGCGACGGCCGCCTGCAGGTCGAGCTGCCGGCCCTGCAGCTGGCCAGCCTCGACCCCGGCATCGTCCTCGGCCCGCTCGCTGCCCGCGCCAGCTACCAGGCGCGCCTCGACGCCCTGCCGGCCGGCAAGCTGATCCTCTACCAGCTCGATGCCGGCCTGTTCGGCGGCCGGCTGCGCGCCCGCCCGGATGCCCTCTCGCTGGCCCACCGGCCGCTGCCGCTGCCGCTGCGCCTGCAGGTCGAGGGCCTCGATCTGGCGCAGCTGCTCGCCGCCTACCCGGCCGAAGGGCTGGCCGGCAGCGGCCTCCTCGACGGCGAGCTGCCGCTGAGCCTCGCCGCCGACGGCCTGCGCATCGCCGGCGGCACGCTGCGCGCCCGCACCCCGGGCGGCGTGCTGCAGCTGCGCAACCCGGCGCTGCAGCGCTTTGCCGCCGACAACCCGGCGCTGGCGCTGGCGATGCGGGCCCTCGACGATTTCCGCTACGATCGGCTGGACGGCCGGGTCGACTACGCGGCGCAGGGCCAGCTGCTGCTGGCACTGCGCCTGCACGGACGCAATCCGGCCCTGGAGGGCGGTCGCCCGGTACACTTCAGCATCAACCTGGAGGAAAACCTGCCGAGCCTGCTACGCAGCCTGCAGCTCTCCGGCCGGGTCAACCAGGCCATCCAGCGCCGCGTGCAGCCACCGCTGCCGGCGCGCCCCTGAAGGAGGTTTCGCCATGCCCCTGCACCGCCCGGTCTGCGCCCTGCTGCTCGGCCTGCTGGCCAGCGCCTGCACCCCCACGGTGCAGCTGGCCGCGCCCAAGGAGCCGATCAACATCAACCTCAACGTGAAGATCGAGCATGAGATCTACATCAAGGTCGACAAGGCGCTGGACAACATTCTCGACGAATCCAGCGGCCTGTTCTGAGGAGCCCGACATGACCCTTTCCAAGCGCATCGCCACCCTGCTGCTGGGCCTGTGCCTGAGCCTGCCGGCGCTGGCCCTCGACCTTTCCGGCGCGATGACCGCCCTGCCCGCGGCCAAGAGCGCCGGCCAGCTGGGCGAGCAGCCCGACGGCTACCTCGGCGTGGTCGCGGCCGGCGGCCAGGCCGCCGAGATCGCCCGGCTGATCAACCAGGCGCGCCGCGCCGAATACCAGCGTCTGGCCAGCCAGAACGGCATCGCCCTGCGCGACGTGGAGACCCTGGCCGGACAGAAGGCCATCGACAAGACCCCGCCGGGGCAGTTCGTCCGCATCGGCGGCGCCTGGCGGCGCAAGTAGCCACGCCGCGGACGGGCGCGGCGATGCCGTACAATCGCCGTCCCGACCGCGCTGCATCCTGGAGGTTGCCCGTGTTCTTCCGCAACTGGCGCCGGCGCCGCGTGCTGGCCCGCCACCCCGTCGCCGACGCCCTGTGGAGCGCCGTGTGCGCCGACCTGCCGCTGCTCGCCGGCCTGGACGGCGGCGAACTGCAGCGCCTGCGCGAGCTGTGCGTGCTGTTCCTGCACGACAAGCACCTGACCTGCCTGCCCGGCGTCGAGCTGGACGACGCGGCGCGCCTGCGCCTGGCCGCGCAGGCCTGCCTGCCGCTGCTGCACCTGCCGGACCTGGACTGGTACCAAGGCTTCCACGAGCTGGTGCTGTATCCCGACGACTTCCTCAGCCCGCAGCGCTACCGCGACGAGGCCGGCATCGAGCACGCCTGGGACGACGAGCGCAGCGGCGAGGCCTGGCAGCAGGGCCCGGTGATCCTCGCCTGGCCCGGGGTCGCCGCCAGCGGCGGCCTGGACGGCTACAACCTGCCGATCCACGAGCTGGCCCACAAGCTGGACATGCTCAACGGCGACGCCAACGGCCTGCCGCCGCTGCACCCGGACATGCGCATCGGCGACTGGGCCGCGGCCCTGCAGGCGGCCTACGACCGCCTCAACGCCGAACTGGACCGCAACCCCGACGCCGAAACCGCCATCGACCCCTACGCCGCGGAAAACCCCGGCGAGTTCTTCGCCGTCACCAGCGAATACTTCTTCAGCGCCCCCGACCTGCTGCACGCCGCCTTTCCGGCGGTCTACGCGCAGTTGGCGCTGTTCTACCGCCAGGACCCGCTGAGCCGCCTGGCCGCGCCGCTGGCTGGCGCCCAGCAGCATGGCACGGGGGCGGGAATCGCCCTATAATCGCCGGCAATTTTTGGCCTGACCCTTTGGAGTCACCATGAGCTACAGCAACATCCCGGCAGGCAAGGACCTGCCGAACGACATCTACGTCGCCATCGAGATCCCCGCCAACCACGCGCCGATCAAGTACGAGATCGACAAGGACAGCGATGCGCTGTTCGTCGACCGCTTCATGGCCACGCCGATGTTCTACCCGGCCAACTACGGCTACATCCCCAACACCCTGGCCGACGACGGCGACCCGCTCGACGTGCTGGTGGTGACCCCCTATCCGGTCGCCCCGGGTTCGGTGGTGCGCGCCCGTCCGGTCGGCATCCTGCACATGAGCGACGAGGGCGGCGGCGACGCCAAGGTGCTGGCCGTGCCCCACGACAAGCTGACCGTGCTCTACAAGGACGTGCAGAACTACACCGACCTGCCGAACCTGCTGATCGAGCAGATCAAGCACTTCTTCGAGAACTACAAGGATCTCGAACCGGGCAAGTGGGTCAAGGTGGAAAGCTGGGGCGACGCCGAAGAGGCGCGCCAGGTGATTCTCAAGGCCGTTGCGGCGTACCAGAAGTAAGCCGAAAACCGCCAAGAAAAAGCCGGCCACAAGCCGGCTTTTTTACGTTTGCTTGATCTGTGACGGATTTTCATCGCCCGGCCGTTCCGCTAAGGTGACGCGTCCTCCGGCCGCCAAGGTCCGTCCATGCGTCTGTTCCTGCTCATCTCGCTGCTGTGCTCGCTGCTGGCCTGCTCCGGCGAGCCCGAGTCCCTGCGCATCGGCGGCAACCGCTGGCCCGGCTACGGCCCGGTGTACCTGGCCGACGACCTCGGCTGGCTGCAGAGCCAGGGCATCCAGTTGCTCGAATACCCCCACGCCACCGGCGTGCTGCGCGCCTTCGACAACAACCTGCTGGACGCCGCCCTGCTCACCCTCGACGAAGCCCTGCAACTGGCGGCCCGCGGCCACGACCTGGAAATCCTCCTGATCACCAATATTTCCGCCGGCGCCGACGTGCTCTACGCCCGCCCCGGCATCGGCCGCCCGCAGGAGCTGGCCGGCCAGCGCATCGGCGTGGAAACCGGCGCCCTCGGCGGCCACCTGCTAGCCCGCACCCTGGAGCTGGCCGGCCTGGCCGAGCGCGACGTGCAGGTGGTCAGCCTGCCGATTCACGAACATGCCGAGGCGCTGGGCGCCGGGCGCATCGACGCGGCGATCAGCTTCGCCACCGAGGAGCCGGCCTTCCTCGCCGCCGGCGCGCGGCGCCTGCTCGACACCCGCGCCCTGCCGGACACGGTGATCGACGTGCTGGTGGTCGAGCGCGGGCGCATCAGCGCGCAACGCCGCGAGCAGCTGCGCGCGCTGTGGTTCGACAGCCTGCGCGAGTGGCACGACAACCACGAGCAGGCCGATGCGCGGCTGAGCCGGCGCCTGGGCATCGACCAAGAAACCCTGCACCTCACCGTCGACGGCCTGCAGCTGGGCGACCGGGCGCTCAACCGGCGCCTGCTCGACGACGGCCGCCTGGCCGAGCGCCTCGACAGCCTGCACGCCTTCATGCGCAGCCACGGCCTGCTCGCCAGCGCCATCGACACCGGCAGCCTGCTGCCGGCGCCGTGCCGGAGCGCGCAATGCTGAGACGCCTGTCGCTGCGCCGCTCGATCCCCCTGCTGCTGGCCCTGTTCGGCCTGCTCGCCGTGCTGCTGCTCACCGGCCTGAACATGCCGCGCCTGGAGCGCGACCTGGAAGCCACCTGGCAGCGCCACGCCAGCGAGATCCTCGCCCTGCAGCAGGCCAACCTCAGCGACCATCTGCGCCAGCAGCGCCTCAAGGAGCTGCAGACCGCCCTGGCCGACCTGGCCAGCCTGGAGGGGGTGCGCTGGGCTTCGGTGATCGACCGCCAGCTGGCGCCGCTGGCCAGCTCGCGCCTCGACCGCGAGCCCGCCCGGCAGCCCTGGCTGGCGGAGATGCCGCTGGCCGCGCAGATCGCCCACGGCCGCCCGCAATGGCACCCGCTCGGCGGCCACAGCTTCGTCGCCCTCTATCCGCTGCGCGCCCCCCAGGGGCTGACCCAGACGCCCGAGCACGCCCTGCTGGTGGAGTGGAACTTCGCACCCATGCTGGCCCGCCAGACCCGCAACGCCTGGCTGCAGCTGGGCGAGACCCTGCTGCTGTTGCTGGCCCTCGGCGCGCTGCTCAACCAGCTCTACGACCGCCTGGTCACCCGCCGTCTGGCCGCCCTCGGCCAGGTCGCCGACGCCTTCGCCGCCGGCCAGCGGCAGCGCCGCGCCGATGACCGCGGCAACGACGAGATCGGCCAACTGGCGCGGCGCTGCAACCGCATGTTCGAGCAGCTCGAGAGCGACCGCCGCGCCCTGCAGGACAGCGAACAGCAGCTGCGCAGCCTGATCGACGCCGCCCCGGTGGGCATGCTGGTGGTCGACGACCAGGGCCGCATCGACGCCGCCAACCCAGCCGCCGCCCTACTGTTCGCCCGCGACGCCGGGCAGCTGCACGGCGTCGCCCTGGGCGCCCTGCTGCTCGAACCCGACGCCTGGACGCGCCTGGCCACCCAGGCCAACCGCTGCCTGGAGTTCAACGCCCGGCGCCAGCACGGCAGCTTCCCGGTGGAGGTGTCCTGCACGCCGTTCCAGCGCGGCGGCCAGCCGCTGCAGCTGCTGCTGGTGCGCGACATCAGCGACCGCAAGCAGGCCGAAAGCCGCCTGCATCACCTGGCCCACTTCGACTCGCTGACCGGCGCCGCCAACCGCGCCCAGTTGCTCGCGCGCCTCGAACAGGGCCTGCAGCAGCACCAGGCGCAGGCGCTGCTGTTCCTCGACCTCGACCACTTCAAGCACATCAACGACACCCTCGGCCACGACGTCGGCGACCTGCTGCTGCGCGGCGTCACCGAGCGCCTGCGCCGCCACGCGCCGGCCGAGGCGCTGCTCGCCCGCCTCGGCGGCGACGAGTTCGTCATCCTCCTCCAGGGCGCCCTCAGCGAGCAGGCCGAGGCCCTCGCCGAGCGCCTGCTGGAGGCCTTCCGCCAGCCGTTCCAGGTGCGCCAGTACGAACTGTTCAGCAGCCCGAGCATCGGCATCACCGTGCAGCAGGGCGGCCAGGGCAGCGCCACCCAGCTGCTCAAGCAGGCCGATCTGGCCCTCTACCACGCCAAGGGCAGCGGGCGGAACCGCCTGGCGCACTTCGACACCCGGCTGGCCGAGGAGGCCGACCTGCGCCACCAGCTCGAAGACGAACTGCGCCACGCCCTGGCCCACGACGAGTTCGAGCTGTACTACCAGCCGCAGGTCGACGGCGACGGCCGCCCGCGCTCCTTCGAGGCGCTGCTGCGCTGGCACTCGCCGAGCCGCGGGCTGGTCAGCCCGGGCCTGTTCATGCCGGTGCTGGAAGACAGCGGGCTGATCCTCGCCGCCACCCGCTGGACCTTCCGCCAGGCCTGCCGGCAGCTGCGCCAGTGGCAGGACATGGGCCTGGACTGGGGCATCGCGGTCAACCTGTCGCCGCTGGATTTCCGCCAGAGCGACCTCGCCGGCACCCTGCTGACGATCATCGCCGAGGAGCGCGCGCCGGCCTGGCGCCTGGAACTGGAGATCACCGAAAGCAGCCTGCTGGACGCCGACCAGCAGATCATCGACTGCCTGCTGACCCTCAAGGCCGCCGGGCTGTCGCTGTTCCTCGACGACTTCGGCACTGGCTACGCCTCGCTGGCCTACCTGCAGCGCTTCCCCTTCGACGGGGTGAAGATCGACCGCCAGTTCGTCGCCGGCCTGCCCGAACAGCGCGAGTCCACCGCCCTGGTGCGCGGCATCCTGATGATCGCCGGCCAGCTGGGCATGCGGGTGATCGCCGAGGGTGTGGAGAACGAGCGCCAGGCCGCGTTCCTGCGCCTCAACGGCTGCCACTGCCTGCAGGGTTTCCTCTTCGGCCGCCCGCAGACCGCCGCGGCCTGCACCGCGCTGGCCAGCCCCGCGCGCAGCGACGCGAGCGTCCGTTAGGCGAAAAGCGCAGCCAGCCGCGCGCCAGGAATGCCAGAATAGCCGCCGACACGGTTCCAGCCCCGCCGCGCGCGGCGCGCCACTGCCCGGCAACGCCGCAGGCGGACAACCCACAGGCCCGACCAGGACGGGGACCGGCACCACCACCAAGGAGGATAAGGAAGATGAGCAACGTCCCCAGCGAACTGATCCAGCGCATCGGCCAGATGACCCACATGCTGCGCGACAGCATGCGCGAACTGGGCCTGGACAAGGAGATCGAGAAGGCCGCCCAGGCCATCCCCGACGCCCAGGACCGCCTCGGCTACATCGCCGCGATGACCGAACAGGCCGCCGAGCGCGCGCTCAACGCCGTCGACCGCGCGCAACCGCTGCAGGACAGCCTGACCCAGGGCGCCACGGCCCTGGAAACGCGCTGGCAGGCCTGGTTCGCCAATCCGCTGGAGCAGGACGCGACCAGCGCCCAGGCGCTGGCGCAGGCCACCCGCGACTACCTCGCCGAGGTGCCGCGCCACACCCAGGCCACCCAGGCCGAACTGCTGGAAATCCTCATGGCCCAGGACTTCCAGGACCTCACCGGCCAGGTGATCAAGAAGATGATGGACCTGATCCGCCAGATCGAGCGCCAGCTCATGCAGGTGCTGCTCAGTGGCCGCCCCGACGTCTGCGAGAAGGCCCTCCTCGAACAACTGGCCCGCGCCGAAGAGGAGCGCCGCCAGCACTCCGAGCCGCAGCTGCTCAACGGCCCGCAGATCAAGCCGACCGAAGGCAGCGCCCTGGCCAACCAGGACCAGGTCGACGACCTGCTCGCCGAACTGGGCTTCTGACCCGCCCCCTCCGGCACGCCGGCACGGGCAGGCCTCCCACCGGCCGCCCGCGGCGCGGCTCGCCCTCTGCCCGAGTCCCCCCACATGAACCCGAGCGACCTTCTCCTGCTGCTGTTCGCCGGCCTGGCTGCCGGCGGCATGAACGCCCTGGCCGGCGGCGGCACCTTCTTCTCCTTCCCGGCGCTGCTGGCCGCCGGCCTGCCGCCGGTCACCGCCAACGCCACCAACGCGGTGGCGCTGTGGCCGGCGAGCCTCGCCGGCGCCTGGGCGGCGCGCGGCTCGCTGCGCCCGCTGGGCGGCTACCTGCTGCCGCTGCTGGCGGCCGGGCTGGCCGGCGGCCTCGGCGGCGGCCTGTTGCTGCTGGCCGGCGGCGACAGCGTGTTCCGCGTGCTGATCCCCTGGCTGCTGCTGGCCGCCACCGCCCTGTTCGCCGCCAGCCCCTGGCTCGGCCGCCTGCTCGCCGCGCGGCGCCGCGAGGCCGGCGCCGTGCCGCCCCACGGTCCGCTGTCGCTGGCCGCCCACGCGCTGGTCTCGGTGTACGGTGGCTACTTCGGCGCCGGCATGGGCATCCTGCAACTGGCCGCCTTCTCCATCGAGGGCCACGCCCTGGCCCGCGCCAACGCGCTGAAGAACCTGATCTCGGCGGTGATCTACAGCGTCGCCAGCCTGACCTTCATCCTCGCCGGCCGGGTCAGCTGGAGCGAGCTGGCCGTCCTGCTCGCCGGCGCCACCCTCGGCGGCTACCTGGGCGGCGCCCTCGGCGAGCGCCTGCCGGCACGCTGGCTGCGCCTGCTAGTGATCGTCGTCGGCAGCGCGATGACCTGCTACTACTTCTGGGCCACCTACGGGCGCTGAGCCGCCGCGCCCGCGCATACCGCCGCCGGGGCGGTATGCGCCCCCGCCGTCCGGCTGCCGTTTGCCCGTCGTTCGCCGCTCTGCTAGTGTCGCGCCCGTTTTTCGCCGTTCGAGAGTGCCGCCATGGCTCGCAAGAAAACCGCCCCCGATTTCGAGCAGTCGCTTGGCGAACTGCAGACCCTGGTCGAGCGCCTGGAAAGCGGCGAGCTGTCCCTGGAGGACTCGCTGGCCGCCTTCGAGCAGGGCATCCGCCTGACCCGCGAGTGCCAGGGCGCGCTCGGCCAGGCCGAGCAGAAGGTGCAGATGCTGCTCGGCCAGGGCGACGCCGCGCACAGCGTCCCCTTCGACCCGGAGTCCCCCGCGCCATGAACCTCAAGGACTACCAGGCCGCCTGCCAGGGCCGCGTCGACGCCGCGCTGCGCCGCCTGTTCGCCGCGCCGCGCGCCGAACTGCGGCGGCTCTACCAGGCGATGGCCTACAGCGTGGTCAACGGCGGCAAGCGCGTGCGCCCGCTGCTCGCCTACGCCGCCTGCGAAGCCCTCGGCGGCGGCGCCGAGCGGGCCGACGGCGCGGCCTGCGCGGTGGAGCTGGTGCATGCCTACTCGCTGGTCCACGACGACCTGCCGGCGATGGACGACGACGACCTGCGCCGCGGCCAGCCGACCACCCACATCGCTTTCGACGAGGCCTGCGCCATCCTCGCCGGCGACGGCCTGCAGGCGCTGGCCTTCGAGGTGCTCGCCGATGCCGCGCATAACCCCCAGGACGCCGACACCCGGCTGGCGATGGTCGCCCGCCTGGCCCGCGCCGCGGGGCCGGCGGGCATGGTCGGCGGCCAGGCCATCGACCTCGGCTCGGTGGGCGTGCAGCTCGACCAGGCCGCGCTGGAAACCATGCACCGGCACAAGACCGGCGCGCTGATCGAGGCCAGCGTGTGCCTCGGCGCCCTGGCCAGCGGCCGCAGCGACGCCGCCAGCCTCGACGCCCTGCAGCGCTACGCCCGCGCCATCGGCCTGGCCTTCCAGGTGCAGGACGACATCCTCGACGTGGAGAGCGACACCGCGACCCTCGGCAAGACCCAGGGCAAGGATCAGGCCCACGACAAGCCCACCTACCCGGCGCTGCTCGGCCTCGACGCCGCCAAGGCCTACGCCCTGGCCCTGCGCGACCAGGCACTGGCCGCGCTGGAGCCGTTCGACCAGCGCGCCGACGCCCTGCGCGAGCTGGCCCGCTACATCGTCGCGCGCAGCCACTGAGGCCGGCCGCCGGCAGCGCCCGGCAGGCAAGCTCCCCGGCGAGCCCGCGCACCTAGCGCGCTCGCCACCACGCCGGCCTCGCGCCATCCCTGCACTGCGCCTCGCGCAGGAGACGCGGTGGCGCCAGCGGCCCGCCGCGCTACCCCCGGCGCCGCGACCTTCGCCTTGCTTGGGCACCCCGTCCGCTTCGGGTAAACTCGCGCATCTTTTGTCCGACTGCCGAAACCGCCCGATGCCCAAGACGCTGCACGAGTTTCCCCGCCAGCGGCCCGACACGCCCCTGCTCGACCGCATCGACAGCCCCGCCGTGCTGCGCACCCTCAGCGAAGGCGAGCTGGATACCCTGGCCGACGAGCTGCGCCAGTACCTGCTCTACACGGTGGGCCGCACCGGCGGGCACTTCGGAGCCGGGCTCGGCGTGGTCGAGCTGACCATCGCCCTGCACCACGTCTACCACACGCCGGAAGACCGCCTGGTGTGGGACGTCGGCCACCAGGCCTACCCGCACAAGATCCTCACCGGGCGCCGCGAGCGGATGGCCAGCCTGCGCCAGAAGGACGGCTTGGCCGCCTTCCCGCGGCGCAGCGAGAGCGAGTACGACACCTTCGGCGTCGGCCACTCCAGCACCTCGATCGGCGCCGCGCTGGGCATGGCCCTGGCCAACCGCCTGCAGGGCAACGAGCGGCGCACCGTGGCGGTGATCGGCGACGGCGCGCTGACCGCCGGGATGGCCTTCGAGGCGCTCAACCACGCCTCGGAAACCGCTGCCGACATGCTGGTGGTGCTCAACGACAACGACATGTCGATCTCGCGCAACGTCGGCGGGCTGAACAACTACCTGACCAAGATCCTCTCCAGCCGCACCTACGCCAGCATGCGCGAGGGCAGCAAGAAGATCCTCTCGCGCATCCCCGGCGCCTGGGAGATCGCCCGGCGCACCGAGGAGCATGCCAAGGGCATGCTGGTGCCCGGCACCCTGTTCGAGGAGCTGGGCTGGAACTACATCGGTCCCATCGACGGCCACGACCTGCCGACCCTGATCGCCACCCTGGGCAAGATGCGCGAGCTCAAGGGCCCGCAGTTCCTCCACGTGATCACCAAGAAGGGCAAGGGCTTCGCCCCGGCCGAGGCCGACCCCATCGGCTACCACGCCATCGGTAAGCTGGAGATCGACAGCAGCGCCGCGCCCAAGGCCAGCGGGCCGAAATACTGCGAGGTGTTCGGCCAGTGGCTGTGCGACATGGCCGCCGCTGATGAGCGGCTGATCGGCATCACCCCGGCGATGAAGGAAGGCTCCGACCTGGTGGCCTTCGCCGAGCAGTACCCGGAGCGCTACTTCGACGTCGCCATCGCCGAGCAGCACGCGGTGACCCTCGCCGCCGGTCTGGCCTGCGAGGGCGCCAAGCCGGTGGTGGCGATCTACTCGACCTTCCTGCAACGCGCCTACGACCAGCTGATCCACGACGTGGCGGTGCAGGATCTCGACGTGCTGTTCGCCATCGACCGCGCCGGCCTGGTCGGCGAGGACGGCCCGACCCACGCCGGCAGCTTCGACCTCTCCTACCTGCGCTGCATCCCCGAGATGCTGGTGATGACCCCCAGCGACGAGAACGAGCTGCGCCTGCTGCTGACCACCGGCTACCAGCACCAGGGCCCGGCGGCGGTACGCTACCCGCGCGGCACCGGCCCCAACGCGCCGATTTCCCCGGCGCTGGACAGCGTGGAGATCGGCAAGGGCGTGGTCCGCCGCCGCGGCAGCGGCCCGGTCGCCCTGCTGGTGTTCGGCGTGCAGCTGGCCGCCGCCCTGGAAGTGGCCGAGACGCTCGACGCCACGGTCGCCGACATGCGCTTCGTCAAGCCGCTGGACGCGGCGCTGGTGCGCGAGCTGGCCGCCGGCCACGCGCTGCTGGTGACCGTCGAGGAGAACGCCGTCATGGGCGGCGCCGGCTCGGCGGTCGCCGAGTTCCTCGCCGCCGAGGGCATCGTCATGCCGCTGCTGCAGCTCGGCCTGCCCGACCGCTACGTCGAGCACGCCAAGCCGGCGCAGATGCTCGCCGAATGCGGCCTGGACGCCGCCGGCATCGAGCGCGCGGTCCGCGCCCGCCTGCAGCGCCTCGGCCACTGAGCCACGCCTCCCGGCCGGGAGGCGGCGCCCCGGACCCTACCCGGCGCAGGCGGCCCGCAGCGGCTTCCGTCTGCGGCAAGGGCGGGCCGCGCCGCCCCAGGTGCGGCGCCTCTTGCAGCGCAACAAGGCTGCATCGGATAGAATCCCCCAGGCCCGGCAAGCCTGCGCCGCGCCTGCTGTCATGGCCCGGCAATACGACTGTGGCACAAGCCTCCAGGCATCTGCGGCGCCCCGCGTCGGCACCGCCCACTTCTGTCCGCATCGCAACAAAAGGATTTCTCATGGACCGCATCAACTCGCTCGCTGGCAAGAAAGGCCTGATCGTCGGCATCGCCAACGACAACTCCATCGCCTACGGCTGCGCCCGCGTGCTCAAGAGCCTGGGCGCCGAGTTCGCCGTGACCTACCTGAACGAAAAGGCCGAGCGCTTCGTCCGCCCGCTGGCCGAGGAACTGGAAAGCCCGATCATCGCGCAGATGGACGTGGAGAAGCCCGGCGAGCTGGAAGCGGTGTTCCGCAGCATCGAGGAGACCTGGGGCAAGCTGGACTTCGTCATCCACTCCATCGCCTTCTGCCCGATGGACGACCTGCACGGCCGCGTCACCGACTGCTCCAAGGAAGGCTTCCTGCAGGCCATGGGCGTGTCCTGCTACTCGCTGATCGAGATGGCGCGCCTGGCCGAGCCGCTGATGAAGGACGGCGGCTCGATCATCACCATGAGCTACTACGGCGCCGACAAGGTGGTCGAGAACTACAACGTGATGGGCCCGGTCAAGGCCGCCCTGGAATCCACCGTGCGCTACCTGGCCGCCGAGCTGGGCCAGCAGCGCATCCGCGTCCACGCCGTGTCCCCCGGCCCGCTGAAGACCCGCGCCGCCTCCGGCATCGCCCACTTCGACAAGCTGATCGAGGAAGCCATCGAGCGCACCCCGCAGCACCGCCTGGTGGACATCGAGGACGTCGGCATGACCGCCGCCTTCCTGATCTCCGACGCCTCGCGGGCGATCACCGGCGAAGTGATCTACGTCGACGGCGGCTTCCACATGATGGCCTGACGGCCGCCCGCCTCCCGCCGGCGGCGCCGCGCCGCCGGCGCTTCCCGTTCACGCACCTTCAGCCAAGGACCGAGCGATGACCCGTGACGAACGCGCTTTCGACGACATCATCCAGGCCGCCCTGCGCCATCCGCCGACGCGGATGGCGGTGGCCCACCCCTGCAGCCCCGACGCCCTGTGCGGCGCCATCGAGTCGGCCGAGGCCGGCCTGATCGAGCCGATCCTGGTCGGCCCGCGCAACCGCCTGCTCGACATCGCCGAGGGCGCCGGTCTCGACCTGTCGCCCTACCGCCTGGAAGACGTGCCGCACAGCCACGCCGCCGCCGCCCGCGCGGTGGAGCTGGTGCGCAGCGGCGAGGCCGACTCGCTGATGAAGGGCAGCCTGCACACCGACGAATTCATGGGCGCGGTGCTCGACCGCCAGACCGGCGTGCGCACCGACCGCCGCATCAGCCACGTCTACGTGATGAAGGTGGAAAGCTACCCGCGCTACCTGTTCATCACCGACGCGGCGATCAACATCGCCCCCGACCTGGCCACCAAGCGCCACATCGTGCAGAACGCCATCGACCTCTGCCACGCGCTGGGCATCGCCCGGCCCAAGGTGGCGATCCTCGCCGCCGTGGAAACCGTCACCGCCTCGATGCCGGCGACCATCGACGCCGCCGCGCTGTGCAAGATGGCCGACCGCAAGCAGATCACCGGGGCGATCCTCGACGGCCCGCTGGCCTTCGACAACGCCATCTCCCACGCCGCCGCCGACAGCAAGGGCATCGACTCGCCGGTGGCCGGCGATCCGGACATCCTGCTGGTCCCCGACCTGGAAGCCGGCAACATGCTGGCCAAGCAGCTCAGCTACCTGGCCGCCGCCGCCTCGGCCGGGGTGGTGATGGGCGCACGGGTACCGATCGTGCTCAACAGCCGCGCCGAGGACGCCCGCGTGCGCCTGGCTTCCACCGCGGTCGCCGCGCTGGCCGCCCGCCATCGCCTGCAGAGCGGCGAGGTGCGCGGATGAGCGCCCCGCTGCTGGCCCTCAACGTCGGCTCGGCCACCCTCAAGTTCACCACCTTCGACATCCAGGGCCGCGAGCCGCGCGTGCTGGTGCGCGGCCTGGTGGACGGCATCGGCCAGGCCGAAGGCCGCCTCGCCGCCCGCACCGCCGACGGCCAGGTGCTCTGCGACGAACCGCTGCGCGAGGTGCGCCACGAGAACGCCATCGCCCAGGTGCTGGCCCTGGCCGAGAGCGGCCGGAACCGGCCGGGCGCCATCGTCCACCGCGTGGTCCACGGCGGCGAGCTGTTCTCCCGCGCCACGCGGGTCGACGGCGAGGTCTGCGCCCAGCTGCACAGCCTCACCCCGCTGGCCCCGCTGCACCAGCCCGCCGCCCTCGCCGGCCTGGAGGCGGCGCGCCGCGCGGCGCTCGGCGTGGTGCAGATCGCCTGCTTCGATACCGCCTTCCACGCCACCCAGGACCCGTTGGCCACCCGCTTCGCCATCGACCGCCGCTGGCACGACGCCGGGGTGCGCCGCTACAGCTTCCACGGCCTATCCTACGCCGCGATCAGCCACCAGCTGCCGGCGGTACTCGGCGAGGGCGAGGCCGACAAGCGCGTGGTGGTCCTGCACCTGGGCAGCGGCTCCAGCGGCTGCGTCCTGCACCGCCGGCGCAGCGTCGCCAACAGCACCGGCATGGGCGCCTGCGAGGGACTGATGATGGGCACCCGTCCCGGCAACCTCGACCCCGAGGTGCTGCTCTACTGGATGGAGCACGGCGGCATGGACATCCCCGCGGTACGCCGCGAGCTGTACCGCAACTCCGGCCTGCTCGGCGTCTCCGGCGAGTCCTCGGACATGCGCGTGCTGCTGGCCAGCGACTCGCCCCAGGCGCGTCTGGCGGTGGAACTGTACTGCTACCGCGCGGCCCGCGAAGTCGCGGCCCTGGCCGCCCAGGCCGGCGGCGTCGACCATCTGGTGTTCACCGCCGGGATCGGCGAACGCAGCGCCACCGTGCGCGCGATGATCCTCGAACGCCTGAGCTGGCTGGGGTTCGCCCTCGACGCCGCGACCAACGCCGCCCAGGCCGTCCATGGCGGCGCCGCCCGCCTGAGCAGCGCCGACAGCCAGCGCGGCATCTGGGTGATCCCCACCGACGAGGAAGGCCAGATGGCCCGCGAGGCCATGGCCCTGCTCGCCGGCTGAAGCGCCCCGGCGCCGGCCCTCCCGCCGGCGCCGCAGGGCGCCCCGCGATTGCTTTCGCCGCCGCCAGCCCGTAAGGTGCGCGGCGTTTTGCATTCCGTCAGGGTGCGCAGGCCTGGCCTGCGTTAAACGGGAAGCCGGTGCGCTCCATGGGAGCAAGGCCGGCGCTGCCCCCGCAACGGTAATCGACCGCAGGCCTCGGCCTGCCACCTTGCCCAACGGCCACTGGGGATTCCCCGGGAAGGCGGGCCAAGGGTCGACAGCCCGGAGACCGGCCCCGACGGATTCGACAGGTGTTGCGGAGGGCCGCACCGTCAGTCGCGCGCCGTCCGGCGCGTCTCTGCTTTCTGCCCTCCTCGAAAGTCTGCCCCATCACTTTTGAGGATTCCTCGATGAAGCTTTCCCCTCTGGCGCTGGCCGTTGCCCTGGCGCCGGGCCTTGTTTTGGCCGAAACCGAACAGACCAGAAAGAACAGCGAACTGCCCCCCCTGGTGGTGACCCGCGCCACCGCACTGCACAACCCGGTACCGAGCAGTGTGGCGGTCATCGACCGCCAGCAGATCGAAGCCAGCGCCAGCCACGACCTGCTCGACCTGCTGCGCAGCCAAGCGGGCCTGCAGGTCCGCGACACCATGGGCGACGGCAACCGGGTTGCGCTCAGCCTGCGCGGCTTCGGCGAGAACGCCGGCAATAACACGCTGATCCTGGTCGACGGCCGCCGCCTCAACCAACCCAGCCTGGCCACCCCGGATCTCAACGCGGTACCGCTGGACAACATCGAGCGCATCGAGATCATTCGTGGCACCGGCACCGTGCTGTACGGCGACCAGGCCGTCGGCGGGGTGATCAACATCGTCACCCGCACGCCGCAGCACAACGAGGCCTATGTCGAGACCAGCATCGGCAGTCACGACCTCGAAGCTTACCGGGGTCGCCTGTTCCAGCAGCTGGGCGGAGGTTTTTCGCTGTACGCCAGCGGCGAAACCCGCAACAGCGACAACTACCGCGACCACAACAATGCCAGCTACAGCAATGCCTTCACCCGCCTGCGTTATGACCATGCCGCTGGCCATGCGCTGTACGAATACCAGACGGTAGACGACGAACTGCTGTATCCGGGCTCGCTCACGCTCGACCAGCGCCGGGCCGACCGCAAGCAGAGCCTGTCCAGCGACTGGAACGACAGCAAGACCCAGGTACACCGCTTCGCCCTCGAGCAGCGTCTGAACGCGATCTGGACCGCCAATTTCGACTACAGCCACAGCGATCAGGATGGCGTCGGCCAGTTTTGGACCCCGTTCGAGCAGGGCACCCGCATCGAAAGCCTCAGCCCGCGCCTGACCGCCCGCTGGGACAGCAGCCTCGGCCGCAGCGAATGGCTGCTCGGCCACGACCACATCACCAGCGACTATGAGCTGTCCTCCTCCAGCACCGAGTTTCGCCAGACCCTGCGCGACTGGTATACCCAGCTCAGCCAGCCGCTCGGACATGACCTGACCCTGACCCTCGGCTACCGCGCCAGCGAGGCGGAAGACCGCAATCATGCGGCCAACCGCAGCCATTCCGACCGAGAGGACAGCAGCAGCATCGGCCTGAGCTGGCAGGCCAACCAGCAGACGCGCCTGTTCATCAAGCGCGAGGACGTGCTGCGCTGGGCCAACGTCGACGAGAATGGCTTTACCCTGCCCGGCACCACCTTCCTCAAGCCGCAGACCGGCGAATCCTGGGAAAGCGGGATCGAATGGAGCGACGGCCGTCAGCGCTACCAGGCCAGCCTGTACCGCCTCGAACTGAATGACGAGATTCTCTACGACGCGATCATCGCCAATCCTGCGTCCCAGAATGGGCGCGGTGCCAACATCAATCTGGACAAGACCCTGCGCAAGGGGCTGCTGCTGGAGGCCGAACGCCAGTTGAGCGAGCGCCTGAGCATCGGCGGCCAGTACAGCTTCACCGACGCCGAATACCGCGCCGGCAGCTTCCAGGGTAACGACGTACCCTGGGTCGCCCGCCACAGCGGCAGTATGCACGTCGGCTATGAGCTTCTGCCCGGCCTGACAAGCCAGCTGGAAGCCGTCTACACCGGCCGCCGCCACTACTCGAGCGACGATGCCAACAGCCTGCGCAAGGCCGGCAGCTACACCCTGCTCAACGCGGCCTTGCGCTACGACTACCGGCAGTTCAATGCCAAGCTGCGCATCAACAACCTGACCGGCAAGCGCTACGATGCCTTCGCCAGCGCCAACAGCCGCTACCCGGCACCGGAAGAAGACGTGCAGCTCAGCGTCGGCTACCGCTTCTGACCAGGGCACCAGCCTGCACTCCGCCTCGGGGATGCAGGCTGGCGCGCAGCGTCAGGGTACAGAGCCCGCCCTGCGCCGGTGCGCGGCGCGCGCCGCGGGCGCCATCGCGGGGCAGTCGGACAGCCCCGCGGCTTTGGGCTACCATGCCCGCATCACCACTCCCCTGCCGCGAGGCCCGCATGTCCGATACCGTCCGCAGCGACGTTCGCCTGATCAAGAAGTATCCCAACCGTCGCCTGTACGACACCCACACCAGCAGCCATGTGACCCTGGCCGACATCCGCCAGCTGGTGATCGACGAAACGCCCTTCCAGGTGGTGGACGCCAAGAGCGGCGAGGACCTGACCCGCAGCATCCTCCTGCAGATCATCCAGGAGGCCGAGCGCGACGGCGAGCCGATCTTCTCCAGCGAAATGTTGCAGAGCATCATCCGTTTCTACGGCCCCTTCCAGGGCATGCTCGGCAGCTATCTGGACAAGAGCATCCAGGCGGTGATCGAGGTGCAGAAGCAGACCGGCGAGCAGTCGACCCAGGCCTGGAACGACTTCCTGCGCAGCCAGATGCCGGTGATGCAGAACCTCATGCAGCAGTATCTGGAGCAGTCGAAGAAGCTCTACCTGAGCACCCAGAACATGTTCGGCCTGTTCGGCGCCCGCCCGGGCGCAAATAAAAAAGGCGACGGGGATCAGTGATCCACCGTCGCCAGTGACGCTCAACGAGTCGAGCGCCGGCACATGATCGGTTACTTGCTGGCGGCCTTGCTCGCGTTGCGGGCGGCCTGGGTGGCAGCCTGGGTCGCTTGGGTGGCGGCCTGGGTCGCGGCCTGAGTAGCCTGGGTGGCTTGCGCGGCAGCCTGGGTCGCGGCCTGGGTCGCAGCATTGGCGGCGGCGGCGATGCTGCTCTCGGCCATTTCGGCGGCCTGCTTGGCGACTTTCTGCGCGCTTTCCAGCACGCTGCCGGCGCTTTCGATAGCCGACTTCAGCACGGCGACCGCCGGCTCGGCGCTGGCCGGAGCGTTGCTGCTGATGGTTTCCAGGGCTTCCTGCACCTGCTTGGCACCGACCGCTACCTGCTTCTCGCCCAGCTTGGCCACTTCGGCCTGGGTGCTGGACAGCAGGTCATAGATCTTGCGGTTGAATTCGAGCAGGCGTTCGGCCTGGCTCATCGGCTGCACGAAGGCGCCCTGCAGCTGGAACAGCGACTGCGGATCGCGGGTGTTGAGCAGTTGGCGGCAGGCCTCGAACTGGTCTTCGGACAGGGCGCGCAGGGCCTTGAGCTGCAGCTGGGCGAGGTGCTCGATACCCTCGAACATCTTGCCGTTCATCTGCTGCAGCAGCTCCAGGTTGGCGGTCTGAATGGATTGCATCTTTTCAGCATCAAAGAAGGACATGCTCGAATCTCCTGACGAGAGCGGGGGTCGTATCGAACCTGCAATTCGAACCCGACTGTCCTGAGGCGCTGTCTCGGCTCGATCTGCAAGTGAATTGTTGCACTGCAAAATGAAATCTGCAAGGCGATTTTACCGCACCGCAAAAACTTCACACGACAGTCACATGGCACCGGACTTGCACAACCGATCCGGCGTCCGGCGACGGCGCGCCCGGCAGATTTCCGCCGCCACCATTGCAGAGCGGCACGGGCGATGCAAGGCGAAACGCGGTAAGCGTGAGCCGGGACAATACCCCGGCCGGCCGGCACCACTACAATCCGCCGCGCTTCCCTCAAGCTGTCATCTATGCCCCGCATGATGATCGGGCGAGGGCAAGCTGCATGGACGACATGCATCGCCATCGACGCCGCCGCCGCATCCCGGCACCGGAGGCACGCACGGCCAGGAACACGGCAGCGCGGCACGAGAAAAACAGAAGAACGAGGAATGCACATGAGCAAGCAACGCATCGCACTGGTCACCGGCGGCATGGGCGGCATCGGCACCGCCATCAGTCAGCGTCTGGCCAAGGACGGTTTCATCGTGGTGGTCGGCTGCACCCCGAACTCCTCGCGCCGCGACAGCTGGCTGGCCCAGCAGCGCGACCTGGGCTTCGACTTCCACACCTGCGAACACGACGTCACCGACTGGGAAAGCACCCGCGCCGCCTTCGCCGCGATCCGCGAGCAGCTCGGCCCGATCGACGTGCTGGTCAACAACGCCGGCATCACCCGCGACGCCAGCTTCCGCAAGATGACTCCGGAAAACTGGCACGCGGTGATCGACACCAACCTCACCGGCCTGTTCAACGCCACCAAGCAGGTGGTCGAGGACATGCTGGCCCAGGGCTGGGGGCGGATCATCAACATCTCTTCGGTGAACGGCCAGCGCGGCCAGTTCGGGCAGACCAACTACTCGGCGGCCAAGGCCGGCATCCACGGCTTCACCATGGCCCTGGCCCGCGAGGTGGCCGGCAAGGGCGTGACCGTCAACACCCTCTCCCCCGGCTACATCGAGACCGACATGACCGCGGTGATCCGCCCGGAGATCCTCGAGAACATCGTCGCCGGCATTCCCGCCGGCCGCCTGGGCAAGCCGGCCGAGATCGCCGCGATGATCGCCTGGCTGGCTTCCGACGATGCCGCCTACGCCACCGGCGCCGACTTCTCGGTCAACGGCGGCTTGAACATGCAGTAACCCTCCGGCGGGCACGGCAGGCGCCGTGCCCGCCCCTCCCTGAACTTCCAGAGTCCGGAGCTCCATGATGAAAGATGTCGTCATCGTCGCTGCAACCCGTACCGCCATCGGCGCCTTCCAGGGCAGCCTGGCCAGCCTGAGCGCCGCCGACCTCGGCGCGGCGGTGATCCGCCGCCTGCTGGAGCAGAGCGGCCTGAACGGCGCCGAGGTGGACGAGGTGATCCTCGGCCAGGTACTGACCGCCGGCTGCGGGCAGAACCCCGCCCGCCAGGCGGCGATGCGCGCCGGTCTGCCGCACACCGTGCCGGCGATGACCGTCAACAAGGTCTGCGGCTCCGGCCTCAAGAGCGTCCAGCTCGGCGCCCAGGCCATCGCCTGCGGCGACGCCGAGATCGTCATCGCCGGCGGCCAGGAAAGCATGAGCCAGGCGCCCTACCTGCTGCCCGCCGCGCGCACCGGCCTGCGTCTGGGCCACGGCCAGGTGCTCGACAGCCTGATCGCCGACGGCCTGTGGGACGCCTTCAACGACTACCACATGGGCATCACCGCGGAGAACCTCGCCGAGCAGTACGGCATCTCCCGCGACGCGCAGGACGCCTTCGCCGCCGCCTCGCAGCAGAAGGCGCTGGCCGCCATCGCCGCCGGGCGCTTCGAGGCCGAGATCGCCCCGGTGAGCATCGCGCAGAAGAAGGGCGAACCGCTGGTGTTCGCCCGCGACGAACAGCCGCGCGGCGAAACCACCCTGGAGTCCCTGGCCAAGCTGCGCCCGGCGTTCAAGAAGGACGGCACGGTCACCGCCGGCAACGCCTCGACCCTCAACGACGGCGCCGCCGCGGTGCTGCTGATGAGCGCCGACAAGGCCGCGGCCCTCGGCCTGCCGGTGCTCGGGCGCATCGCCGCGGCGGCCAGCGCCGGGGTCGACCCGGCGATCATGGGCATCGGCCCGGTGGACGCCACCCGCCGCTGCCTGGACAAGGCCGGCTGGCAGCTCGCCGAAGTCGAGCGTATCGAGGCCAACGAGGCCTTCGCCGCCCAGGCCCTGGCGGTCGGCCAGGCGCTGGGCTGGGACGCCGAACGGGTCAACGTCAACGGCGGCGCCATCGCCCTCGGCCACCCGATCGGCGCCTCCGGCTGCCGCATCCTGGTCAGCCTGCTGCACGAAATGCAGCGCAGCGGCGCGCGCAAGGGACTGGCGACCCTGTGCATCGGCGGCGGTCAGGGGGTGGCTTTGGCCATCGCACGCTGAGATCATTGGCGCACCGAACGATGTTCCCCGCAGGGCGGCCCGGCCGCCCTGCCCGTTTTTCAATCCCCCTCATCCAGGAATGATCGCCATGGATCCAAACCCGGCCCTCTCCGGTTTCTGGTCGGCTCAAACGCCCTTCCTCGCCCACATGACCCTGCAGCAGCTGCGCCTGTGGGTCGCCGCCAACCCCTGGTTCAGCGAGACGGACATCGCGCCCTGGTTCGAGGTGCCCCAGGAGCGCCTCAACCAGCTGCAGCTTGACTACCAGCAGGAATGGTCGAACCTCGGCCTGCAGCTGCTGACCCGCCAGCCGCTGCCCCTCGACGACCCGCGCTTCGCCGCGCCGCAATGGCAGGAGCCGCTGTTCGGCTCGATGGCCGCCGGCTACCTGCTCAATTCGCGCTTCCTCCTGCAGCTGGTGGAAGAACTGCGCATTCCCGACGAGCGCTCGCGCCAGCGCCTGAACTTCCTCCTCGAACAGGCCCTGGCCGCCATCGCGCCGAGCAACTTCCTGCCCAGCAACCCCGAAGCCCTGCAGCGCATGGTGGAAAGCGGCGGCAGCAGCCTGTTCAACGGCATGCTGCACCTGCTCAACGACCTCAAGGACGGCAAGCTGCGCCAGAGCAGCAGCGACGACTTCGTGGTCGGCCGCGACCTGGCCACCACTCCGGGCGCGGTGGTGTTCGAGAACGAGCTGTTCCAGCTGATCCACTACGCGCCGCAGACCGACACCCAGTTCCAGCGGCCGCTGCTGATCGTCCCGCCGGCGATCAACAAGTTCTACATCCTCGACCTCAAGCCCGACAACTCGCTGGTGCGCCACGCCCTGGAACAGGGCCACTCGGTGTTCCTGATGTCCTGGCGCAACATCAAGGAAAGCCTCGCCCACAAGACCTGGGACGACTACCTGCAGCACGGCATCATCACCGCCCTGCGCACCGTGCGCTCGATCAGCGGCGAGCGCCGGGTCAACTGCATGGGCTACTGCGTCGGCGGCACCCTGCTCAGCTGCGCCCTGGCGGTGCTCGGCGCGCGCGGCGACCACGAGATCGGCAGCGTGACCCTGCTGACCACCTTCCTCGACTTCGCCGACACCGGCCCGGTCGGGGTGTTCGTCGACGAGAAGCTGGTCGACTACCGCGAGCGCACCATCGGCGGGCTGAACGGCCGCTACGGCATCTTCCGCGGCGAGGACATGGGCAACACCTTCTCGCAGCTGCGCCCCAACGACCTGTGGTGGAACTACAACGTCAACAAGTACCTCAAGGGCGAGAAGCCGCGGCCCTTCGACATGCTGTTCTGGAACAACGACAGCACCAACCTGCCCGGCCCGATGTACTGCTGGTACCTGCGCCACACCTACCTGCAGAACGACCTCAAGTCCGGCGAGCTGGAGTGCTGCGGGGTCAAGCTGGACTTCGCCAACGTCCAGGCGCCGGCCTATGTGCTGGCCGCCGAGGAAGACCACATCGTGCCGTGGCGCAGCGCCTACGCCAGCGGCGCGCTGCTCAAGGGCCCGCGCCGCTTCGTGCTGGGCGCCTCCGGACACATCGCCGGGGTGATCAACCCGCCGGCCAAGAAGAAGCGCCAGTACTGGACCTGCGACCAGGTGCCGGACAGCGCCGACGCCTGGCGCGAGCAGAGCACCCAGCATGCGGGCAGCTGGTGGGGCGACTGGTTCGCCTGGCTGGAGCAGCATGCCGGCGAGCGCCGCCCGGCCGCGCCGTGCGGCAGCGCCGAGTACCCGCCGCTGGAAGCGGCGCCCGGCCGCTACGTCACCGAGTGACGGCATCGAGCCCCGACCCTGCGGTCGGGGCTCTTGCATTGGGGGGCAGCCATTGCCGCCTCAGGGCTGCGCCCGGCTCAGCAGCTCGCACAAGCGGGCGGTGGCCGCCAGCATCTGGAAGCTCGGCCGCTCCAGGCCGCGATCGGGCACCAGCCAGACCTGCCGCTTGCGCACCGCACGCAGCTGCGGCCAGTCCTGCCAGCCTTGCGCCTGGGCCGGGGTGCCGACCAGGATCACCGCCGGATCGCGCCCCAGCACCGCCTCGACGCCGACCTGCGGCGCCGGCAGGGCCAGATCGGCGAACACGTTGCGCGCCCCGCACAGGCGCAGCGCGTCGCTGACGATCTGCCGCCCGCCGAGGGTGTACATCGGCCGGTCCCAGACCTGATAGAACACCGCCAGCGGTTCGCTGCGCGCATAGCGCGCCGCCAGCGAGCGCGCTCCGGCGCGCATGCGCTCGGCCAGCCGCTCGCCCGCGTCGCGATGGCCGAGGGCCGCGCCGATCTGCGCGAGCTGCCCGGCCAGTTCGTCGAAGCTGTGGGGCTGCGCCTCGATCAGCGCGATGCCCAGGCCGCGCAGCTGCGCCTGCATGGCCGGGCCGACGCTGTCCGGCCAGAGCAGGATCAGATCCGGCTGCAGGCTGAGCAGCACCTCCAGATTGAGCTGGCCGTGACGGCCGAGGGACGGCAGGTGCTCCAGGCCCGGCGGACGCGGGCCGCCGTCGAGCACGCCGACCAGGCGCTCGCTGGCGCCCAGCTCGACGACGATCTCGCTCAGCGAGGGCGCCAGCGCCACCACCCGCCGCGCGCCCTCGTCCGCCCGCGCCGGCAGGCCGGGCAGCACAACGACGAGCAGAACGAGCAGCAGCAGGAACGCCGGCCGGCGCGGCGCGGCGCAACCGCCCGGCGCCATCAGTCGAGCTGGCGCGGCAGGCGGTAGAGGATCGCGATGGTCAGGCTGGCCGCCACCAGCAGCAGCACCGGCACGCCGTGCAGGCCGGCGAGGCGTCCCAGCGCGGCCAGCCAGGCCGGCAGCAGGGCGCCGAGCAGGCCGTTGCGCTGCGCCTCGGCGAGGCGCTGCCAGGCCGGCGTCTCGTCGGCGCTGCCGCGCGCGCGGGCGCAGGCGATCAGCGCCAGCTTGTAGCGCCGGAACAGCGGTAGGCTGACGAACATGCCCAGCAGGGCGACCACGAACAGCGGCATGTGCAGGTCGTCGCCGAGCAGCCCGCGCGCCGGGCCGAACAGCGCCAGCAGCAGCAACGGCAGCAGGCTCAGCGCCAGCAGCGCCCACCAGCGGCGGGCGAAGGCCGGGCGGTGCAGCAGCGCGCCGCTCATTCGTCTTCGGCCTGATGCAGGTTGCCGAGCAGGTGGCCGAGCTTGCCGGCCTTGGTCGCCAGGTAGTGGCGGTTGTGCGGATTGAGCCCGCTGTGCAGCGGCACGCGCTCGGCCAGATGGATGCCGTAGACCTCCAGCGCCTTGAGCTTGCGCGGGTTGTTGGTCATCAGCCTGAGCTCGCGGATGCCCAGATGGTCGAGCATCGGCCGGCACATCGCGTAGTCGCGCTGGTCGGCGGAAAAGCCCAGGCGCTCGTTGGCTTCCACGGTGTCGGCGCCGGCGTCCTGCAGCTCGTAGGCGCGGATCTTGTTGAGCAGGCCGATGCCGCGACCCTCCTGGCGCAGGTAGAGCAGCACGCCGCGGCCCTCGGCGGCGATGGCCGCCAGCGCCGCTTCCAGCTGGGCGCCGCAGTCGCAGCGCAGGCTGAACAGCGCATCGCCGGTCAGGCATTCGGAGTGCAGACGGCCGAGTACCGGCGCGCCGTCGGCGACATCGCCCAGGGTCAGGGCCACGTGCTCCTTGCCGGTTTCCTCGTCGAGGAAGCCGTGCATGGTGAACACGCCAAAGGGGGTGGGCAGCTTAGAGGCGGCGACGAAGACGACGGACACCGGGACACTCCTGCGGATCGGTAAGGCGGGCGATTGTAGCAGCAGCGCCCGGCGGATTGGCGCGGGGATTCGGCCCGCCCGGGCAATCGCGCGAGGCGCCGGGCCGTGCCCTGCGGCTGGTCAGGGCGCCGCCGGCGCAGCGGCGCTCGCCCGCGGCGGACCCTCAGCGGCCGCGCCCGGCCGGCTTGCCGCCCTTGCCCGCCGCGCCGGCGGAGAACTTCGGCACCTGGCGCACCGCCTTGACCTTCGGCGCGCTGCTGTCCACCCAGCGGCCCAGCGCCTTGCCCGGCGCCTCGCCGCCCGGCTTGGGCTTCTTGGGTTTCTTCGGCTTCTTCAGCACCTGACCGTCGATGGTGGTCTGCGGCACCCGGTGGTCGGGGACGAAGTCCGGCTCGTCGTGGCGCGGCAGCAGCTTGTGCAGCAGCTGCTCGATGGCCGCCAGCAGCTCCACCTCGTCGGCGCAGACCAGCGACACCGCCTCGCCCGAGGCGCCGGCGCGGCCGGTGCGGCCGATGCGGTGCACGTAGTCCTCGGCGACGATCGGCAGGTCGAAGTTGACCACCTGCGGCAGGTCGTGGATGTCCAGCCCGCGCGCCGCCACGTCGGTGGCCACCAGCACGCGCACCTCGCCGGCCTTGAACCGCTCCAGGGCGCGCAGCCGCGCCGGCTGCGGCTTGTCGCCGTGGATCGCATCGGCACTGACGCCGCGCGCGGCCAGCTCGCCGACCAGTTGCTCGACCCCCTTGCGGGTCTTGGCGAACACCAGCACCTGGCTCCAGCGGCGGCTCTCCAGCAGGTGCAGGAACAGCTCGCCCTTGCGCTTCTTGTCCACCGGAATCAGCCACTGCCGGACCGTCTGCGCGGCGCTGTTGCGCGGCGCCACCTCGATCGACAGCGGGTCGCGCAGCAGCACCCGGGCCAGCTCGCGGATGGTCTCGGAGAAGGTCGCCGAGAACAGCAGGGTCTGCCGGCGCTGCGGGAGGATCACGAACAGCTCGTTGAGTTCGCGGGCGAAGCCCAGGTCGAGCATGCGATCGGCTTCGTCGAGCACCAGGGTCTGCAGCTGGGAAAACTTCACCGCGTTCTGCCGATACAGGTCGAGCAGCCGGCCGGGGGTGGCCACCAGCACGTCGACGCCGCGGCGCAGCTTCATCATCTGCGGGTTGATGCTCACCCCGCCGTAGGCCGCCAGGGTCTGCAGCGGCAGGAACTGGCCGTAAGCGCGCAGGCTGGCGTGGACCTGCTCGGCCAGCTCGCGGGTCGGCACCAGGATCAGCGCGCGCACCGAGTTCGGCGCCACCGGCGGGCCTTCGCTGACCAGCCGCTGCAGCAGCGGCAGGGCGAAGCCGGCGGTCTTGCCGGTGCCGGTCTGCGCCGCCGCCAGCAAATCGCGGCCCTTGAGCACGGCGGGGATCGCCTGCTGCTGGATCGGCGTGGGCGTCTGGTGGTCGAGGGCGTCGAGGGCGCGCAGCAGCGGCTCGATCAGGCCGAGGGAGGCGAAGGTCATGGCGGACAACCGGCAGGAAGAAAGGAAGGCGCGCAGTTTAACAGCTGCCGCGCCCCGGCCGGCGCCCGCCGGCCTGCCTGCCGACCCGGACCCGCGCCCGCATCCGGCGGGAGGCGCCATGAGCTGCCGGGCAGGCACAGGGCGGAAGACTCGTGCGGCGCTCCGCCAGCGCGGGCGCGCGCTGGCGGGCAGGCGCGGCGCGAGCGGCCCGCCCTGCATGCGCCGAGCGCCGGGCGGGGGCGCCAGAACCTGCGCATCCCACGGGCCTGCGGCGCGGCTGCAAGACGCGGCGGCCTCAGTCCTCGCGCAGCAGCGGGCGCAGCGCCGCGGCCAGCAGCGGCGCCACCGCCACGGCGTTGCTCGGGTGGGCGATGCAGTCGCTGCTCCAGACCTCGCCCACCCCGGCGGTGCGGATCGCCTCCAGGGCGCCGGGGGCGAACAGCGCGTGGGTCACCGCCACATCCACCGAGGCCGCGCCGGCGGCCAGCAGCAGTTCGGCGGCGCGCGCCAGGGTGCGCCCGGAGCTGGCCACGTCGTCGAGCAGCACCACCGCGCGGCCGCGCACGTCGAGTTCGGGCAGGGCGATTTCCACCTCGCGGTCGCCGTGGCGCACCTTGCGGCACACGCCGTAGTCGAAGCCGTGGACGGCGGCGGCTGCCTCGATCCACTGCCGCGACTCGGCGTCCGGGCCGACCAGCAGCGGCTTGTCGATCCGCGCGGCGATCAGCCCGGCGAGCAGCGGCGCGCCGGACAGGCTGATCGCCGCGCCACGGGGGATCGCCTCGTCCAGCGTGGCGATGCGGTGCAGGTGCGGATCGACGGTGGTCACGCCGTCGAACAGCCCGGCGAGGAAGCTGCCGACCACTTTCTGGCTGACCACCTCGCCGGGCTGGAAGGCCATGTCCTGGCGCATGTAGGCCAGATAGGGCGCGACCAGCAGCAGGCGCCGCGCGCCGAGGCGGCGCGCCTCGCCGGCCACCAGCAGCAGCTCGACCAGCTTCTCGTTGGGACGGTCGAGGCTGCGGTACAGCAGCAGGGTGTCGGCCAGCGCCCCGTCCTCGCCCAGTGGCAGGCGCAGGCGCAGCTCCTCGTCGGGGAAGCGGTGGCGCTCGACCGGCGCGGCCGGCAGCCCCAGCTCGGCGGCCAGGCGCAGCGCGGCGCCGCGTTCGTCGGCGAAATACAGCAGTTGCGCGGCCATGTTCAGAACTCCACGAACAGGTGGGACAGCTCCCCGGCGTCGCCGAGGGCGAAGCCGCTGCTGCGCGCGCAGGCCTGGCGGGCGAACTCCAGATCGGCCGGGTAGGCGGCGTGGACGCGGTACAGCACCGCGCCGGCCGCCACCGGCTCGCCGAGCTTGTGCAGCAGGTCGACCCCGGCGCCCTGCACCTTGGGCGCGCCGGCCAGACGGGCGATGCGCGCCAGCTGCAGGTTGTCGATCTCCACCACCACGCCGCCCCGCTCGGCGCAGACCTCGAAGGACAGCGGCGCCAGCGCCGCGGCGTTGGGGTCGAACGGCTTGCCGCCCTGGGCGGCGATCAGCGCCTGCATCTTGGCCAGCGCGCGGCCCGAGTCGAGGATGTCGCGGGCGATGGCGTAGCCGTCGCCGCCGCGCACGTCGGGGTCGAATTCGAGCATCCGCCCGGCCAGGCGCAGGGCCTTCTGGCGCAGGTCGTTGGGCGCGCGCGGGTCGTTCTCCAGCACGCGCATCACGTCGCGCGCCTCCAGCACCGGGCCGATGCCGCCGCCCACCGGCTGGCGGCCGTCGGTGATCACCACGTCGAGGGTCAGGCCGATGCGCCGGGCGACGAACTCGAACAGCTTGCGCAGGCGCTGCGCCTCGGGCATCGAGCGCACCTTGGCGGTCGGCCCGACCGGGATGTCCAGCACCAGGTGGGTGGAGCCGGCAGCGACCTTCTTCGACAGGATCGAGGCGACCATCTGCCCGGGCGAATCGATCGACAGCGGCCGCTCCACGGCGATCAGCACGTCGTCGGCCGGCGACAGCTCGCTGCTGCCGCCCCAGGCCAGGCAGCCGCGGTGCTCGCGGACGATCTCCTCCAGGCGCTCGAACGGCAGCTCGACGTTGGCCAGCACCTCCATGGTGTCGGCGGTGCCGGCCGGCGAGGTGATCGCCCGCGAGCTGGTCTTCGGGCAGAGCATGCCGTGGGCGGCGACGATCGGCACCACCAGCATCGAGGTGCGGTTGCCGGGAATGCCGCCGATGCAGTGCTTGTCGACCACCGGCTGCTCGCGCCAGTCGAGGCGCCGGCCCACCTCGACCATGGCGTCGGTGAGGAAGTACACCTCCTCGCGGTCCAGCTCGCCCTGGTTGGTGGCGACCACGAAGGCGGTCAGCTCGATCTTCGAGTAGCGGTGCTCGGCGATGTCGCGGACGATGGCGCGGAAGTCCTCGCGGCCCAGCCGCTCGCCGGCGATCTTGCGGTGCAGGGCGGGGATCGACGAGGGCGGTTCGGCCTGGGAAATGGTCGCCGGGTGGCCGTTGGCGACGCCGAGCTGGGCGAAGGCGTCCTCGGACAGGCCCAGCTCGCCGCAGGCGACGATGCCCGGATCGTCCACTACGTTGAGGCTGGCGAGGATGCGTCGGCCGTTGGCGCGCACCTCGACCTTGGACAGCGCCTGGAAGCCTTCGGCGCGGTAGGTCGGGCAGTCGCGGTGCAGGTAGGCGACGTTCTCGCGGTAGGTGTCGATGGCGACCCGGCGCAGGGCCAGATGTTCGCCGTCGAGGGGGCAGGAGGGGCTGGCGTCGGTCATGGGCAATCCTGTTCGCTGACAGGCTTTCGACTATGCGCCCGGCGGGCGAAGGCGCGCAACCGCGGCCCCAACGCACGACGGCGCAGGGGCTGCCCCCTGCGCCGTCGTGGCGATCCTCGCGCGCCCGCGGGCGCGGCGGATCAGGCGGTCACGTGCAGCTGGGTACCGACCGAGCCGCTGGTGGCCAGCTTGGGCACCGAGTCGATCAGCTGGGTAACGTGCTGGGCCTGATTGTCCAGCGCCTTCTTCAGCAGGGTGGCCTGCTTTTCCTCGTTGACCTGGGCATTGCCCAGGGCCACGGAGACGGCGACCATGTTGTCTACTGATACGTCCATGACGACTTCCTCACTGTGTCTCGCCCACATCGGGCAGGCGGCCAGCTTAACAGCCCGCGGCGCACCGTGCAGGGATCGCCGGAAAGCCGGCGATCAGCCCAGCCAGCGCGCGCCGAGCTGCAACAGCGCCCAGGCGCCGACGCCGGCCAGCAGGTCGTCGAGCATGATCCCGGTGCCGCCGTGCACGTGGCGGTCGACCCAGCGGATCGGCCAGGGCTTGAGGATGTCCAGCACGCGGAACAGCACGAAGCCGGCCAGCAGCCAGGGCCAGCCGGGCGGCGCCAGCCAGCAGGCGATCCAGATGCCGACGATCTCGTCCCAGACGATGCCGCCGTGGTCGTGCACGCCCAGATCGCGGGACACCTTGCCGCACAGCCAGCAGCCGAACAGCGCGCCGAGGACGATCGCCGCCAGATAGCCCCAGGCCGGCAGCGCCTGCAGCAGCGGCACGAAGGCCAGTCCCGCCAGGGTGCCCCAGGTGCCCGGCGCCGGGCGGATCGCGCCGCTGCCGAAGCCGAAGGCGACGAAGTGCCAGGGGTTGCGCCATACCGAAGGCGGGGCGATGTCCGGCCGTTCAGGCTTGCCCATCGGCGCCTCCGAAGTGCTGGTAGCCGCTGCTGGCCGGGGTGATGTCGCGGCCGGCGCCGTCGTGCAGCGCCACGCCGCTGCCCGTCTCGACCCGGCCGACGATGTGGAAGGGCACGCCGGCGACCTGCAGCGCGCTGACCGCGTGCGGCGCCAAGGTGAAGGCCAGCACGTAGTCGTCGCCGCCGCTCAGCGCCAGCGTCAGCGCCTGGTCGCCGGCCGCCGCGCGCAGCGCGGCGCTCAGCGGCAGGCGCGGCGCCTCGACGACCAGGCGCACGCCCGAGGCCGCGGCGATGTGCCCGCAGTCGGCGAGCAGGCCGTCGGAGACGTCCAGCGCCGCGCTGGCCAGCCCGCGCAGCGCCTGGCCGAGAGCCAGCTGCGGTTGCGGCGTCCAGTAGCGCGCCAGCAGCTGCGCGTCGCCCGCACCCACCGCCGCGCGCGCGCCGAGCACCAGCGGCAGCGCGGCGGCCGCCTCGCCGGTCGGCCCGCCGATGCACAGCAGGTCGCCCGGCCGGGCGCCCGAGCGCAGCAGCGCCTGCCCGGCCGGCAGGGAGCCGAATACAGTGACGTTGATGTTCAGCGGGCCACGGGTGGTGTCGCCGCCGATCAGCGACAGCCGGCAGGCGCGCGCCATCACGTCGAGGCCGCGGGCGAAGGCCTCCAGCCAGGCCGGCTCGGCGGCCGGCAGGGTCAGCGCCAGGGTGAAACCCAGCGGCGCGGCGCCCATCGCAGCGAGGTCGCTGGCCGCGGCGGCCAGGCTGCGCTGGGCGAGCAGGAAGGGGTCGGGATCGTGGGGGAAATGCACCCCGGCGACCTGGGTGTCGGTGGACACCGCCAGGCGCTCGCCGGGGGGCAGGTGCAGCAGCGCGCAGTCGTCGCCGATGCCCAGCGCCACGCCGGGGCGCGGCGCGGCGCAGGCCGCGGCGGCGAAGTACTGACGGATCAGCGCGAACTCGCCGAGCGCGGCCATGGCGCGGGGGTCAGCTGCGCGGGGCGCGCACTTCGGCGCCGCGCAGGCGCGGAGCCAGCTTGTCCAGCACGCCGTTGACGAACTTGTGGCCGTCGGTGGCGCCGTAGACCTTGGCCAGCTCGATGCCCTCGTTGATCACCACCCGGTAGGGCACGTCGACGCGGTTGCGCAGCTCGTAGGCGGACAGGCGCAGGATCGCCAGCTCGACCGGATCGACTTCCTCCAGCGGGCGGTCCAGGCAGGGCTGCACCGCCTCGTCCAGCTCGGCCTTCAGGCGCGGCACGCCGTGCAGGATCTCGTGGAAGTAGGCACCGTCGACGACGCTGAAGTCGTTGTCGGTGCGGAACTGCGCTTCGATCTCGTTGAGCGCCTGCCCGGCCATGTGCCAGGAGTACAGGGCCTGCACGGCCAGGCTGCGGGCCTGGCGGCGCATGGCGATCTTGTTCGGCTTGGCGGGCTTGGCTGCCGGCTTGTCGTGATCGCTCACTTGGCCTCCAGCTGGGACAGCAGGCTGACCATTTCCAGGGCGGACAGCGCGGCTTCGGCGCCCTTGTTGCCGGCCTTGGTGCCGGAGCGCTCGATGGCCTGCTCGATGGAGTCGACGGTCAGCACGCCGAAGGCGACCGGCACGCCGAACTGCAGGGACACCTGGGCCAGGCCCTTGGTGCACTCGCCGGCGACGTACTCGAAGTGCGGAGTGCCGCCGCGGATCACCGCGCCGAGGGCGATGATGGCGTCGAACTCGCCGCGCTGGGCGACCTTCTGCGCCACCAGCGGGATCTCGAAGGCGCCCGGGGCGCGGACGATGGTCAGGTCGCTCTCGCTGACGCCGTGACGGACCAGGGCGTCGATGGCGCCCTGTACCAGGCTCTCGACGACGAAGCTGTTGAAGCGGCCGACCACCAGGGCGTAACGGCCTTTGGGGGCGATGAAGGTACCTTCGATGGTCTTCAGGGTCATGACGGATTCCAGATAAAGAGCCAGGGGACGCCGCAGCGTCCCGAGATCGGGTTCGCGGAAGGGGTTATTCGCAGGTGACGTATTCTACAACTTCCAGATCGAAGCCGGATATCGCGTTGAACTTCACCGGCGAGCTGAGCAGGCGCATCTTGCGCACGCCCAGGTCGCGGAGGATCTGCGAACCGGCGCCGACCGTGCTGTAGGTGGTCGGCTCGGCCGGCTTGGCCTCGCCGAGCTGCTGCTCGACCAGCTCGAGCAGCTCGTTGCCGCTGATCGCGTGGTTGAGCAGCAGCACCACGCCGCTGCCCTGCTCGGCGACGGTCTGCATCGCCGCGCGCAGGCTCCAGCGCCCCGGACGCTTGACGCACAAGAGGTCGCGCAGCGGGTCCATGTTGTGCACCCGTACCAGGGTCGGCTCGTCGGCGTGGATCTCGCCCTTGACCAGCGCCAGGTGCACCTGGCCCTCGACCTGATCGCGGTAGGTGATCAGCTTGAACTGGCCCAGCTCGCTGTCCAGCGCGCGCTCGGAGAGGCGCTCGACGGTGTGTTCGTGGACCAGGCGGTAGTGGATCAGGTCGGCGATGGTGCCGATCTTGATGCCGTGCTCGGCAGCGAACTTCTCCAGTTCCGGGCGACGGGCCATGCTGCCGTCGTCGTTCATGATCTCGCAGATCACCCCGCTGGGCTGGAAGCCGGCCATCCGCGCCAGGTCGCAGGCTGCCTCGGTGTGGCCGGCGCGCGCCAGCACGCCGCCGGGCTGGGCCATCAGCGGGAAGATGTGGCCGGGGCTGACGATATCCGCGGCAACGGCTTCACGGGCGGCGGCGGCCTGCACGGTGCGCGCGCGGTCGGCGGCGGAGATGCCGGTGGTGACGCCTTCCGCGGCCTCGATGGAGACGGTGAACTTGGTGCCGAAGCCCGAGCCGTTGCGCTGCACCATCAACGGCAGGCCGAGGCGCTCGCAGCGCGCGCGGTCCATCGGCATGCAGATCAGCCCGCGGGCGTGCTTGGCCATGAAGTTGATGTCCTCGGCGCGCACGCATTCGGCGGCCATGATCAGGTCGCCCTCGTTCTCGCGGTCCTCGTCGTCCATCAGGATGACCATCTTGCCCTGGCGGATGTCTTCGACCAGTTCGGCGATTGTGTTCAGTGCCATGGGCGTTCTCACTTGTTCAGGTAGCCGTGTTCGGCGAGGAAGCTTGCGGTGATCCCGGAGGCGGCCGGCTCGGCGGCCTTGTCGCCGAGCAGCAGGCGCTCCAAGTAGCGGGCCAGCAGGTCGACTTCGAGGTTGACCCGGCGCCCGGCCTGGTAGTCGGCCATGATGGTTTCCTGCAGGGTGTGCGGGACGATGGTCAGCTCGAACTCGGCGCCGTCCACCGCGTTGACGGTGAGGCTGGTGCCGTCGACGGTGATCGAGCCCTTGAAGGCGATGTACTTGGCCAGCTCGGCCGGCGCGCGCACGCGGAACTGGATGGCGCGGGCGTTATCGGCGCGCGCGACGATCTCGCCGACGCCGTCGACGTGGCCGCTGACCAGGTGGCCGCCGAGGCGGCTGGTCGGGGTCAGGGCCTTCTCCAGGTTGACCCGGGTGCCGACCCTGAGGTCGACGAAGGCGGTGCGGGTCAGGGTCTCGCGGCTGACGTCGGCCCAGAAGCCGTCGCCGGGCAGCTCCACCGCGGTCAGGCAGATGCCGTTGACCGCGATGCTGTCGCCGAGCTTGACGTCGGCCAGGTCGAGCTTGCCGGTGGCGACGTGGACGCGCACGTCGCCCCCCTTGGGAGTCATCGCGCGAATGCTGCCGATGGCTTCGATGATGCCGGTGAACATCAGGCAAGGCCTCCGCAACGGATAAATACAAGACGCATGGTCGAACTCCTGTTTTGGTCAAAAACAGGGCGCTGGACAGATAGGGATAGCGCGGGCGCGGTAGGGCCGCCCCGTGGCATGCATCCCGCTCTCTCTCATCCGGACTATGACCGTCGGCTCCGGAATCGCACCGGATCTGCTGACCCTGCCGCCGGGGAGGCGACAGGCGCTCGCGGGCTGGGCGCTGCGCGCCATCACCGCCGGTGGGGAATTGCACCCCGCCCTGAGAACGTCGCGGCCGGACGGCCGCGCGGGACTTTGTACCACATTTTGCGCGCACCGGAGCACGTCCGGATGGGGGATCGGGGCAATCGCCCAAGGCTCTGGCTACAGGGCCGGGCGGCGCGCGGAGCACGCGGGGCCGGTAACTCGCGCAGCGATCACCTGCCAAATCGCCGCCGTGGCGGAAGATCGCTGCGCGAGTCTTCCCGCCCTACGCACTGCCAGATCCGCGGGATTATCCCGGCCGCGATCGACGCTCAGACCGGCCGGGCGACGATCTGCCAGTCGCGGCCCACCGCGCGGATCTCGCGGATGTCCAGCTGCGGCGCCTCGCTCATCTGCGCCAGCGGCCAGTCGAGCAGCGGCCGGGCCGTCGAGCCGAGCAGCTGCGGGGCCATGAAGATGCGGTACTCGTCGACCAGCCCTTCGCGGGCGAAGGCGCCGGCCAGTCGCGGGCCGGCCTCGACCAGCACCTCGTTGGCGCCGGCGGCGGCCAGTTCGGCGAGCAGCAGGCGCAGGTCGACGTGGCCGTCGCCGCGCGGCAGGGGCAGCAGCACATGGCCGCCCGCCTGGTAGTCGGCGCCGCGCCCGTCGTCCTCGCAGCAGGCCACCATGGCCGGGCCGGCACGGAAGAACGCCGCCGTCAGCGGTACGCGCAGCTGGCCGTCGACCAGCACGCGCAGCGGCGGGCGCGCGGCGGCCAGCGCCGCCTGCTCGGCGTCGACCTCCAGTTCGTCGGGGCGCACGGTGAGCCGGGCGTTGTCGCACAGCACGGTGTCGGCACCGCTGATCACCACGCTGGAACGCGCGCGCAGGCGCTGCACCGCGGCGCGGGCCTGCGGGCCGGTGATCCACTGGCTCTCGCCGCTGGCCATCGCGGTGCGGCCGTCCAGGCTCATCGCCAGCTTGACCCGCACATAGGGCAGGCCCTGCTCCATGCGCTTGACGAAGCCGACGTTGAGCGCGCGGGCCTCGGCCTCCAGCACCCCGCAGGTCACCGCGATGCCCGCCGCGCGCAGACGCTGCAGGCCGCGCCCGGCGACCTGCGGGTTGGGGTCCTGCATGGCGGCCACCACCCGCGCCACCCCGGCCTCGACCAGCGCCTCGGCGCACGGCGGGGTGCGGCCGTGGTGGCTGCAGGGTTCGAGGGTGACGTAGGCGGTGGCGCCGCGCGCCCGCGCGCCGGCCTGGCGCAGCGCGTGGACCTCGGCGTGCGGCTCGCCGGCGCGCACATGCCAGCCTTCGCCGACGATCTCGCCGTCCGCCGCCACGATCACGCAGCCGACGCGCGGGTTGGGATGGGTGGAGAACAGGCCGCGCCGCGCCAAACGCAGCGCGCGCGCCATGTGGGCCTGGTCGCAGGCCGGCAGGGAATCGTGCATGGCATCAGCCCTTGGCGGGATCGCGGGACAGGCGCTCGATTTCCTCGCGGAACTGGTCGAGGTCCTGGAAATGCCGGTACACCGAGGCGAAGCGGATGTAGGCCACCTCGTCGAGGCGGCGCAGCTCGTCCATCACCAGCTCGCCGACCACCCGCGAGCGCACCTCGCGCTCGCCGGTGGCGCGCAGCTTGTGCTTGATGTGGGCGATGGCCTCCTCCAGGCGCTCGACGCTCACCGGGCGTTTCTCCAGCGCGCGCTGCATGCCGGCGCGCAGCTTGTCCTCGTCGAACGGCTGGCGCACGCCGTCGGACTTGATCAGCCGCGGCATCACCAGCTCGGCGGTCTCGAAGGTGGTGAAGCGCTCCTGGCAGGCCAGGCACTCGCGGCGCCGGCGCACCTGCTGGCCCTCGGCGACCAGTCGCGAGTCGATGACCTTGGTGTCGTGGGCGCCGCAGAAGGGACAGTGCATGATGGCTCGGCCGGCAGAGGGATAGAATGGCCGCGCATGGTAACCCATGGTGCCTTCAAGGCAAGCCGCCGCGCGGCTGCCGGACCGGGTCGGCACGCCGGGAGCGGCCCGCGGCGGCGGCATCCGGGCGTCCTTCCGGCCACTCCGCGCCATGCGCCTAACTGCCCCCGCCCGTTGCCCACCCGGAGTCCGCGATGCCCGCCCCGCCCGCCGAACTGCTCGACCCGTTGCGCGCCCTGCTCGGCGATGCGCGCCTCGCCGCCACCCGCCTGCCGCAGACCGACCTGCGCCTGTGGCTGCTGGATGCCGAGAACATGGACCGCGCCTTCGACGCCGAGGAAACCCGGCGCATCCTCGACGCGCCGCCCTACTGGTGCTTCTGCTGGGCCAGCGGCCTGGCCCTGGCGCGCTGGCTGGCCGAGCGTCCCGAGCGGGTGCGCGCCCAGCGGGTGCTGGACTTCGGCGCCGGCAGCGGCGTGGCCGGCATCGCCGCCGCCCAGGCCGGCGCCGCCGAGGTGGTGGCCTGCGACCTCGACCCGCAGGCGCTGGCCGCCTGCCGCGCCAACGCGGCGCTGAACGGCGTCGAGCTGGGCTACTCGGCGGACTTCTTCGCCGAAGCGGAGCGCTTCGACCTGATCCTGGCCGCCGACGTGCTCTACGACCGCGCCAACCTGCCGCTGCTCGACGCTTTCCTGTCGCGCGGGCGCGAGGCGCTGGTCGCCGACTCGCGGGTGCGCGACTTCCGGCATCCGCGCTACCGCCGCCTGGCCGTGCTGGACGCCTGCACCTGGCCGGATCTGGCCGAACCCGACGAGTTCCGCCGGGTCAGCCTGTACCACGCCCGGCGCGCCTGAGCCGCCGGACGGGCACGCCGGACATCCGGGGTCGATACTCGAAGGAACGCCCCGCCGCTGCGAGCCCGCCATGCGCGACGACACCCTGCGCCTGTTCTTCGCCCTGCCCTGTCCGCCCGAGTCGGCCGCGGCGATCTGCGCCTGGCGCGACGCCCTGGCCCTGGGCGGGCGGGCGCTGGCGGCGGAGCACCTGCACCTGACCCTGGTCTTCCTCGGCCAGCAGCCGCGCGCGCGGCTGGACGAGCTGCGCCGCCTGGCCGCCGGGATCGAGGCGGCGCCCTTCGTGCTGCACCTCGACCGCCTCGACGCCGGGCGTCACGGTCTGCTCTGGCTGGCGCCGAGCGCGCCGCCGGCGGCCCTGGAGCGGCTGGCCGCGCAGCTGCGCGAGCGCCTGCAGGCCGCCGGCGTCGACTGCGACGGCCGGCCGCTGCACCCGCACCTGAGCCTGCTGCGCCATGCCGCCGCCCGCCCGGCCGAGGCCCACCCGGACTTCGCCTGGCCGGTCGAGGCCTTCGCCCTCTACGCCTCGCTGCCGACGCCGCGCGGCGTGCGCTACCGCGAACTGGGCCGCTGGCCGCTGCGCGCCAGCCTGCAGCCGCCGCGGCACGCCGCGCCGCCGTGACGCCGGCGCCGCTCTTGCTTCCCGCCGCGGCCGTCCCCACATACCATGCACGCCTACCGTTCCGCGCCGCCTGGGCGGCGCCCGCTGCGAGAGATCCGATGAGCGCGACCCCGTACATCTTCGACGTCACCGACGCCAGCTTCGACCAGCTGGTGATCGAGAACTCCTTCCACAAGCCGGTGCTGGTCGATTTCTGGGCCGAGTGGTGCGCGCCGTGCAAGGCGCTGATGCCGCTGCTGGCGAAGATCGCCGAGGACTACCAGGGCGAGCTGCTGCTGGCCAAGGTCAACTGCGACGTCGAGCAGGACACCGTGATGCGCTTCGGCATCCGCAGCCTGCCCACCGTGGTGCTGTTCAAGGACGGCCAGCCGGTCGACGGCTTCGCCGGCGCGCAGCCCGAATCGGCAATCCGCGCCCTGCTCCAGCCCCACGTCGCCGAGCCGCCGGCGCCGCAGGCCGACCTGCTCGAAGAGGCCCGCGCCCAGTACGCCGCCGGCCAGGCCGGCGCCGCCGAGGCGCTGCTCCAGCAACTGCTCGCCGAGGACAACCAGAACGGCGCTGCGCTGATCCTCTACGCCCGCTGCCTGGCCGAGCGCGGCGAGCTGGGCGAGGCCCAGCTGGTGCTCGACGCGGTGCAGGGCGACGAACACAAGTCGGCGCTGGCCGGCGCCCGCGCGCAGCTGACCTTCCTGCGCCAGGCCGCCGACCTGCCGGAAGCCGCCGAGCTGAAGAGCCGCCTGGCCCAGGACGCCGGCGACGACGAGGCGGCCTACCAGCTGGCCGTCCAGCAGCTCGCCCGCCAGCAGTACGAGGCGGCGCTGGACGGCCTGCTGCGCCTGTTCATGCGCAACCGCGCCTACGGCGACGACCTGCCGCGCAAGACCCTGGTGCAGGTCTTCGACCTGCTCGGCAACGAGCACCCGCTGGTGATCGCCTACCGCCGCAAGCTGTACCAGGCGCTCTACTGAGTTTCCGTCCGGCCGCTCAGGGCCCGGGCGCGGCGCCGATCCAGCGATAGCACGGCGCCTGCGCCCCCGCTTCGACCCGCACCTGCGGGCTGTGGCGCAGGCGCACCAGCAGGCGCTTGCCGGCCTGCACGTCGCCGGCCAGCGCACTCAGCTCGCCGAGCAGCTGTGGCCCGTCCATCGCCCCGGCGCCGGCCAGCAGCGCGCAGGCCAGCTCCCAGAGGCGCTGTGCGGCGTCCGCACGCGGAGCCGGCGGCGCCTCGACGAACGGCGGCGCGGCTTCCGGCGCCACCTCCGCCGCCCCGCGCATCGCGGCCGCCAGACTCGCCAGCTCGCCCGTGTCCAGCTCCAGGGTCAGGTCCACCGGCCAGTCGCCGATCCGCCCATGAATTCGCATTGTCGTCCTCCTCGTCAGGCCCCGCAGCGCTCGCCTGCCGGCGGCAAGGGTACGCCCTGCGCCGCGCACAATCGCGGCGCATCCGGCGAACACCGCGTATCGGCCGGCGATGCTCCCATGGCCGCTGCGGGCGCTCAAGGCGGCGGGCGGGACTGGCCAGCGACGGCGGTTGTTTGTTACAAGGTAACGAAATCATCCTGTCCGCGGAGTCCCCATGCGTTCCCTGCTGCTCGCCCTGCCCCTCGCCCTCGCGCCGCTGGCCGTCCAGGCCGACACCCGCCATGCCCATGCCAGCCTCGCCAGCCACCAGCACGGCGCCGCCGAACTGGACGTGGCCGTCGACGGCCGGGACCTGCTGCTGGAGTGGCGCAGCCCGGCGGCCAACCTGCTGGGCTTCGAGCACACCCCGCGCAGCGCCGCGCAGCGCCAGCGGGTGAACGCGGTGCGCGCCGCGCTGGGCGAGGGCGAGCGCCTGTTCGGCCTGCCGGCTGCCGCCGCCTGCAGCCTGGCCGAAACGCACCTGGACGGCGCATTGCTCGCCGCCGCGGAGAAGTCCCACGACCACGACCACGACCACGACCACGACCACGACCACGACCACGACCACGACCACGACCACGACCACGACCACGACCACGACCAGGCTGGCGCGGCGCACAGCGACGTCAAGGCCGCCTACCGCTTCGTCTGCGCGCAGCCCGAACGCCTCGACGCCCTGGAGCTGGCCGGGCTGTTCGCCCGCTTCCCCGCCACCGAGACGCTGCGGGTGCAGCTGATCGGCCCTTCCGGCCAGCGCGGCGCCGAGCTGAGCGCCGCCGCCAGCCGACTGGCCTTCTGAGCCGCCGGGCATGAACATCCTGTACCCAGACGCATCCGTCGTCTCCGCCGCGCACCGCGACGACCTGGCGACTGCGCCAGCAGCGCCGCGCCCGCCCGCCGGCGCCGGCAGCGCACCGGCCAGCAGCACCCGCGGAGCCTGCCGATGAACACCTCAGCGAGCGCCCTGATCGAGATCGACGCCCTGGGCTTCGCCTGGCCCGGGCAGGCCGAGCTGCTGGACATTACGCACTTTCGCCTCGAAGCCGGCGAGCGGCTGTTCCTCAAGGGCCCGAGCGGCAGCGGCAAGACCACCCTGCTCGGCCTGCTCGGCGGCGTGCAGGTGGCGCAGCGCGGCCGGGTCAGCCTGCTCGGCCACGATCTGGGCCGGCTCTCCGCCGGCGCCCGCGACCGCCTGCGCGTCGAGCACAGCGGCTACATCTTCCAGCAGTTCAACCTGCTGCCGTTCCTCGCCGTGCGCGACAACGTCGAGCTGCCCTGCCGCTTCTCGGCACGCCGCGCAGCACGGGCCACGGCACGCCACGGCAGCGTCGCCGCCGCCGCCAGCGAGCTGCTCGAACGCCTCGGCCTGGGCCGCGCGCTGCACGGCCGGCGCGCCGACCAGCTGTCGATCGGCCAGCAGCAGCGGGTCGCCGCCGCCCGCGCGCTGATCGGCCAGCCCGAGCTGGTGATCGCCGACGAGCCGACCTCGGCGCTCGACGCCGACAGCCGCGCCGCGTTCCTCGACCTGCTGTTCGCCGAATGCCGCGCCGCCGGCGCCAGCCTGCTGTTCGTCAGCCACGACCGCAGCCTGGCGCCGCTGTTCGACCGCGCCCTCGACCTGGCCGAGATCAACCGCGCCCAGCCGCCCGCCGGAGCCTGACCATGTACCTGTTGCGTCTGGCCCTGGCCAGCCTGCTCAACCGCCGCGCCACCGCGCTGCTCACCGTGCTGGCCATCGCCCTGTCCAGCTGCCTGCTGCTGACCGTCGAGCGGGTGCGCACGGAAACCCGCGCCAGCTTCGCCAGCACCATCAGCGGCACCGACCTGGTGGTCGGCGCGCGCTCCGGGGCGGTCAACCTGCTGCTCTATTCGGTGTTCCGCATCGGCAACGCCACCAACAACATCCGCTGGGACAGCTACCGGGAGATCGCCGCGCTGCCGCAGGTGAAGTGGGCCATCCCGCTGTCGCTGGGCGACTCGCACCGCGGCTACCGGGTGCTCGGCACCAGCGCCGACTACTTCGTACACTACCGCTACGGCGAGCGGCGCGCGCTGCACCTGCGCGCCGGCCGCGCGTTCGCCGATCCCTTCGAGGTGGTGCTCGGCGCCGAGGTGGCGCGCGCCCTCGGCTACGGCCTGGGCGAGGAGATCGTCCTCGCCCACGGCGTGGCCAGGGTCAGCCTGACCCGTCACGACGACAAGCCGTTCCGGGTGGTCGGTATCCTCGCCGCCACCGGCACCCCGGTGGACCGCACCCTGCACATCTCGCTGGCCGGCATGGAGGCACTGCACATCGACTGGCAGCGCGGCATGCCGGCGCGCGGCGCGGCGCGCATCGACGCCGAGGCGGCGCGGCGGATGGACCTGACGCCCACGGCGATCACCGCCGTGCTGCTCGGCCTGGACAGCCGCATCGCCACCTTCGCCGTGCAGCGGGCGATCAACGACTATCGCGGCGAGCCGCTGCTGGCGGTGCTGCCGGGGGTGGCGCTGCAGGAGCTGTGGAGCCTCTTGGGCACCGCCGAGCAGGCACTGCTGCTGGTGTCGGCCTGCGTGGTGCTGGTCGGCCTGGTCGGCATGCTCACCGCGCTGCTGGCCAGCCTCGGCGAGCGGCGCCGGGAAATGGCCATCCTCCGCTCGGTGGGCGCGCGGCCGCTGCAGGTCGCCGCGCTGCTGCTGGCCGAGGCGCTGGCGCTGACCCTCGCCGGGCTGGCCCTGGGCCTGGCACTGCTCTATCTGGGCCTGGCCCTCGGCGGCGACTGGGTGCAGGCGCGCTACGGCCTGCACCTGCCGCTGAGCGCGCCGAGCGGCCACGAATGGACGCTGCTGGTCGCCACCCTCGGCGCCGCGCTGCTGCTCGGCCTGCTGCCGGCGGCGCGCGCCTACCGCCAGTCGCTGGCCGACGGCCTGAGCGTGCGCCTGTGAACCTGTGGAGAATGCCGATGCCGGCCCGTCTGCTGTTGTCCGTCGCCCTGCTGCCGCTGGTCCTGCTGGCCAGCCCCGCGCCGGCCGCCGAGCCGCGCACCCTGAGCTGGGAGGAACTGGTGCCCGAGGGCGCGCCACCGCCGCCACCGCCGGTGGCCCTGCACGATCTGGCGCAACTGGCCGACGTGCTGGCGGCGGAAAGCGGCCCGCCGGCGACCCAGCAGGCGCCAGCGGAGCCGGTGGTGGAGGCGCTGCACGGGCAGGCGGTGCGCCTGCCGGGCTATGTGGTGCCGCTCGGCCTGAATCGCGCCGGGCAGGTCCGCGAGTTCCTGCTGGTGCCCTACTACGGCGCCTGCATCCATGTGCCGCCGCCGCCCTCCAACCAGATCGTCCACGTCGAGAGCGCCGAGGGCGTGGCCATCGACGCGCTGTGGCAGCCGTTCTGGATCGAGGGCGAACTGCGCGTCGAGCACAGCGCCACCGCGCTGGCCGAGGCCGGCTACCGGATGCGTGCCGAAAAGATCGTGCCCTACGAGTTCTGAGCGTGCGGCCCGGGCAGGCGACAGCGCCACCCGAGGGCGCGCGGCGGACAGGCGGCCGGCCGGCGGGGCTCCCGGGCGCGGCCGCCCTGGCTCCGTCGCCGCCAACGCCAAGGCCGCTGCGGCCCGAGTGCTGGGGGTGGCGCGCGTTCAGCGACTGCTGAGCAGCGCCGCGCCTTCCAGCTGCTGCTGCGCCCAGCCGCGCCACTGGCGCACCTGGCGGCGGTCGGCGCCGCCGCGTTCGGCGTGGTTGAGGGCTTCCAGCGCGGCCTGCCAGCGCTCGCGCTCCAGCTCCAGTTGCGCGACGCGCAGCCAGTGCCGGCCGGCGCCGCTGCGTTCGGCCAGCTGGCGGTAGGCGGCGGCGGCCTGGGCGCGCTCGCGGGCCTGCCACCAGAACAGCGCCAGACGCTCCTCGCGCTCGGCGGTGCGGTTCAGCAGGCCGCTGTCGAGCAGCCCGGCGAGCAGCCGGGCGCCCTGCCAGGGCTGGCCGGCGGCGCCGGCCAGCAGGGTCAGGTTGTCCAGCTCGGCCGCGGCGAAGCGCAGGCCGCGGCGCTGCGCGGTGCGCAGGGTGGCCAGCGCCTTGTCCGGGGCGCCGGCGCGCTGCTGCAGGGCGGCCAGCTGCTGCCAGGCCTGCAGATCGTCGGGATGCCGCGCCAGCAGGCGGCGCTGCCAGCGTTCGGCCTCGGCGTCGCGCTTGAGCTGGGCATTGGCGGCGACCATGAACTGCAGCCAGACGTCGCCGGCCTGCGGCTGGCGGGCCAGGTAGCGCTCGGCCAGCGGCAACGCCTTGGCCGGCTGCTTGAGGGCCTGGTAGGACTGGATCAGCATCTGCAGGCCGTCGTCGTCGAGGCCGGCGGCGCGCGCCGCAAGCAGCTCGACCACCTTGGCGTGGCGGCCTTCGGCGTAGTTGAGCCGGGCCAGGTTGTCGCGCTCCTGTCCGGCCTGCGCCGGTTCCAGCTTGCCGCTGGCCAGCGCCTGCTCCAGCGCCTCGATGGCGCCGCGGCGGTTGCCCTCGGTCCAGGCCAGATAGCCGCGGCTGCGCCACAGCAGGGCCTGCTCCAGCGAACCGGGCGCGGCCTTGACGCCGTCCAGCGCGCGGCGCGCGGCCTGCAGGTCGCCGCGCTGCTGGGCCTGCTGGGCCTCGCCGAGGGCGCGCAGCACGCCGGGTTCCAGGGTCTGCGCGGCCCACAGGGGCGCGCTCAGGGTCAACAGGGCGACGAACAGCAGACGACGCATTTCAACGACCTCCTTGCTGCAGACGGAAATACAGGGTCTTCACCGCTTCGCGCTCCACCGCCAGACCGTTCTCGGTGCGCGGGGCGAAGCGCCAGCGCGCGGCGGCGCGGCGCGCCTCGCGCTCGAAGACGTTGCGCGGCTTGGCCTCGGCGATGCGGATGTTCTCCACCCGGCCATCGCGGGTGATGGTGAAGAGCAGCCTGACGTGACCCTCGATGCCGCGCTGCAGGGCGTGGCGTGGGTACTCGGGGATCACCTGGTTGAGCGGCACCACCTCGCTGTCCTGGGCCGGCGGGCCGCTGGGACCGGCCTCGCCACCGGCCGCTGCTGCCGGCGCCGCGGCGGGGGCGGCCGGCGCGGCGCTCAGGCCGGCCAGGCTCGGCGCCGGAGCGCTGGCCAGACTGATATTGCTGTCCAGCGTCGGCAGGCTGACTTCCAGGGTCGGCAGGCTCGGCGCGGCGAGCGCCTGCTGCGGCGGCGCCGGGGTCGGCGGTTGCGGCGTCGGCGGCTGCGGGCGCTCCGGCGCCGGCTGGCGCGAGCGGCTCGGCGTGTCGCGGCTGTCGGCGAAAGGCACGTAGTCGGCGATGCGTAGCGGCGCTTCCGGCTCGCTGGCCTGCTTGGGCGTGACCATGCCGAGCATCAGCACGAACAGCGCCAGCGCCACGGCGCAGGCGGCGGCGAAGGACAGCCCCCAGCGTAGCATCAGCGGCCCTCCGCGCTGGCCGCCAGGGCGACGTCGCGCACCCCGGCCAGGCGCGCCTGGTCCATCACCTGCACCACCAATCCGGTGCGCGCGTCGCGGTCGGCCTGCACCACCACCGAGCCTTCCGGCCGGTCGACGCGCATGCGCTCGACATGGGCGCGCACGCTGCGCACGTCGACCGGCTGCTTGTCGAGCCAGACCTGGCCGTCGGCGGTCACCGCGATGAGGATGTTGCCCTTGTCCTGGGCCGTGGCGCTGCCGGCCTGCGGGCGCTGGACCTCGACGCCGGACTCCTTGATGAAGGAGCTGGTGACGATGAAGAAGATCAGCATGATGAAGACCACGTCGAGCATCGGCGTCAGGTCGATGCCGGTGTCCTCGTCCTGCTGGTGGTGGCGGCGCATGCGCATCGGAAACCTCGAATCAGTCGTGACGCAGCTGGTCGGCCAGCTGCTCCAGGGCCCGGCGCGCGTTGCGTTCGAGACGCGCCAGGCTGAACAGTCCGGAAATGGCCAGGACCATGCCGGCCATGGTCGGCAGGGTCGCCTGCCAGACGCCGGCGGCCATGCCGCGCGGATTGCCGGTGCCGCTCAGGGCCAGCACGTCGAACACCGCGACCATGCCGCTGACCGTGCCGAGCAGGCCGAGCAGCGGGTAGAGGGCGACCAGCACCCGCGGCAGGCGCAACGGGCCGAGCAGGTGCTGGCGGGCCTGGGCCAGCCAGGCGGCGCGCACCGCGTGCTGCCAGCGGCCCGGCTCGCGCTCCAGCTCGAACCAGGCACGGCGGCGTTCGCCGGCCCACTGCGGGAAGACCCGGCGCATGTAGTGCAGGCGCTCGAACACCAGGGTCCAGAACGCCACGCACAGCGCGGCCAGCGCCCACATCACCGCGCCGCCGGCGCCCATGAAGTCGAGCAGCGCGTGCAGGTGGTCCTGGGCGCCGATCAGCAGCTCAGTCACGGCGCGAACCCGACAGGTGCAGGGCGATCAGCCCGGCGCTCTGCTGTTCGAGGATCTGGATCAGGCCCTTGCTGCGACTGGCCAGCAGGGCGTGGAGGAACAGCAGCGGAATGGCCACCACCAGGCCCTCCACGGTGGTCACCAGCGCCTGGGAGATGCCGTCGGCCATCAGCCGCGAATCGCCGCTACCGGACTGGGTGATGGCCTGGAAGGTGACGATCATCCCGGTCACGGTGCCGAGCAGACCGAGCAGCGGCGCCACCGCGGCGAGCAGTTTGAGCAGGCCCTGGCCCTTCTCCAGCGGCGGGGTTTCCTGGAGGATCGCCTCGTCGAGCTTGAGTTCGAGGGTGTCCAGGTCGGCCAGCTGCGGCTTGTCGCCGAGCACGCCGATCACCCGGCCCAGCGGGTTGTCGGCGCGCGGGGTGGCCAGGTCGCGCATCTGCGCCTGCACCCGGCGGTTGACGCCGGCCAGCCAGACCATCCGCCAGAGCGCCAGCAGCAGGCCGAGCGCACCGAGGACGAGGATCACCCCGCCGACCAGCCCGCCCTGCTGGACGCGGTCCCAGAGGCTCGGCGCGCGCTGCAGCTGCTCCAGCAGGGTGCCGCGGGTCGGGTCGACCGGCAGCACCGCGAGCGCCTCGCCGCTGGCGGCGAAATCTTCGACCAGACCCCGGCCGGACGGCTGGCGCGGCGGCGCCAGCAGCTGGCCGGCATCGGCGTCGTAGCGCAGGAACTGGCCGTCGGCATAGGCCGAGAAGGCGCCGACGCGCAGCACCTGGCGCTCGCTGCGGGTGCCGTCGGCGGCCACCACCGGCAGGCTCAGGCGCTCGATGCGGCCGCTGGCGGCGAGGTCTTCGAGCAGCAGCATCCAGTAGTTCTGCAGGTCATCGGCGCCCGGCAGGCTGCGGCTTTCGGCCAGACGGCGCAGGGTGGCGAGACGCTCGGGGTACTGAGCGTTGAGCAGGCTGTCCTGCCAGTGGCCGGCGACATCCCCGGCGCTCTGGCGGATCACCCCGAACAGCTCGCCGAGATGACCGACGCGCTGGGCGAGCAGCTGCTCCTGTGCGGCCAGCTCGCGCTCCTGGCGCTCGAACTCGGCCTTCAGCCGCGCGGCCTCGGCCTCCTGCACGGCCAGCGCGGCGCGCGCCTCGGCGAGCAGACGGGCCTGTTCGGCACGCTCGGCGAGGAACTGCTGCTCGCGCTGCTGCATGGCCTGCTGCTCGCTGACCCGCTCGCTGCGGATGCGTTCGAGCAACTGGTCGGGGTTGAGCAGCTCGGCGCGGGCGAACAGCGGCAGCGCGGCGAGCAGGATCAGGGACAACAGACGGTTCATCGGGCGCGCTCCTCGGCCAGGGTCTTCACCGGCAGTTCCAGCCATTGCGGCGACTGCTGCTGGCGGGCAATGGCGATGGCCTGGCGCAGCGGGCGGCGGTGCTCGCCGTCGAGTGCCTGCCAGGCGCGCGCCTGCGGGTTCCACCAGCCGCTCTCGTGACCGTCGAGGCTCTGGTAATAGAGCATGCTGCGTCCCAGACGCAGGAAGTCGACGCTGCGCGGCGCAGCGCCGTCCTGGACCAGCTCGCCGCGCCAGGCTTCCAGGCTGCGGCCGTAGTCGCTCTCGATCTGGTAGGCCTCGAGGATGCGCCGGTACTTGTCGGCCAGGCTGACGTCGGCACGCGGCAGCAGTTCCTGCAGCTGCTCGAGGCGATCGCGGCGCTCCTCGGGGAGGAACGGCAGGTCGGCGGCGATGAACTCGCCGAGCACCTCGACCATCTGGCGCATCTGCGGGGCGACCGCTTCCTGGGTGCGCTCGATGCCGTCGAGCTGGTGCTGGTAGCCGACAAGCTCCTCGCGCTGCGCCGCGACCAGCTCGCGCAACTGGGTGTTGTAGCCCTTGAGCGCTTCGGCCTGCTGCAGGGCGGCGCGGTAGTCGTTGAGCATCTTCTGGCTGGCATCGTCCAGCGCGGCGACGCGCGCCTGGGAGGCCTTGGCCTCGACGGCCAGGCGCTGGCTCTCGTCCAGCGCGGCGTCCAGCGGGGCCGCAGCCAGCGGCAGGCTGGTCAGCGCCAGCGCGGCCGCCAGCAGGCGGAGCGGTGTGGGGGTCATGCGGGGGCGTCCTCGACGATAGGGGGCCTTCTCAAAGGAGAAGAATTATCATCTCCGAATGAGAATTTTGCAACATCTCAACGCGCGCCCGCCATCCTTTGAGCTGCGTCAACGCATCCCCAGCGCGCGGCCTCTAGCATCGCCGGCAGTCGATACAGAACATCTGGATGGAGTTCTCCTATGATCCGCAAGACCCTCAGCGCTTCCCTGCTGGCCCTGGCCGTCGCCGCCCCCTTTGCCCAGGCTTACGAGGCTGGCGACATCATCGTGCGTGCGGGTGCCATTACCGTTGATCCGCAGGAAAAGAGCGGCGACATCAACCACGCCACGCTTGGTGACGTTGCCGGCTCAAAAGCGACTCTGGATACCGATACCCAGCTGGGCCTGAACTTCGCCTACATGGTTACCGACAAGGTGGGTGTCGAGCTGCTGGCAGCGACTCCGTTCAGCCACAGCGTAGGGGTCAAGGGCATGCCGGGAATTTATTCTGGCCTGAACGGCAACCTCGGCGACATCAAGCACCTGCCGCCGACCCTGAGCGTCATCTACTACCCGCTGGACAGCAAGTCGACCGTACAGCCCTATGTCGGCTTGGGCGTCAACTACACTTGGTTCTTCGACACCAACCTGAGCAGCGAAGCAGAAGGCAAGGGCTTCCGCGGCCTGGACATGAAGGACTCCTGGGGTCTCGCCGCCCAGGTCGGCGCCGACTTCATGCTGACCGACAACATCATGCTCAACGCCCAGCTGCGCTGGATCGACATCGACACCCAAGGCACTACTTACCTGAACGGCGACAAGGTCAAGGTCGACGTCGACGTCGACCCGCTGGTCTACATGGTCGGCCTGGGCTACAAGTTCTGATCACAGCCCGCGCTCGCCACATATACAAAAGGCACCTTCGGGTGCCTTTTGCGTTTCCATCGGTCACGTAGCGGAACCCGCCATGTATCTCTGGCTGAAAGGCCTGCATATCCTGCTCGCCTGCAGCAGCGTCGGCCTGCTGGGCTGGCGGCTGTGGCGTGCGCGGCAAGGGCTGCCGGGGCTGCGCGGCGCGGCACGCGCGGGAGTCCATCTGCTCGACAGCCTGCTGCTGCTCAGCGCTCTGCTGCTGATCCAGCTCGGCATGCCCTGGCCGCTGCCGCTCTGGCTGCAGCTCAAGATCGCCTGTTTGCTCGGCTATATCCTCGCCAGCCACTGGGCATTACGGGCCGGCACCGGCGCACGAGGGCCGACCACTCTGCTGGCAGCCGCCCTGCTGGGCGCGGTACTTGTCCTGGCGCTCGACAAACCCTGGTGGTGATTCGACCTCAGCCGGCCAGCAGGCGAGCCAGCCCGTCGGCCATCGAAGTAGGGGTGTCGAGGCGATAACGCTGCAGCAGGCGGGTGTTGTCGGCCCGCGAGTGGCGAATGTCGCCGGAGCGCGGCGCGGCATGCTCGACCGCCGGCAGACCGCCGAGCCGCTCGCCCAGCAGCGCCAGCAACTGGTTGAGGCTAGTCGCCCGGCCAAGGCCGACGTTCACCGCACCGGCCTCCACCTGCGGTGCCGCCAGTGCCTGCAGCAGCAGCTCGACCAGATCGGCGACGTAGACGAAGTCGCGGGTCTGCTCGCCGTCGCCGAACAGGGTGATCGGCCGGCCGGCGCGGGCGCGCTCGACGAAGATGCTGATCACCCCGGAATACGGCGAGGACGGATCCTGGCGCGGGCCGAAGATGTTGAAGAAACGGAAGATCGCCGGCTCCAGCCCATGCTGGCGGCGGTAGAAATCGAGGTAGTGCTCACTGGCCAGCTTGTCGGCGGCATAGGGGGTCAGCGGCGCCTTGGGGGTGTCCTCGCCGATGGCTGCACCCTCGCCGTTCTGCCCGTAGACCGCTGCGCTGGAAGCGAACAGCACGCGGCGCACGCCGTGCCGGCGCATCGCTTCGCAGACGTTCAGGGTGCCGACGAAGTTGCTCTGATGGGTAGCCACCGGATCGTCCACCGAGGCCTGCACCGAGGCCACTGCCGCAAGATGGACCACCGCCGCGCAGCCGCTCATCGCGGTCTCCACCGCAGCCGAATCGGCGACATCGCCGACCTGCAGTTCCAGACGCGGATCGCCGAGCGCCAGGTTGGCACGTTTGCCGCTGGACAGGTTGTCCAGCACCCGCACGGCATGACCGCGCGCCAGCAGGGCATCGACCAGATGCGAGCCGATGAACCCGGCGCCGCCGGTGACCAGGATGCGACCGTCAGACATGGCGGTAGTAGCGCTCCAGCAGGACCGGCAGCCCCGCGCGCCAGGCACGCGGCTTGATGCCGAAGGTGTTGAGGATCTTCTTGCAGGCGAGCACCGCATGCTGCGGCTCGTCCGGCGCGTCCGGGCGCTCGAGGTGCGCCTGCGGGGTGAAGTCCTGGGGAATGTCCGGACGGTGGCGACGCGCCTCGACCAGGGTGGCCTGGCCCATGGACAGGCTGGTGGTCGCTTCGATGCCGCCATAGTGATAGGTGCCCCACAACGGCGCGCTGCAGTCGAGCTGCTTGAGCACCGAGAGGATCACCCGTGCGGCGTCGTCCACCGGGGTCGGGTTGCCGCGACGGTCGTCGGCGAGGAACAGCGGCTCGCCGCTCTCCGCCCGTTTGAGCAGGCGGCCCATGCGGCCGTCCGGACTCTCGTCGAGCAGCCAGCCGAAGCGCAGCAGCACATGACGCGGGCAGATGGTGCGCACCTGCTGCTCGAAACGCCACAGCGCCTGGGCGCGCAGGCTCAGCGGGCGCACGTCGTCCTTCTCGCTGTAGGCGGTGGCGCGGGTGCCGTCGAACACCTTGTAGCTGGACGGCTGCAACAGGACGATCTCGTGGTGCAGGCACAGCTCGGCCAGGCGGTCGATGGCGCGCTCCTGGGCGAACAGTCGTTCGGCCTCGACGCGCTCGGCCTGGAACCAGTCGTGGTAGTAGGCCAGGTTGACCAGCGCGTCGGGGCGGTGCTCGTCGAGCAGCGCGGTGAGGCTGCCCGGCTCCCAGCCCTGGGCGGGGGGCATGGGGGCGAGAAACTCGATGTTTTCTTCCGCCCCCAGGCGCAGCAGCGCCTGACCCAGGGCATTGCCGCCGCCCAGCAGCATCAGGCGCATGCGCATGCTGTGTCGCTCCGGATCAGAACGGGATGTCGTCGTCGAAGCTGTCGTAGTCCGGCGCCGGCTGGGCGCTCGGCTGCGGAGCCGGCTGCGCTGCCGGGCGCGGCTCGCGCGGGGCCGACTGCTGCGGACGCGGCGCGCGCGGAGCATAGTCGCCACCCTCGGCATTGCCACCGCGGCTGCCGAGCAGCTGCATCTGGCCGTTCATGTCCACCACGATCTCGGTGGTGTAGCGGTCCTGGCCGGACTGGTCCTGCCACTTGCGGGTGCGCAGGCTGCCCTCGACGTAGACCTGCGAGCCCTTGCGCAGGTATTCGCCGGCGATCTCCGCGAGCTTGCCGAAGAACACCACGCGATGCCACTCGGTACGTTCCTGCTGCTGGCCGGTCTGCTTGTCCTTCCAGGACTCGGAGGTGGCCAGGGTAATGTTGGTGACGGCGTTGCCGCTGGGCAGGTAGCGGGTTTCCGGGTCGCCGCCGACGTTGCCGATCAGAATGACTTTGTTAACCCCACGGGCCATGACGTTCTCTCCCGGGATCAGCACGCCGGCGCCGGTTCGACCAGGCGCTCGAGGGTCGTGCGATCCACTTGCAGTTTATCCACCTTGACATAGACGGCGGCCTCCTCGGCCACCACGACAGCATCGGCCACGCCGGGCACGGCCTTGAGGCGCTCGACCAGCCCCGGCTCCTGCAGGGCAGCAGGAGACAGCGCAAGGCGCAGGCTGGTCACATACGGCGGTTCGCGCATAGTAGCAGCAAAGGCCAGCCACAGGGCAGCCAGCAGCGCACAGCCGAGGAACACCGCATCGACGCCGCCCTGCTGGAACAGCCAGCCGCCGAGCAGGCCGCCGAGCGCGGCGCCGAGGAACTGGCTGGTGGAGTACACGCCCATCGCCGTGCCCTTGCCGCCGGCCGGCGCCACCTTGCTGATCAGCGAGGGCAGCGAGGCTTCCAGCAGGTTGAAGGCGGCGAAGAACACCACGTTGCCGATCACCAGGGCGCGCAGACTGCCGCCGAACTGCCAGAAGAACAGCTCGCAGAGCAGCAGCACGCTCACCGCGCCGAGCAGCATGCGCTTCATCTGGCGCTTCTTCTCGCCGTAGATGATGAACGGGATCATCGCGAAGAAGCCGACCAGCAGGGCCGACAGGTATACCCACCAGTGCTCTTCCTTGGGCAGCCCGCCCTGCTCCACCAGCGCCAGCGGCAGGGCGACGAAGCTCGCCATCAGGATCGCATGCAGCGCGGCGATGCCGAAGTCCAGGCGCAGCAGGTCGGGATGGCGCAGGGTCGGCCCGAGCGCCTGCGGCGCCACGCCGGCCTCGCGAGTGGCCAGCGCGCGCGGCGGGCGCGGCACCAGCACGGCGACGATCAGGATGCCCAGCAGCGCCATGGCGGCGGTGGCCCAGAACAGCCCGGCGAGGCCGAAGGCGCGGGTCAGCAGCGGGCCGACCACCATGGCCACGGCGAACGACAGGCCGATGCTCATGCCGATCGTCGCCATCGCCTTGGTTCGGTGCTGCTCGCGGGTCAGGTCGGAGAGCAGCGCCATCACCGCCGCCGAGATCGCCCCGGCGCCCTGCAGGACCCGTCCGGCGATCACCCCCCAGATGGAGTCGGCGCAGGCCGCCAGGCCCGCGCCGAAGGCGAACACCAGCAGGCCGAAGTAGATCACCGGCAGGCGGCCGATGCGGTCGGAGAGCATGCCGAAGGGGATCTGCAGCGCCGCCTGGGTCAGGCCGTAGGCACCGATGGCCAGGCCGATCAACAGCGGCGTGGCGCCGGCCAGGTCCTGGCCGTAGGTGGCCAGTACCGGCAGGACCATGAACATGCCGAGCATGCGGAAGGCGAACACCGCCGCCAGGCCGGCAGCGGCGCGCTGCTCGGTCGAACTCATGCGCTCGGAGTGCGGATCGTGCATGACGTCACCTCGAAAAACGGGGGCGCAATTCTAGCAGCACCGCAGCTCCCGGCACAGGCGCGGCGCTTTGCCGCCCGCCCGGAGGCAGCCGTATACTCCGGGCTTTTCCGCCCGCCATGCGAGGCTGTAGTGGACCAGATCCTGATTCGTGGGGCGCGCACCCACAACCTGAAGAACATCGACCTCACCCTGCCGCGCGACAAGCTGATCGTGATCACCGGGCTGTCCGGCTCGGGCAAGTCGTCGCTGGCCTTCGACACCCTGTACGCCGAGGGCCAGCGCCGCTACGTGGAGTCGCTGTCGGCCTACGCCCGGCAGTTCCTGTCGATGATGGAGAAACCCGACGTCGACACCATCGAGGGCCTGTCGCCGGCGATCTCCATCGAGCAGAAGTCCACCTCGCACAACCCGCGCTCGACGGTGGGCACCATCACCGAGATCCACGACTACCTGCGCCTGCTCTACGCCCGCGTCGGCACCCCGCGCTGCCCCGAGCACGACGTGCCGCTGGAGGCGCAGACCGTCAGCCAGATGGTCGATCAGGTGCTGGCCCTGCCCGAGGGCCGCCGGCTGATGCTGCTCGCCCCGGTGGTGCGCGAGCGCAAGGGCGAGCACCTGGCACTGTTCGAGGAGCTGCGCGCCCAGGGCTTCGTCCGCGCGCGGGTCGACGGCACGCTCTTTGAGCTGGACGAGCTGCCCAGGCTCGACAAGCAGAAGAAGCACAGCATCGAGGTGGTGGTCGACCGCTTCAAGGTCCGCGGCGACCTGCAGCAGCGCCTCGCCGAGTCCTTCGAGACCGCCCTCAAGCTGGCCGACGGCATCGCCTGGGTCGCGCCCATGGAGGGCGACGACGGCGAGGAGATCGTCTTCTCGGCGCGCTTCGCCTGCCCGCACTGCGGCCACGCGATCGGCGAGCTGGAGCCCAAGCTGTTCTCCTTCAACAACCCGGCCGGCGCCTGCCCGAGTTGCGACGGTCTGGGGGTGAAGCAGTTCTTCGATCCGCGCCGGCTGGTCAACGGCAAGCTGAGCTTGGCCGAGGGCGCGATCCGCGGCTGGGACCGGCGCAACGTCTACTACTTCCAGATGCTCGCCGCACTGGCCGCACACTACGGTTTCGATCTGGAAGCGCCCTTCGAGCAGTTGCCGGCGGCGGCGCAGAAGGTGCTGCTGCACGGCAGCGGCCGCGAAGCGCTGGAGTTCCGCTACCTCAACGACCGCGGCGACATCGTCCGCCGCTCGCACCCGTTCGAGGGTATCCTGCCCAACCTGGAACGCCGCTACCGCGAGACCGAATCGAACAGCGTGCGCGAGGAGCTGGGCAAGCTGCTCAGCACCCACGCCTGCCCGGACTGCCGCGGCGCGCGCCTGCGCCGCGAAGCGCGGCACGTGTGGGTCGGCGACAAGACCCTGCCGCAGGTCAGCGCCCTGCCGGTGGGCGAGGCCTGCGCCTATTTCGCCGAGCTGAGCCTGAGCGGCCGGCGCGGCGAGATCGCCGCGAAGATCCTCAAGGAGATCCGCGAGCGCCTGCAGTTTCTGGTCAACGTCGGCCTCGACTACCTGACCCTGGAGCGTAGCGCCGATACCCTGTCCGGCGGCGAGGCGCAGCGCATCCGCCTGGCCAGCCAGATCGGCGCCGGCCTGGTCGGGGTGATGTACATCCTCGACGAGCCGAGCATCGGCCTGCATCAGCGCGACAACGAACGCCTGCTGGCCACCCTCACCCACCTGCGCGACCTGGGCAACACGGTGATCGTGGTCGAGCACGACGAGGACGCCATCCGCCTGGCCGACCACGTGATCGACATCGGCCCCGGCGCCGGCGTGCACGGCGGGCGCATCGTCGCCCAGGGCACCCCCGCCGAGGTGATGGCCCATCCCGACTCGCTGACCGGCCAGTACCTGTCCGGGCGGACGCAGATCCGCTACCCCGCCCGGCGCACGCCGGTCGCCCCCCAGAAGCTGCTGCGGCTCAAGGGCGCGCGCGGCAACAACCTGCAGAGCGTCGATCTGGAGCTGCCCGTCGGCCTGCTCACCTGCGTCACCGGGGTGTCCGGCTCGGGCAAGTCGACGCTGATCAACAACACCCTGTACCCGCTGGCGGCGACCGCGCTGAACGGCGCCGAGTCGCTGGAGGCGGCACCCCACGAGCGCCTCGAAGGGCTCGAGCACCTCGACAAGGTGGTGGACATCGACCAGAGCCCGATCGGCCGCACGCCGCGCTCCAACCCGGCCACCTACACCGGGCTGTTCACCCCGATCCGCGAACTGTTCGCCGGGGTGCCGGAGTCGCGCTCGCGCGGCTACGGCCCGGGGCGCTTCTCCTTCAACGTCAAGGGCGGACGCTGCGAGGCCTGCCAGGGCGACGGGGTGATCAAGGTGGAAATGCACTTCCTGCCGGACGTCTACGTGCCGTGCGACGTGTGCAAGGGCAAGCGCTACAACCGCGAGACCCTGGAGGTGAAGTACAAGGGCAAGAGCATCCACGAGGTGCTGGAGATGACCATCGAGGAGGCCCGCGAATTCTTCGACGCGGTGCCGGCGGTGGCGCGCAAGCTGCAGACCCTGATCGACGTGGGGCTCGCCTACATCAAGCTCGGCCAGAGCGCCACCACCCTGTCCGGCGGCGAGGCGCAGCGGGTCAAGCTGAGCCGCGAGCTGTCCAAGCGCGACACCGGCAAGACCCTGTACATCCTCGACGAGCCGACCACCGGCCTGCACTTCGCCGACATCCAGCAGCTGCTCGACGTGCTGCACCGTCTGCGCGACCACGGCAACACCGTGGTGGTGATCGAGCACAACCTCGACGTGATCAAGACCGCCGACTGGCTGGTCGACCTCGGCCCCGAGGGCGGCTCGCGCGGCGGACAGATCATCGCCACGGGTACGCCCGAGCAGGTCGCCAGCATGGCGCACTCGCACACCGGACGCTTCCTCGCCCCGCTGCTGGAGCGCTGCCGCGGCTGAGACCGAAAACGACGACGCCCCGCAATGCGGGGCGTCGGGTACTGCGCCTGCCGGACTACATCTGCGCCTGCAGGTAGTTCTGCAGGCCGATGCGCTCGATCAGGCCGAGCTGAGTCTCCAGCCAGTAGGCGTGGTCTTCCTCGGTATCCTTGAGCTGGGCCAGCAGGATGTCGCGGCTGCCGTAGTCCTGATGCTGCTCGCAGAGGGCGATGCCCTTGGCCAGCGCGGCGCGCACCTGATACTCCAGTTCCAGGTCGATGCGCAGCATCTCCGGCACCGTGCTGCCGACCCGCAGGGCGTCGGGAGTCATGTCCGGGGCGCCTTCGAGGAACAAGATGCGCTGCAGCAGCGCGTCGGCGTGCTGGGTCTCCTCCTCCATCTCGTGGTTGAGGCGCTCGTAGAGGCGGGTCAGTCCCCAGTCCTGGTACATCCGCGAGTGGATGAAGTACTGGTCGCGCGCGGCCAGTTCGCCCTTGAGCAGGGTCTTCAGATAGTCGATGACGTCGGCATGGCCTTTCATGGTCGCGCTTCCTGAATGAATCGATAGCCAATCTATGCTCGACCCGACCGGCGCCGCGGTCAAGCCAGCGCTTTTCGCCGGGCACAAAAAACCGGGCACGAGGCCCGGTTTTCTGCATATCACCCGATCTTACTCGGCAGCTGCTTCCACAGCACCGCCGACCGGACGGTCGACCAGCTCGACATACGCCATGGGCGCGTTGTCGCCAGCGCGGAAACCGCACTTGAGGATGCGCAGGTAGCCGCCCGGACGGTTGGCGTAGCGCTTGCCCAGCTCGTTGAACAGCTTGCCGACTGCAGCCTTGGAGCGGGTGCGGTCGAAAGCCAGACGACGGTTGGCGACGCTGTCTTCCTTGGCCAGGGTGATCAGCGGCTCGGCAACGCGACGCAGCTCTTTCGCCTTGGGCAGGGTGGTCTTGATCAGCTCGTGTTCGAACAGCGACACCGCCATGTTCTGGAACATGGCTTTGCGGTGCGCACTGGTGCGGCTCAGGTGACGGCCACTTTTACGATGACGCATGATTGAAATTCCTTACCAAACCTAGAGTTCGGTTATCAGGGACGATCAGGCAGTCGCCTTGTCATCCTTTTTCAGACTTGCCGGCGGCCAGTTGTCGAGGCGCATGCCGAGGGAAAGACCGCGGGAGGCCAGAACGTCCTTGATCTCGGTCAGGGACTTCTTGCCCAGGTTCGGCGTCTTGAGCAGCTCCACTTCGGTGCGCTGGATCAGGTCACCGATGTAGTAGATGTTCTCCGCCTTCAGGCAGTTGGCCGAACGCACGGTCAGTTCCAGATCGTCGACGGGACGCAGCAGGATCGGATCGATCTCGTCTTCCTGCTCTTCCACCACCGGGGCACTGTCACCCTTGAGGTCGACGAACGCGGCCAGCTGCTGCTGCAGGATGGTCGCGGCACGACGAATCGCCTCTTCGGGATCGAGGGTGCCGTTGGTCTCCAGGTCGAGGACCAGCTTGTCCAGGTTGGTGCGCTGCTCGACACGGGCGCTTTCCACCACGTAGGCCAGGCGGCGAACCGGACTGAACGAGGCATCGAGCTGCAGACGGCCGATCGAACGGCTTTCGTCCTCGTCGCTCTGGCGGGCGTCGGCCGGCTCGTAGCCACGGCCACGAGCGACCTTCAGGCGCATGTTCAGTGCGCCATTGTCCGCCAGATGGGCGATCACGTGATCGGGGTTGACGATCTCGACATCATGATCCAGCTGAATATCGGCAGCGGTCACCGCACCCGGGCCCTTCTTCGCCAGGGTCAGCGTCACTTCATCACGACCGTGCAGCTTGATGGCCAGGCCTTTCAGGTTGAGCAGGATCTCGATGACATCTTCCTGCACACCCTCGATGGCGCTGTACTCGTGGAGTACGCCATCGATTTCAGCCTCAACCACTGCGCAGCCAGGCATGGAGGACAACAGGATGCGACGCAGCGCGTTGCCCAGTGTGTGACCAAAACCGCGCTCGAGAGGCTCGAGCGTGATCTTGGCGCGGGTCGGGCTGACCACCTGAACGTCGATATGACGCGGGGTCAGAAACTCATTTACCGAACTCTGCATGGATGCACCTATTTTCTAGCTCTTACTTCGAGTAGAGCTCGACAATCAGGTTTTCGTTGATGTCAGCGGACAGGTCGCTGCGAGCCGGTACGCTCTTGAACACACCGGACTTCTTCTCGGCATCGACTTCCACCCACTCAACGCGGCCGCGCTGGGCGCACAGCTCGAGAGCCTGGGCGATACGCAGCTGATTCTTGGCTTTCTCGCGAACGGCAACCACATCGCCAGCCTTGACCTGGAAGGAGGGGATGTTCACGGTCTGACCGTTGACGGTGATGGCCTTGTGGGAAACCAGCTGACGGGATTCGGCGCGGGTAGCACCGTAGCCCATGCGGTAGACCACGTTGTCCAGACGGCACTCGAGCAGCTGCAGCAGGTTCTCGCCGGTCGAACCCTTGCGACGGGTAGCTTCCTTGTAGTAACCGCTGAACTGACGCTCCAGCACGCCGTAGATACGACGGACTTTCTGCTTTTCACGCAGCTGGGTGCCGTACTCGGACAGGCGACCACGACGCTGGCCGTGGATACCGGGAGCCGCTTCGATGTTGCACTTGGATTCCAGAGCGCGGGCGCCGCTCTTCAGGAACAGGTCAGTGCCTTCGCGACGGGACAGTTTGCATTTGGGACCAATGTAACGAGCCATTCTTCACTGTCTCCTATTACACGCGACGCTTCTTCGGCGGACGGCACCCGTTGTGCGGGATCGGCGTCACGTCGGTGATGCTGGCAATCTTGTAGCCGCAGGCGTTCAGAGCACGCACAGCGGATTCGCGACCCGGACCGGGACCCTTGACGTTGACGTCGAGGTTCTTCAGACCGTACTCCAGAGCGGCCTGGCCGGCGCGCTCGGCAGCCACCTGGGCAGCGAACGGAGTGCTCTTGCGCGAGCCACGGAAGCCGGAACCACCCGAGGTCGCCCAGGACAGAGCGTTGCCCTGACGGTCGGTGATGGTCACGATGGTGTTGTTGAACGACGCGTGGATGTGGGCGATGCCATCAACCACTGTCTTTTTGACTTTTTTACGAGGACGAGCAGCAGGTTTTGCCATGACTAGATTCCTGTCGATTCGCGGATGCGATTACTTGCGGATCGGCTTGCGCGGACCCTTGCGGGTACGGGCGTTGGTCTTGGTGCGCTGACCATGAACCGGCAGACCGCGACGATGACGCAGACCGCGGTAGCAGCCCAGATCCATCAGACGCTTGATGTTCATGTTGATTTCGCGGCGCAGGTCACCTTCGGTGGTGAGCTTGGCGACTTCGCCACGCAGCTGCTCGATCTGCTCGTCGGAGAGATCCTTGATCTTCGCCGCCGGGTTGACACCGGTAGCGGCACAGATGCTCTGTGCGGTAGTGCGACCGACACCATAGATGTAGGTCAGCGAGATAACAGTGTGTTTGTTATCCGGAATGTTGACGCCTGCAATACGGGCCATTCAGAAAAACTCCAAGTGACAGCTATCCGCGCCCCGGAAGCCAAGAAAAGGCGCAGGATGTTAGCGCTGTAGAAACAAATAATCAACCCGGCAGCGCACTAGCTGCCGGGTTGGTTCGCAGATCACACTCAGCCTTGGCGCTGCTTGTGGCGCGGCTCCGCGCTGCAGATCACGCGCACGACGCCGTCGCGACGGATGATCTTGCAGTTGCGGCACAGCTTCTTGACCGATGCACGAACTTTCATCACCAACTCCTCGAACCTTACGGGTGGATTAGCGGAGCATGCCGCTGCCATAGCCCTTCAGGTTGGCTTTCTTCATCAGGGAATCGTACTGGTGCGAAACGAGGTGGGATTGTACTTGGGACATGAAGTCCATCACAACCACTACGACGATCAGCAACGAGGTCCCGCCAAGATAGAACGGCACGTTGGCCGCCACCACCAGGAACTGGGGCAGCAGGCACACGGCCGTCATGTACAGAGCACCGAACATGGTCAAGCGGGTCAGCACACCATCGATGTAGCGCGCGGACTGCTCGCCGGGACGGATACCCGGAATGAAGGCACCGGATTTCTTCAGGTTTTCCGCCACGTCCTTGGGGTTGAACATCAGCGCCGTGTAGAAGAAGCAGAAGAAGATGATCCCTGCACTAAACAGCAGAATGTTCAACGGCTGACCGGGCGCGATGGCCTGCGCGATGTCCTGCATCCAGCCCATGCCTTCGCCCTGACCGAACCAGGCGCCCAGGGACGCCGGGAACAGCAGGATGCTACTGGCGAAGATCGCCGGGATCACGCCAGCCATGTTCACCTTCAGCGGCAGGTGACTGGTCTGCGCCGCAAAGACCTTGCGGCCCTGCTGACGCTTGGCGTAATGCACCGCGATGCGACGCTGGCCGCGCTCGATGAACACCACGAAACCGATGATCGCTACCGCCAGCAAGCCGATGGCGATCAGGGCGAAGATGTTGATATCGCCCTGGCGCGCGGACTCGAAGGACTGCCCGATCGCCGACGGCAGACCTGCGACGATACCGGCGAAGATCAGCATCGAAATGCCGTTGCCGATGCCGCGCTCGGTGATCTGCTCGCCCAGCCACATCATGAACATCGCGCCCGCCACGAAGGTGGTGACCGCCATGAAGTGGAAGCCGAAGTCGGCGCTGAAGGCCACGCCCTGACCGGCCAGACCAACGGACATGCCGATGGCCTGGACCAGCGCCAGGACTACAGTACCGTAGCGGGTGTACTGGCTGATCTTGCGACGGCCAGCCTCACCTTCCTTCTTCAACTGCTCCAGCTGCGGGCTGACCGCGGTCATGAGCTGCATGATGATCGATGCCGAAATGTACGGCATGATCCCCAGCGCAAAGATGCTCATGCGCTCCAGCGCACCGCCGGAAAACATGTTGAACAGGCTAAGAATGGTCCCCTCGTTCTGTCGGAACAGCTCGGCGAGACGGTCCGGATTGATTCCAGGCACCGGAATGTGCGCGCCGATCCGATAGACGATGATCGCCATGAACAGGAAACGCAAACGAGCCCAGAGCTCGGACAGCCCGCCATTGCTGAGCGCGGAGAGAGCACCTTGCTTAGCCATTTAGTCCTCGATTTTGCCGCCAGCTGCTTCGATGGCCGCGCGCGCACCCTTGGTGACGGCGATGCCTTTCAGGGTGACCGCACGAACAACCTCGCCGGACAGCATGACTTTCACACGCTGCACGTTCTGGTTGATCACGTTGGCATCCTTCAGCGCCTGCAGGGTCACGACATCACCTTCGACCTTGGCCAGCTCGGAGGTGCGAACTTCCGCACGATCCATGGCCTTCAGCGAGGTGAAGCCGAACTTCGGCAGACGACGGTGCAGCGGCTGCTGGCCGCCTTCGAAGCCCGGAGCAATCTTGCCGCCGGAGCGGGAAGTCTGACCCTTGTGGCCACGGCCGCCGGTCTTGCCCAGACCGCTACCGATACCACGGCCCGGACGCAGCTTTTCGCGACGGGCGCCCGGTGCGGAACGCAGATCGTTCAGTTGCATGGATTAACCCTCCACACGCAGCAGGTAGTAGGCCTTGTTGATCATCCCGCGATTTTCGGGGGTGTCCAGGACTTCTACGGTGTGGTTGATGCGACGCAGGCCGAGACCCTTGACGCACGCCTTGTGGTTGGCCAGACGGCCGTTCACGCTCTTGATCAGCGTGACCTTGATCTTGGCATTCGACATGATCAGAGAATCTCCTCGACGCTCTTGCCACGCTTGGCCGCCACGGAGTCCGGAGACTGCATGTTCTTCAGACCCTTGAAGGTGGCGTACACCACGTTCACCGGGTTGGTCGAACCGTAGCACTTGGCCAGAACGTTGTGGACACCTGCCACTTCCAGCACGGCACGCATGGCGCCGCCGGCGATGACACCGGTACCTTCCGAAGCCGGCTGCATGTACACCTTGGAGGCGCCATGGGCGGACTTGATCGGGTACTGCAGGGTAGTGCCGTTCAGATCCACCTGGATCATGTTGCGACGCGCAGCTTCCATCGCCTTCTGGATGGCGGCCGGCACTTCGCGGGACTTGCCGCGACCGAAACCGACGCGACCTTTGCCGTCACCGACCACGGTCAGCGCGGTGAAGGTGAAGATACGGCCGCCCTTCACGGTCTTGGCAACGCGGTTAACCTGAACCAGCTTCTCGATGTAGCCTTCGTCGCGCTTCTGCTCGTTGTTCGCCATAACTTAGAACTCCAGCCCGCCTTCACGAGCAGCATCGGCCAGTGCCTTGACACGACCGTGGTACTTGAAGCCAGAACGGTCGAAAGCCACCTTGGTCACGCCAGCGGCTTTCGCACGCTCGGCTACCAGCAGGCCGACCTTCTTGGCTGCTTCGACGTTGCCGGTGGCTTCGCCACGCAGCTCTTTGTCCAGAGTCGATGCACTGGCCAGGACCTTGCCGCCGTCGGCCGAGATGACCTGGGCGTACATGTGCTGGGAAGAGCGGTACACGCAAAGGCGTACGGCCTCCAGCTCGCGCATCTTCAGGCGTGCCTGGCGAGCGCGACGCAGACGGATTACTTTCTTGTCGCTCATTTGCTATGCCCTACTTCTTCTTGGCTTCTTTACGACGGACCACTTCGTCAGCGTAACGGACGCCCTTGCCTTTGTAAGGCTCCGGACGGCGGAAATCGCGGATCTCAGCAGCCACCTGACCGACCACCTGCTTGTCGATACCCTTGATCAGGATATCGGTCTGGCTCGGAGTTTCGGCGGTAACGCCTTCCGGCAGCTCGTACTCGACCGGATGCGAGAAGCCGAGGGCCAGCGACAGCACGCTGCCTTTGGCCTGGGCACGGTAGCCGACGCCAACCAGCTGCAGCTTGCGCTCGAAGCCTTGGCTGACACCCACCACCATGTTGTTCACCAGGGCGCGGGTGGTACCGGCCATGGCGCGAGTCTGCTGATCGCCGTTACGGGCAGCGAAGCGCAGCTCGCCTTCTTCCTGAATCACTTCCACCGAAGGATGCACCTTCAGCTCCAGAGCGCCCTTGGCACCCTTCACCGAAAGCTGCTGGCCGGCCAGCTTGACTTCAACGCCGGCAGGCAGCTTGACGGGGTTCTTAGCAACGCGAGACATGCCGATCCCCCCTTAGAATACGGTGCAGAGCACTTCGCCGCCGACACCGGCAGCGCGAGCAGCACGATCCGTCATCACACCCTTGTTGGTGGAGACGATGGAAACGCCGAGACCGCCGCGAACTTTCGGCAGCTGCTCGACACCTTTGTAGTGGCGCAGGCCCGGACGGCTCACGCGCTTCAGCTCTTCGATGACCGGCTTGCCTTCGAAGTACTTGAGTTCGATGGACAGCTGCTGCTTGACGTCGCCGCTGACCTGGAAATCCGCGATGTAGCCTTCGTCCTTCAGAACCTTGGCGACAGCTGCCTTCAGCTTGGAAGACGGCATGCTTACCACGGTCTTCTCAGCCATCTGGGCATTACGGATACGAGTTAGCATGTCCGCTAACGGGTCCTGCATACTCATGGGCTTGATGCTCCTGAAACAAAAAAAAGCCTTGCGGCCATGTGTGCCCGCAGCCGGGCAAGAAAGCCAGACTCAGGCGAGCCAGACATTCTAGAGATTGATCAAAAACGAATCAAGCCCCATGAGGGGCTTGATTCGTTTTGCCCAAGACGCGGAGGACACCGCGCCCAAGGACTTCTTACCAGCTGGCCTTGACCAGACCCGGCACATCACCGCGCATGGCAGCTTCGCGCAGCTTGATACGGCTGAGGCCGAACTTGCGGTAGTAGCCGTGCGGACGACCGGTGATACGGCAGCGGTTGCGCAGACGGCTGGCCGACGCGTTACGCGGCTGCTTCTGCAGGGCTACCAGGGCTTCCCAGCGCTGCTCCGGAGTGGAGTTGGGGCTGGCAATGACAGCTTTCAGCTCAGCACGCTTCTTGGCGTACTTCGCAACCGTCAGCTGACGCTTCAGCTCACGGTTCTTCATGCTAGTTTTGGCCATGTTCCTACTCCACTCAGTTACGGAACGGGAATTTGAAGGCGCGCAGCAGCGCACGACCTTCATCATCGTTGCGGGCGGTGGTGGTCAGGGTGATGTCCATCCCACGCAGCGCGTCGATCTTGTCGTAATCGATTTCCGGGAAGATGATCTGCTCTTTCACGCCCATGCTGTAGTTGCCACGGCCGTCGAAGGACTTGGCACTCAGGCCGCGGAAGTCACGCACGCGCGGCAGGGAGATGGAGAGCAGGCGATCCAGGAACTCGTACATGCGATCGCCACGCAGGGTCACCTTGATGCCGATCGGCCAGCCTTCGCGAACCTTGAAGCCAGCGATCGACTTGCGGGCATAGGTGACCACCGGCTTTTGGCCGGCGATCTTTTCCATGTCGCCGAGAGCGTTTTCGATGATCTTCTTGTCACCGATCGCTTCGCCGAGACCCATGTTCAGGGTGATTTTGGTGATGCGCGGAGTTTCCATCACGTTGCCCAGCTGAAGCTCTTCTTTCAGCTTGGGAGCGATTTCGTTCCGATAAATGTCTTTCAATCGTGCCATGGTGATTTACCTATGATTCTCAAGCGCCAACCGGCTTCTGGGTGGACTTGAAGACACGAATTTTCTTGCCGTCTTCGACCTTGAAACCAACGCGGTCAGCCTTGTTGGTTTCGCCGTTGAAGATCGCAACGTTGGAAACGTGCAGCGGCGCTTCTTTCTCGACGATACCGCCTTGAACGCCCAGCATGGGGTTCGGCTTGGTGTGGCGCTTGATCAGGTTAATGCCACCCACGACCAGACGGTCGTCGGCCAGCACCTTCAGCACCTTGCCACGCTTGCCCTTGTCCTTGCCGGCGATGACGATGACTTCGTCGTCACGACGAATCTTTTGCATGACGGCTACTCCTTAGAGCACTTCGGGGGCCAGGGAGACAATCTTCATGAACTTATCACCGCGAAGTTCACGAGTCACCGGGCCAAAGATACGGGTGCCGATGGGCTCCTGCTTGTTGTTCAGCAGGACCGCAGCGTTACCGTCGAAACGGATGATCGAACCATCCGGACGACGCACGCCGTGACGAGTACGCACTACCACAGCGCTCATCACCTGGCCTTTTTTCACCTTGCCGCGCGGAATCGCTTCCTTCACGGTTACCTTGATGATGTCACCGATGCCGGCGTAGCGACGGTGCGAGCCGCCGAGCACCTTGATGCACATGACGCGACGTGCACCGCTGTTGTCGGCGACGTCAAGCATGGATTGAGTCTGAATCATAACTTTCTCCGACCCTTAGTCTCTTAGACTTCCACCGCGTGCTCAACAATCTCAACCAGGGTCCAGGCCTTGGTCTTGGCAAGCGGACGAGTCTCGCGAATGGTGACCAGGTCACCCATGCGGCACTGGTTGGTCTCGTCGTGAGCGTGCAGCTTGGTCGAACGCTTCACGTATTTACCGTAGATCGGGTGCTTGACGCGACGCTCGATCAGAACGGTGATGGTCTTGTCCATTTTGTTGCTGACGACTTTGCCGGTCAGCGTACGGACGGTGTTCTGAGCTTCAGCCATGATTACTTACCTGCTTGCTGGTTGAGCACAGTTTTCACGCGAGCGATATCGCGCTTCACTTGCGAGAGCAGGTGAGACTGCCCCAACTGGCCAGTTGCTTTCTGCATGCGCAGATTGAACTGGTCGCGCAGCAGGCCGAGCAGTTGCTCGTTCAGCTGCTCAACGGATTTTTCACGAAGTTCGTTCGCTTTCATCACATCACCGTCCGCTTAACAAAGGTGGTCTCGAGCGGCAGCTTTGCAGCGGCCAGCGCGAACGCCTCGCGAGCCAGCTCTTCGGAAACACCCTCGATCTCGTACAGAACCTTGCCCGGCTGAATCAGGGCTACCCAGTACTCGACCCCACCCTTACCTTTACCCATACGCACTTCCAGGGGCTTCTTGGTAACGGGCTTGTCGGGGAACACGCGGATCCAGATCTTGCCACCACGCTTGACGTGACGAGTCAGGGCACGACGTGCGGCTTCGATTTGACGTGCAGTCAGACGACCGCGGCTGACAGCTTTCAGGGCGAACTCGCCGAAGCTGACCTTGCTGCCGCGCTGAGCCAGGCCACGGTTGTGGCCGGTCATCTGCTTGCGGAATTTCGTACGCTTAGGTTGCAGCATGTTGCGTACTCCTCTTACTTAGCAGCTTTTTTACGCGGAGCGGGTGCTGCCGGCTTGAGCTCTTCGTGCTGGCCACCGATGACCTCGCCCTTGAAGATCCAAACCTTCACACCGATCACACCGTAGGTGGTGTGCGCTTCGTAGGTGTTGTAGTCGATGTCTGCACGCAGGGTGTGCAGCGGGACGCGACCTTCGCGGTACCATTCGGTACGGGCGATTTCGGCGCCACCCAGACGACCACTCACCTGGATCTTGATGCCCTTGGCACCAATGCGCATGGCGTTCTGTACGGCGCGCTTCATGGCGCGACGGAACATCACGCGACGCTCCAGCTGCTGAGCAACACTTTGTGCAACCAACATGGCGTCGAGTTCCGGCTTGCGGATCTCTTCGATGTTGATGTGCACGGGCACACCCATTTGCTTGGTCAGTTCCTGACGCAGCTTCTCAACATCCTCACCCTTCTTGCCGATCACGATGCCGGGACGAGCGGTGTGGATGGTGATGCGTGCAGTCTGAGCCGGACGAGCGATGTCGATGCGGCTCACGGACGCGCTTTTTAGTTTGTCTTGGAGGTATTCACGAACCTTCAGGTCGGTGAACAGATAGTCGGCGTAAGTGCGCTTATCTGCATACCAGACCGAGGTGTGCTCCTTGACGATGCCCAGGCGAATGCCAGTGGGATGTACTTTCTGACCCATCTGATCGACTCCGTTACTTGTCCGCAACCTTGACAGTGATATGGCAAGACCGCTTGACGATGCGATCAGCACGGCCCTTGGCGCGCGGCATGATGCGCTTCAGCGAGCGCCCTTCGTTGACGAAGACGGTGGAGACCTTCAGGTCGTCAACGTCTGCGCCTTCGTTGTGCTCGGCGTTGGCCACGGCCGACTCCAGCACTTTCTTGATGATTGCGGCGGCTTTCTTGCTGCTGAATGCCAGCAGGTTGAGCGCCTCGCCCACCTTCTTCCCGCGGATCTGGTCGGCGACCAAGCGGGCTTTCTGGGCGGAGATGCGAGCGCCCGACAACTTAGCGGCTACTTCCATTTCCTCACCCCTTAACGCTTGGCTTTCTTGTCGGCCACGTGCCCGCGATAGGTGCGGGTAGCGGCGAACTCGCCCAGTTTGTGGCCGACCATGTCTTCGTTCACGAGAACCGGGACATGCTGGCGACCGTTATGCACGGCGATGGTCAGACCGACCATCTGCGGCAGAATCATCGAACGACGCGACCAGGTCTTGATCGGCTTACGGTCGTTCTTTTCCACCGCAACTTCGATCTTCTTGATCAGGTGAAGATCGATAAACGGACCTTTTTTCAGAGAACGCGGCACTGTCGTATCCCTCTAATTACTTGCGACGACGGACAATCATGTTGTCGGTGCGCTTGTTGGTGCGGGTCTTCGCGCCCTTGGTCGGGAAGCCCCACGGCGACACCGGATGACGACCACCGGAGGTACGACCTTCACCACCGCCATGCGGGTGGTCGACCGGGTTCATGGCGGCGCCACGGACGGTCGGACGGATACCTTTCCAGCGCTTGGCACCGGCTTTGCCCAGGGAACGCAGGCTGTGCTCGGAGTTCGAGACTTCGCCCAGGGTCGCACGGCACTCGGCCAGGACCTTGCGCATCTCGCCGGAGCGCAGACGCAGGGTCACGTAGGCGCCTTCGCGGGCCACCAGCTGCACGGAAGCACCGGCGGAGCGGGCGATCTGTGCGCCCTTACCCGGCTTCAGCTCGATACCGTGAACGGTGGAACCGACCGGGATGTTGCGCAGCGGCAGGCTGTTGCCGGCCTTGATCGGCGCATGGGCACCTGCCACCAGCTGATCGCCGGCACTCACGCCCTTCGGGGCGATGATGTAACGACGCTCGCCGTCGGCGTACTTCAGCAGAGCGATGTGCGCAGTACGGTTCGGATCGTATTCGATACGCTCGACGGTGGCGGGGATGCCATCCTTGTCGTTGCGACGGAAATCGACCAGACGATAGTGCTGCTTGTGACCGCCACCTATGTGACGGGTGGTGATGCGGCCGTTGTTGTTACGACCACCGGTCTTGCTCTTCTTCTCGACCAGCGGAGCGTACGGAGCGCCCTTGTGCAGGTCGGCATTGACCACCTTGACCACGAAACGACGGCCAGCGGAAGTCGGCTTGCATTTAACGATTGCCATGATGCACTCCTACCTTACTCAGCGCTGCTGGCGAAATCGAGGTCCTGACCGGCCTGGAGAGCGATGTACGCTTTTTTCCAGTCGCTGCGCTTGCCGAAACCACGGGCGGTGCGCTTGGTCTTGCCCTTGACGTTCAGGGTGCTGACGCGCTCCACCTTGACGCTGAACAGGGACTCGACGGCCTTCTTGATTTCCAGCTTGGTTGCATCGGTGGCAACCTTGAAAACGAACTGGCTCTTGCCATCGGCAAGGGTGGTGGCCTTCTCGGAGATGTGCGGGCCAAGCAGCACTTTGAATACGCGTTCCTGGTTCATCCCAGCAGCTCCTCGAATTTCTTCACGGCGGACACGGTGACCAGCACCTTGTCGTAGGCGATCAGGCTGACCGGGTCGGAGCCCTGTACGTCGCGCACGTCGACGTGCGGCAGATTGCGGGCTGCCAGGTACAGGTTCTCGTCCAGCGAGTCGGTCACGATCAGCACGTCGTTCAGACCCAGACCGCCCAGCTTGCTCACCAGGGCCTTGGTCTTCGGCGCTTCCACGGCGAAATCTTCAACCACGACCAGACGCTCCTGACGCACCAGCTCGCTCAGGATCGAGCGCAGGGCGGCACGGTACATCTTCTTGTTGAGCTTCTGCGAGTGGTCCTGCGGCTTGGCGGCGAAGGTCACGCCACCCGAGCGCCAGATGGGGCTGCGGATGGAGCCGGCACGGGCGCGGCCCGAACCCTTCTGACGCCACGGCTTCTTGCCACCACCACGCACTTCGGAGCGGGTCAGCTGCGCACGGGTGCCCTGACGGCCACCAGCCATGTAGGCAACAACGGCCTGGTGAACCAGGGTCTCGTTGAATTCGCCACCAAAGGTACGCTCGGAGACTTCGATCGCCTGCGCACCGTTCACATTCAGTTGCATCTTTCGAATCCCCCTTAAGCCTTGGCAGCCGGACGCACGATCACGTCACCACCAGTGGCACCCGGGACAGCGCCCTTGACCAGCAGCAGGTTACGCTCGGCATCGACACGAACAACTTCCAGGGACTGCACGGTCACGCGCTCGGCGCCCATGTGGCCGGACATCTTCTTGCCCTTGAACACTCGACCAGGAGTCTGGCACTGGCCGATGGAACCCGGGACACGGTGGGAAACGGAGTTGCCGTGGGTATTATCTTGGCCGCGGAAGTTCCAGCGCTTGATGGTACCGGCAAAACCCTTACCCTTGGACTGACCGGTCACGTCGACCAGCTGGCCCGCCTGGAACTGCTCAACGGTGAGCTGATCGCCAGCCTGGAACTCGCCGTCTTCGAGACGGAACTCCATGACGGTGCGACCTGCAGCAACGCTGGCCTTGGCAAAGTGACCGGCCTGGGCCTTGGTCACACGGGAGGCGCGACGCTCGCCGACAGTCACCTGTACGGCGCGATAGCCATCGCTTTCTTCGTTCTTGAACTGGGTGACGCGATTCGGCTCGACTTCAATGACCGTAACCGGAATAGAGACACCATCTTCGGTGAAAATGCGGGTCATGCCGCACTTGCGACCGACTACACCAATAGTCATGTCTTTAACCTCTTGAGTGTACGGGGCTTTCACCCGCTATGGCCGCCCATTTCAGAGCGTTACACGACCGAAATCCGCAGGCGGATCTCAGCCGAGGCTGATTTGCACTTCGACACCGGCAGCAAGGTCGAGCTTCATCAGCGCGTCGACGGTCTTGTCGGTCGGCTGAACGATGTCGAGTACGCGCTTGTGAGTACGAATTTCGTACTGATCACGCGCATCCTTGTTGACGTGCGGGGAAACCAGCACGGTGAACCGCTCCTTGCGGGTCGGCAGGGGGATCGGACCACGGACCTGAGCACCAGTACGTTTCGCGGTTTCCACGATTTCCTGGGTGGATTGATCGATCAGGCGGTGGTCAAAAGCCTTCAACCGAATACGGATTTGTTGGTTTTGCATTTTGACCTCAGACTCTAGCTATTCCCACCAGACGGACTGCGCCCGGTAAAAGGAGGCGCAATTGTACGGACGCCCCCGGAGGGTGTCAACCAATGGGCAGTAAACGAGAAAACCCCCGCGGTGCGGGGGCCCTCTCTACCACTTACAGCAGATCGTCGATTACTCGATGACCTTGGCAACCACGCCGGCGCCAACGGTACGACCGCCTTCGCGGATCGCGAAGCGCAGGCCGTCTTCCATGGCGATCGGAGCGATCAGGGTGACAACCATCTTGACGTTGTCGCCCGGCATGACCATCTCGACGCCTTCCGGCAGTTCGCAGTTACCGGTCACGTCGGTGGTACGGAAGTAGAACTGCGGACGGTAGCCCTTGAAGAACGGAGTGTGACGACCGCCTTCTTCCTTGGACAGCACGTACACTTCGGCTTCGAACTTGGTGTGCGGCTTGATGGTGCCCGGCTTGGCCAGAACCTGACCACGCTCGACGTCTTCACGCTTGATGCCGCGCAGCAGCACGCCGACGTTCTCGCCAGCACGACCTTCGTCGAGCAGCTTGCGGAACATTTCCACGCCGGTGCAGGTAGTCTTGGTGGTCGGACGGATACCGACGATCTCGACTTCTTCCTGAACCTTGACGATGCCGCGCTCGACACGACCGGTCACCACAGTACCGCGACCGGAGATCGAGAACACGTCTTCGATCGGCATCAGGAACGGCTGGTCGATGGCACGCACCGGCTCCGGAATGTAGGAGTCCAGGGTCTCGACCAGGGTCTTGACGGCGGTGGTGCCCATGCCGTTGTCGTCTTCGCCGTTCAGCGCCATCAGCGCGGAACCGACGATGATCGGGGTGTCGTCGCCCGGGAAGTCGTAGGTGGACAGCAGGTCGCGAACTTCCATCTCGACCAGTTCCAGCAGCTCGGCGTCGTCGACCATGTCAGCCTTGTTCAGGAACACGACGATGTAGGGAACGCCAACCTGACGGGACAGCAGGATGTGCTCGCGGGTCTGCGGCATGGGGCCGTCAGCAGCGGAGCAGACCAGGATAGCGCCGTCCATCTGGGCGGCACCGGTGATCATGTTCTTCACGTAGTCGGCGTGACCCGGGCAGTCGACGTGCGCGTAGTGGCGAACCGGGGAATCGTACTCAACGTGGGAGGTGTTGATGGTGATACCACGAGCCTTTTCTTCCGGCGCGTTGTCGATCTGGTCGTAACCCTTGGAGACGCCGCCCGAGCCGAAGACTTCGGCGCAAACGCGGGTCAGGGCTGCGGTCAGAGTGGTCTTGCCATGGTCAACGTGACCGATGGTGCCGACGTTGACGTGCGGTTTGTTACGTTCGAATTTCTCTTTAGCCACGACAGTGAACCTCTTAGCTTAAAGGACTGAATCAGCCTTGTTTCTTGACGATGGCTTCGGCGATGTTCGCCGGAGCCTCGGAGTACTTCGAGAACTCCATGGAGTAGCTCGCACGACCCTGGGACATCGAGCGGACGTCGGTAGCGTAACCGAACATCTCGCCCAGCGGCACCTCGGCGCGGATCACCTTGCCGGAGACGCTGTCGTCCATACCCTGGATCAGGCCGCGACGACGGTTCAGGTCGCCCATCACGTCGCCCATGTAGTCTTCCGGAGTCACCACCTCGACCTTCATGATCGGCTCGAGCAGGACGGCACCACCCTTCTGGGCCAGCTGCTTGGTCGCCATGGAGGCCGCGATCTTGAACGCCATTTCGTTGGAGTCAACGTCATGGTAGGAACCGTCGAACACGGTTGCCTTCAGGCCGATGAGCGGATAGCCGGCGACGACGCCGTTCTTCATCTGCTCTTCGATACCCTTCTGGATCGCCGGGATGTATTCCTTCGGAACCACACCGCCCACGACTTCGTTCTTGAACTCGAGACCTTCCTGACCTTCGTCGGACGGCTCGAAGCGGATCCAGCAGTGACCGAACTGGCCACGACCGCCGGACTGACGAACGAACTTGCCTTCGATCTCGCACTTGTTGCGGATCGCTTCACGGTAAGCCACCTGCGGCTTGCCGATGTTGGCCTCGACGTTGAACTCGCGACGCATACGGTCGACAAGGATGTCCAGGTGCAGCTCACCCATGCCGGAGATGATGGTCTGGCCGGTTTCTTCGTCGGTCTTGACGCGGAACGAGGGGTCTTCCTGAGCAAGGCGACCCAGAGCGATACCCATCTTCTCCTGGTCAGCCTTGGTCTTCGGCTCGACGGCAACCGAGATCACCGGCTCCGGGAAGTCCATACGCTCGAGGATGATCGGATTTTCGATCGAGCACAGGGTGTCACCGGTGGTGACGTCCTTCATGCCGATCAGTGCGGCGATGTCGCCGGCGCGCACTTCCTTGATCTCGTCGCGCTGGTTGGCGTGCATCTGCACCATCCGGCCAACGCGTTCCTTCTTGCCCTTGACCGAGTTCAGCACCGAGTCGCCGGAGCTGAGGAAGCCCGAGTAGACGCGGGTGAAGGTCAGGGTGCCAACGAACGGGTCGGTAGCGATCTTGAACGCCAGGGCAGCGAACGGGGCGTCATCGGAAGCCACACGCTCGTCGACCTTCTCCTCGTCATCCGGGTGAACACCCTTGATGGCCGGGATGTCGGTCGGCGCCGGCAGGAATTCGACCACCGCGTCGAGAACCAGGGGCACGCCCTTGTTCTTGAACGACGAGCCGCAGACGGCCGGAACGATTTCGCAGGCGATGGTGCGCTGACGCAGACCAGCCTTGATCTCTTCGACGGACAGGTCGCCCTCTTCGAGATACTTGTTCATCAGCTCTTCGTTGGCTTCGGCAGCCGCCTCGACCATGTTGGAGCGGTATTCGGCGGCCAGGTCAGCCAGCTCGGCGGGAATCTCTTCCTCGCGGTAGGTGGTGCCCTTGTCTTCTTCGTTCCAGTAGATCGCCTTCATCTTCATCAGGTCGATCTGACCCTCGAAGTTTTCCTCGGCACCGATCGGCAGCTGCAGCGGTACCGGGGTGTGACCCAGGCGCTTCTTGATCTGCTCGACCACGCGCAGGAAGTTGGCGCCCTGGCGGTCCATCTTGTTGACGTAGACGATACGCGGCACGCCGTACTTGTTGGCCTGACGCCATACGGTTTCCGACTGCGGCTCAACGCCGGAGGTGCCGCAGAACACCACGACAGCACCGTCGAGCACGCGCAGGGAGCGCTCCACTTCGATGGTGAAGTCCACGTGGCCGGGGGTATCGATCACGTTGACGCGGTGGTTCTTGAACTGCTTCTGGGAACCCTGCCAGAAGGCAGTGACCGCAGCGGAGGTGATGGTGATACCACGCTCCTGCTCCTGAACCATCCAGTCGGTGGTCGAGGCGCCGTCGTGGGTTTCACCCATTTTGTGGTTAACACCGGTATAGAACAGCACCCGCTCGGTGGTGGTGGTCTTGCCTGCGTCCACGTGGGCGCAGATACCGATGTTACGGTAGAGATTGATAGGAGTCGTACGGGCCACTGTTGGGTCCTCGCTGGGTTAGACGCGCAAGTCTTAGAAACGGTAGTGCGAGAAGGCCTTGTTGGCTTCGGCCATACGGTGCACGTCTTCACGCTTCTTCACCGCAGCACCCTTGCCCTCGGCGGCATCAATCAGCTCACCAGCCAGGCGCAGGGCCATGGACTTCTCACCACGCTTGCGCGCGTAATCTACCAGCCAGCGCATGGCCAGAGCGTTGCGACGGGACGGACGAACTTCGACCGGAACCTGGTAGGTAGCACCGCCGACACGACGGGACTTCACTTCGACCAGCGGAGCGATGGCGTCGAGTGCTTTCTCGAAGGTTTCCAGGGGGTCGACGTTCTTGCGCTGCTTGACGGTGTCCAGCGCGCCGTAAACGATGCGCTCGGCCACGGCCTTCTTGCCGCTTTCCATCACGTGGTTCATGAACTTGGCCAGAATCTGGCTTCCGTACTTCGGATCGGCCAGGATTTCACGCTTGGCCGCTACACGACGTCTTGGCATTGATAAGCCCTCAAACGGTCTTCAGGTTAGCCCGGGACTTGCCCGACCTTACTCTTATCGACTCGACAAAAAATGGATGGAAGATTACTTCGGACGCTTGGCGCCGTACTTCGAACGACCCTGCTTACGGTCCTTCACGCCGGAGGTATCCAGCGAACCGCGCACGGTGTGATAACGCACACCCGGAAGGTCTTTTACACGGCCGCCGCGGATCAGCACGACGCTGTGTTCCTGCAGGTTGTGGCCTTCACCGCCGATGTAGGAAGCGACTTCGTAGCCGTTGGTCAGGCGCACACGGCAGACCTTACGCAGCGCCGAGTTCGGCTTCTTCGGGGTGGTGGTGTAAACACGGGTGCAAACGCCGCGGCGCTGGGGGCAGTTCTGCAGCGCCGGCACGTCACTCTTTTCGGTGACGCGCTTGCGCGGCTGGCGCACCAGCTGGTTGATAGTTGCCATCTACTAGCTCCACTGATCGTCTTTCGACACAAAAATTTCGCGAAGCAAGACGCCCCGCGAGATTAAGGGGTACAAGAGTCTAAAGGCCTTGACAGGTACAGTCAAGGCAACCCCCGGGGCACCCGTCGGACGCCCCGGGGCAACCCTCACTTCTCGCCGAAGTTCAGCGCTTCGCTCAGCGCGGCCTCGACTTCGCTGGCGCTGACGCGCTGCGGCTTGTCGGCTTCGCGCTTGCGCTTGCGCTCGCTGTGGTAGGCCAGGCCGGTACCGGCCGGGATCAGACGCCCCACCACCACGTTCTCCTTCAGGCCGCGCAGGTAGTCGCGCTTGCCGGTGACCGCCGCCTCGGTGAGGACGCGGGTAGTCTCCTGGAAGGAGGCCGCGGAGATGAACGACTCGGTGGACAGCGAGGCCTTGGTGATGCCCAGCAGGACGCGCTCGTACTTGGCGATGAACTTGTCGTCCGCCGCCAGACGCTCGTTCTCTTCAAGCACCTGGGTCAGCTCCATCTGGTCGCCCTTGATGAAGCTGGAGTCGCCCGACTCGGCAATCTCGACCTTGCGCAGCATCTGGCGCAGGATGGTTTCGATGTGCTTGTCGTTGATCTTCACACCCTGCAGGCGGTACACGTCCTGGATCTCGTTGACGATGTACTTGGCCAGCGCACTGACGCCCAGCAGGCGCAGGATGTCGTGCGGATCGCTCGGACCGTCGGAGATCACTTCGCCGCGGTTCACCTGTTCGCCTTCGAAGACGTTGAGGTGACGCCACTTCGGAATCAGCGCCTCGTAGGGCTCGCTGCCGTCGGTGGGAGTGATCACCAGGCGACGCTTGCCCTTGGTTTCCTTGCCGAAGCTGATGGTGCCGCTGATCTCGGCGAGGATCGACGCCTCCTTCGGACGGCGCGCCTCGAACAGGTCGGCGACGCGCGGCAGACCACCGGTGATGTCGCGGGTCTTCGAGGTTTCCTGCGGGATACGTGCGACCACGTCACCCACGCTCACCTTGGCGCCGTCGGACAGGTTGACCAGGGTCTTGGCCGGCAGGAAGTACTGGGCCGGCACGTCGGTACCCGGCAGCAGCAGCTCCTTGCCATTGGCGTCGACCAGCTTGACCGCCGGACGGATCTCGCGACCGGCCGCCGGACGCTCGTTGGGGTCCATCACCTCGATGTTGGTCAGGCCGGTCAGCTCGTCGGTCTGACGGCGGACGGTGATGCCCTCCTCCATGCCGACGAAGGTCACGGTACCGGCCATCTCGGTGATGATCGGGTGGGTGTGCGGATCCCACTTGGCGACGATGGCGCCAGCTTCGACCTTGTCGCCTTCCTTCACGGAAATGACCGCACCGTAGGGCAGCTTGTAGCGCTCGCGCTCGCGCCCGAACTCGTCGGCTACCGCCAGCTCGCCGGAGCGGGACACAGCCACCAACGCGCCGTCGGTACGCTCGACGTGCTTCAGGTTGTGCAGACGGATCGCACCGCCGTTCTTCACCTGGATGCTGTCCTGAGCCGCACTCCGGCTCGCCGCACCACCGATGTGGAAGGTACGCATGGTCAGCTGGGTACCCGGCTCGCCGATCGACTGGGCGGCGATGACGCCGACCGCTTCGCCGATGTTGACCCGGTGGCCACGGGCCAGATCGCGGCCATAGCACTTGGCGCAGATGCCGTAGCGAGTCTCGCAGGTGATCGGCGAACGCACGATCACTTCGTCGACGCTGTTCAGCTCGAGGAACTCGACCCACGACTCGTCGATCAGGGTGCCGGTCGGAACGATCACCTCTTCGGTACCGGGCTTGCACACGTCGCGGGCCACCACACGGCCAAGCACGCGCTCGCCGAGCGGCTCGACGATGTCGCCGCCTTCGATGTGCGGGGTCATCAGCAGACCGTGCTCGGTGCCGCAGTCGATCTCGGTGACCACCAGATCCTGGGCCACGTCGACCAGACGACGGGTCAGGTAACCGGAGTTCGCGGTCTTCAGCGCGGTATCCGCCAGACCCTTACGGGCACCGTGGGTGGAGATGAAGTACTGCAGTACGTTCAGGCCTTCACGGAAGTTCGCGGTGATCGGCGTTTCGATGATCGAGCCGTCCGGCTTGGCCATCAGGCCGCGCATGCCGGCCAGCTGACGGATCTGCGCCGCGGAGCCCCGCGCACCGGAGTCGGCCATCATGAACATCGAGTTGAAGGAGTCCTGCTCCTCCTCCTCGCCCTTGGCGTTGACCACCCGCTCCTTGGAGAGGTTGGCCATCATCGCGCGGGAGACTTCGTCGTTGGCCTTCGACCAGAGGTCGATGACCTTGTTGTACTTCTCGCCCTGGGTCACCAGGCCGGAGGCGTACTGGGTTTCGATTTCCTTCACCTCGGCAGTGGCCGCATCGATGATGCGCGCCTTCTCGTCGGGGATGACGAAGTCGTTGACGCCGATCGACACACCGGAAATGGTCGAATAGGCGAAACCGGTGTACATCAGCTGATCGGCGAAGATCACGGTGTCCTTCAGACCCACCACGCGATAGGCGTGGTTGATCAGCTTGGAGATCGCCTTCTTCTTCATCGACTGGTTGACCACGTCGAACGGCAGGCCGGCCGGAACAACCTGGAACAGCAGCGCGCGGCCGACGGTGGTGTCGACGATGCGGGTGTTGCGGGTGATCTCGCCGCTGTCGCGATCCTTGATCACCTCGTTGATACGCACCTTGACGCGGGCGTGCAGGGACACTTCGCCGGCGCGGAACACCCGGTCGACTTCCTGCAGGTCGGCGAACACGCGACCCTCGCCCTTGGCGTTCACCGCCTCGCGGGTCATGTAGTACAGACCCAGAACCACGTCCTGGGACGGCACGATGATCGGCTCGCCGTTGGCGGGCGACAGCACGTTGTTGGTGGACATCATCAGCGCGCGCGCTTCCAGCTGGGCTTCCAGCGTCAGCGGCACGTGCACGGCCATCTGGTCACCGTCGAAGTCGGCGTTGTACGCGGCGCAGACCAGCGGGTGCAGCTGGATCGCCTTGCCTTCGATGAGCACCGGCTCGAACGCCTGGATACCCAGACGGTGCAGGGTCGGTGCACGGTTGAGCAGCACGGGATGTTCGCGGATCACCTCGGCCAGCACGTCCCAGACCTCGGGCAGCTCGCGCTCGACCATCTTCTTGGCCGCCTTGATGGTGGTGGCCATGCCGCGCGCTTCGAGCTTGCCGAAGATGAACGGCTTGAACAGCTCCAGGGCCATCTTCTTCGGCAGACCGCACTGGTGCAGGCGCAGGGTCGGGCCGACGGTGATCACCGAACGACCGGAGTAGTCGACGCGCTTGCCGAGCAGGTTCTGACGGAAGCGGCCCTGCTTGCCCTTGATCATGTCGGCCAGCGACTTCAGCGGGCGCTTGTTGGAGCCGGTGATGGCACGGCCGCGACGGCCGTTGTCCAGCAGGGCGTCCACGGCTTCCTGCAGCATGCGCTTCTCGTTGCGCACGATGATGTCCGGCGCAGCCAGATCGAGCAGGCGCTTGAGGCGGTTGTTGCGGTTGATCACCCGGCGGTACAGGTCGTTCAGGTCGGAGGTCGCGAAGCGGCCACCGTCCAGCGGCACCAGCGGGCGCAGGTCCGGCGGCAGCACCGGCAGGACGGTCAGCACCATCCACTCCGGCTTGTTGCCCGAACCCTGGAAGGCTTCCATCAGCTTGAGGCGCTTGGACAGCTTCTTGATCTTGGTCTCGGAGTTGGTCTGCGGGATTTCCTCGCGCAGACGGTCGATCTCGTGCTCCAGATCGATGCCGGCAAGCAGCTCGAAGACCGCCTCGGCGCCCATGCGCGCGTCGAAGTCGTCGCCGTGCTCCTCGAGAGCCTCGAAGTACTGCTCGTCGTTGAGCAGCTGGCCTTTCTCCAGCGGGGTCATGCCCGGCTCGATGACCACGTAGCTCTCGAAGTAGAGCACGCGCTCGATGTCGCGCAGGGTCATGTCCAGCAGCAGGCCGATGCGCGACGGCAGCGACTTGAGGAACCAGATGTGGGCGACCGGCGAAGCCAGTTCGATGTGACCCATGCGCTCGCGGCGCACCTTGGCCAGAGCGACTTCCACGCCGCACTTCTCGCAGATCACGCCGCGGTGCTTGAGGCGCTTGTACTTGCCGCACAGGCACTCGTAGTCCTTCACCGGGCCGAAGATCTTGGCGCAGAACAGGCCGTCACGCTCGGGCTTGAAGGTACGGTAGTTGATGGTCTCCGGCTTCTTCACTTCGCCGAAGGACCAGGAGCGGATCATCTCGGGCGACGCCAGGCCGATACGGATGGCATCGAACTCTTCGATCTGACCCTGGTTTTTCAAAAGGTTAAGCAGGTCTTTCAAGGCCTTTCCTCCTCACGGAGCCGCTGGCAGGCACGCCTGCCAGCGGTACGCGTCGCGGTTTATTCGGATTCCAGCTCGATGTCGATGCCGAGGGAACGGATTTCCTTGATCAGCACGTTGAAGGACTCGGGCATGCCGGCCTCCATGCGGTGATCGCCATCCACGATGTTCTTGTACATCTTGGTACGGCCGTTCACGTCGTCCGACTTGACGGTCAGCATTTCCTGCAGGGTGTAGGCGGCGCCATAGGCTTCCAGCGCCCAGACCTCCATCTCCCCGAAACGCTGGCCACCGAACTGCGCCTTGCCGCCCAGCGGTTGCTGGGTGACCAGGCTGTAGGAGCCGGTGGAACGCGCGTGCATCTTGTCGTCGACCAGGTGGTTCAGCTTGAGCATGTACATGTAGCCGACGGTGGTCTTGCGCTCGAAGGCATTACCGGTACGACCGTCGTACAGCTGCATCTGACCGCTGTCCGGCAGATCGGCCAGGCGCAGCATGGCCTTGATCTCGGTTTCCTCGGCGCCATCGAACACCGGGGTAGCCATCGGCACACCCTTGCGCAGGTTGCTGGCCAGATCGAGGATCTCGGCATCGCTGAAGGCATCCAACTCTTCCTTGCGGCGACCGCCGATCTCGTTGTAGACCTGGTGCAGGAACTCGCGCAGCTCGGCGACCTTGCGCTGCTCTTCGAGCATGCGCTGGATCTTCTCGCCCAGGCCCTTGGCCGCGAGGCCCAGGTGGGTTTCGAGGATCTGCCCGACGTTCATCCGCGACGGTACGCCCAGCGGGTTGAGGACGATGTCCACCGGCGTGCCATGCTCGTCGTGCGGCATGTCTTCCACCGGCATGATCACCGAGACCACACCCTTGTTACCGTGACGGCCGGCCATCTTGTCGCCCGGCTGGATGCGGCGCTTGATCGCCAGGTAGACCTTGACGATCTTCAGCACGCCCGGCGCCAGATCGTCGCCCTGCTGCAGCTTGCGCTTCTTGTCCTCGAACTTGTCGTCGAGCAGCTGACGGCGGTCGGAGATGTAGGCCTGGGCCTTCTCCAGCTGCTCGTTCAGCGCCTCGTCGGCCATGCGCAGCTTGAACCACTGGCCGCGCTCGAGGCCGTCGAGGTACTCGTGGCTGATCTCGGCGCCCTTCTTCAGGCCCGCCGGACCGCCTTCGGCCTTCTGGCCGACCAGGGCGCTGCGCAGACGCTCGAAGGTGGCGCCTTCGACGATACGGAACTCCTCGTTGAGGTCCTTGCGGATCTCGTCGAGCTGCATCTTCTCGATCGACAGGGCGCGCGAGTCGCGCTCCACGCCGTCGCGGGTGAACACCTGGACGTCGATCACGGTGCCCTTGGTGCCGGTCGGCACGCGCAGGGAGGTGTCCTTCACGTCGGACGCCTTCTCGCCGAAGATCGCGCGCAGCAGCTTCTCTTCCGGAGTCAGCTGGGTCTCGCCTTTCGGGGTGACCTTGCCGACCAGGATGTCGCCGGCCTGCACCTCGGCACCGACGTAGACGATGCCCGCCTCATCCAGCTTGTTCAGCGCAGCCTCGCCGACGTTCGGGATGTCCGCGGTGATCTCCTCCGGGCCGAGCTTGGTGTCGCGCGACACGCAGGTCAGTTCCTGGATGTGGATGGTGGTGAAGCGGTCTTCCTGGACCACGCGCTCGGACAGGCAGATGGAGTCTTCGAAGTTGAAGCCGTTCCACGGCATGAACGCCACGCGCATGTTCTGACCCAGTGCCAGCTCGCCCATGTCGGTGGACGGGCCGTCGGCCATGATGTCGCCGCGCGCCACCTGATCGCCCTTGCTGACCAGCGGGCGCTGGTTGATGCAGGTGTTCTGGTTGGAACGGGTGTACTTGGTCAGGTTGTAGATGTCGACACCCGCTTCGCCGGTCTCGACCTCGTCGTCGTTGACGCGCACCACGATGCGGCTGGCGTCGACCGAGTCGATCACGCCGCCGCGACGGGCCACCACGCAGACGCCGGAGTCACGGGCGACGTTGCGCTCCATGCCGGTACCCACCAGCGGCTTGTCGGCACGCAGGGTCGGCACGGCCTGACGCTGCATGTTCGAACCCATCAGCGCGCGGTTGGCGTCGTCGTGCTCGAGGAACGGAATCAGCGAGGCCGCGACGGAAACCACCTGCTTGGGCGAAACGTCCATCAGGGTGACGTCTTCCGGCGCCTTCACGGTGAATTCGTTGAGGTGACGCACGGCCACCAGCTCGTCGACCAGCTGACCCTGCTCGTTGAGGGTCGCCGAAGCCTGGGCGATGACGTGGTTGGCTTCCTCGATCGCCGACAGGAAGACGATCTCGTCGGTCACCTGGCCGCCCTTGACCACGCGGTACGGGCTTTCCAGGAAGCCGTACTGGTTGGTGCGCGCGTAGGTGGCCAGCGAGTTGATCAGGCCGATGTTCGGGCCTTCCGGCGTTTCGATCGGGCACACGCGGCCGTAGTGGGTCGGGTGTACGTCGCGGACTTCGAAGCCGGCGCGCTCGCGGGTCAGACCGCCCGGGCCAAGCGCGGAAACGCGGCGCTTGTGGGTGATCTCCGACAGCGGGTTGTTCTGGTCCATGAACTGCGACAGCTGGCTGGAACCGAAGAACTCCTTGATCGCGGCGGCCACCGGCTTGGCGTTGATCAGGTCCTGCGGCATCAGGCCTTCGCTTTCGGCCATCGACAGGCGTTCCTTGACCGCGCGCTCGACGCGCACCAGGCCGACACGGAACTGGTTTTCGGCCATCTCGCCGACGCAACGCACGCGGCGGTTACCGAGATGGTCGATGTCGTCGACGATGCCCTTGCCGTTACGGATGTCGACCAGGGTCTTCAGCACGGCGACGATGTCTTCGCGGCTGAGCACGCCCGGGCCTTCGATCTCTTCGCGACCGATGCGACGGTTGAACTTCATGCGGCCGACCGCGGACAGGTCGTAACGCTCGGCGCTGAAGAACAGGTTGTTGAACAGGGTCTCGGCGGCGTCCTTGGTCGGCGGCTCGCCGGGACGCATCATCCGGTAGATCTCGACCAGCGCTTCCAGCTGATTGGAAGTCGAGTCGATCTTCAGGGTATCGGAGACGAACGGACCGCAGTCGATCTCGTTGGTGTACAGCGTCTCGATGCGCACCACCTGGGCCTTGGCGATCTTGGCCAGCAGGTCGGTGGTCAGTTCGGTGTTGCACTCGGCGATGATCTCGCCGGTGGCCGGGTGGACGATGGCCTTGGCCAGGGTGCGGCCGAGCACGTAGTCCAGCGGAACGTCCAGCTCCTTGATGGCGGACTTTTCCAGCTGGTTGATGTGCCGCGCGGTGATCCGGCGACCCTGCTCGACGATGACCTTGCCGCCCTCGTCCTTGATGTCGAAACCGGCGATCTCGCCACGCAGGCGCTGCGGCACCAGCTCCAGGCTGACCGACTGGTCGCGCAGGTTGAAGACGTTGGTGTCATAGAAGGCATCGAGGATCTCCTCGGTGCCGTAGTTCAGCGCACGCAGCAGCACCGAGGCCGGCAGCTTGCGGCGACGGTCGATACGCACGAACACGCAGTCCTTGGGATCGAACTCGAAGTCCAGCCAGGAGCCGCGGTAGGGAATGATGCGTGCGGAGTACAGCAGCTTGCCCGAGCTGTGGGTCTTGCCGCGGTCGTGGTCGAAGAACACGCCCGGCGAGCGGTGCAGCTGGGAAACGATGACGCGCTCGGTACCGTTGATGATGAAGGTACCGTTCTCGGTCATCAGGGGGATTTCCCCCATGTAGACTTCCTGCTCCTTGATGTCCTTGATTGCCTTGCTCGACGATTCCTTGTCGAAAATGATCAGACGCACTTTCACCCGCAGCGGTACGGCAAAGGTCACGCCGCGCAGCACGCATTCCTTGACGTCAAATGCCGGCTCGCCCAGGCGATAGCCGACGTATTCCAGGGCGGCATTGCCGGAATAGCTGATAATCGGGAAAACGGACTTGAAGGCCGCATGCAGGCCGACGTCGCGGAGATGCTCCTTGCTGGCGCCCGCCTGCAGGAATTCACGGTACGAATCCAGTTGAATGGCCAGCAGATACGGCACATCCATGACGTCCGGCAACTTGCTAAAGTCCTTGCGGATACGTTTTTTCTCAGTGTATGAGTAAGCCATCAGCGTTCCCCAGCTTGGTCACCTGCTTGTTTGGCCTCTCCGACGGGAGTAGCCGGAAAATCGTGCAAACCCTCGGTTTGCCGCCACCGCATGCGGTGGGAGTTTCGCGCTGCGGGTGGTCGACCATGTCGGGCCACCCACAACGGAAAAAGGCCGGTGGCATAAGCCACCAGCCATCAGCCCAAAACCTGTAGCCCGGGCTGTCGACGCAATGTCGCCTCAGCTTACTTGAGCTCGACCTTGGCGCCAGCTTCTTCCAGGGCTTTCTTGGCAGCTTCGGCCTCTTCCTTGGAAGCGCCTTCCTTGACCACGCCCGGGGCGCCGTCAACGACAGCCTTGGCTTCTTTCAGGCCCAGACCGGTCAGCTCGCGCACGACCTTGATGACGTTGACCTTCTTCTCGCCAGCTTCGGCCAGAACGATGGTGAACTCGGTCTGCTCTTCGACAGCGGCAGCAGCGGCAGCCGGGCCGGCAGCAACGGCAGCAGCGGCGGTCACGCCGAACTTCTCTTCCATCGCCTTGATCAGTTCAACAACCTGCATCACGGACATTTCGGAAACGGCGTTGATGATATCTTCGTTGGTCAGAGCCATGACTCTATTCCTGTATTGGATGACAGCCCACGGGCGGTCTTATTAACAAAAAAGGTGTGAAAGGATCCGCGGCGCCTCAGGCAGCCTCGGCTTCCTTCTTGTCGCGAACCGCCGCCAGAGTACGAGCCAGCTTGCTGGTAGCGCCTTGGATCACGCTCATCAGCTGAGAAATGGCTTCGTCGTAGGTCGGCAGAGTTGCCAGCACGTCGATCTGATTGGCTGCGATGAACTTGCCTTCGAAGGCAGCCGCCTTGATCTCGAACTTGTCCTGACCCTTGGCGAACTCCTTGAAGATACGGGCGGCAGCGCCCGGATGCTCGTTGGAGAACGCAATCAGGGTCGGGCCCTTGAACACGTCGTTCAGCACCTCGAACTGGGTGCCCTCGACGGCGCGACGAGCCAGGGTGTTACGCACGACTTTCACGTACACACCGGCCGCGCGGGCCTCTTTACGGAGTCCGGTCATGGCGCCTACGGTCACGCCACGGGCATCGGCCACGACAGCGGACAGGGCAGCTTGGGCAGCCTCGTTGACTTCAGCGACAATGGCCTTCTTGTCTTCGAGCTTAATTGCCACGGGTTTACTCCTGGATGTTACCGTTTCGTCCGACCGGAGCCGGACGTCGTTTTGGTGTCTGATTCGGCAAACGAATCGGGAGCACCATCTGCGTAGGCCGGTGATTTAAGGCTTGCGCCACCTACGGTCTTGGATAGCCCCCGCCAGGCAGGGACCCCAATGATTCGGGCGAAGGCCGTGCCCTCGCCCTATAGTACTTAGGCGTCGAGAGAAGCCTGGTCGATCTGCAGACCCGGACCCATGGTGGTGCTCAGGGTCACGCGCTTGACGTAGACGCCCTTCGAGGAGGACGGCTTCAGGCGCTTCAGATCGGCCAGCAGGGCTTCGACGTTCTGCTTCAGCTTGGCCGGCTCGAAGTCGACCTTGCCCACGGATGCGTGGATGATACCGTTCTTGTCGGTACGGAAGCGCACCTGACCGGCCTTGGCATTTTTCACGGCAGTGGCCACGTCCGGGGTCACGGTACCGACCTTCGGGTTCGGCATCAGGCCGCGCGGGCCGAGCACCTGGCCCAGCTGACCAACCACGCGCATCGCGTCAGGAGAGGCGATGACTACGTCATAGTTCAGATCGCCGCCCTTCATTTCGGCAGCCAGGTCGTCCATGCCCACGCGGTCGGCGCCGGCAGCCAGAGCGGCCTCGGCAGCCGGACCCTGGGTGAACACGGCAACGCGCACGCTCTTGCCGGTGCCGTTCGGCAGCACGGTGGCGCCACGTACGACCTGGTCGGATTTACGCGGATCGACGCCCAGATTGATGGCAATATCCACGGATTCCTTGAACTTGATGGTAGACAGCTCAGCCAGCAGCTGGGCGGCGTCTTCGAAACCGTACTGCTTGCCAGCCTGGACTTTCTCGGCAATAGCCTTTTGGCGCTTGGTCAGCTTAGCCATTACACACCCTCCACGTTCAGGCCCATGCTACGGGCGGAGCCGGCGATGGTACGCACGGCCGCATCGAGATCAGCTGCAGTCAGATCGGCCTGCTTGGTCTTGGCGATCTCTTCCAGCTGCGCACGGGTCACGGTGCCGACTTTCTGGGTGTTCGGGCGAGCGGAGCCGCTCTGCACGCCAGCTGCTTTCTTCAGCAGTACGGCAGCCGGGGTGCTCTTGGTTTCAAAGGTGAAGCTGCGGTCGCTGTAAACGGTGATGATCACCGGAGTCGGCAGGCCCGGCTCCATGCCCTGAGTACGGGCATTGAACGCCTTGCAGAACTCCATAATGTTCACGCCGTGCTGACCGAGGGCCGGACCGACCGGCGGCGACGGGTTGGCCTGCGCGGCCTTCACTTGCAGCTTGATATAAGCCGTAATCTTCTTAGCCATCTGCTACTCCAGTTGCGGGTACATGCGCCTTGCGGCTCCCCGTTTGCTTTCGCTTTGCCCCAGTGACAACAAAACCCCGCAGCTTTGAGCTGCGGGGCCGGGGACGTCTATCGGTCAAACCTTCTCGACCTGACCGAACTCCAACTCCACCGGAGTGGAGCGACCGAAAATGAGCACAGCCACTTGGATCCGGCTCTTTTCGTAATTGACCTCTTCGACGACGCCGTTGAAGTCGGCAAACGGGCCATCGACCACGCGCACCACTTCACCCGGCTCGAACAGCGTCTTCGGCCGCGGCTTATCGCTGCCATCGGCAACACGGCGCAGAATGGCTTCGGCTTCCTTCTCGGTGATCGGCGCCGGCTTGTCGGCCGTACCACCGATGAAGCCCATGACGCGCGGCGTATCCTTGATCAGGTGCCAGGTCGCTTCATTCATTTCCATCTGCACCAGCACGTAGCCGGGGAAGAACTTGCGCTCGCTCTTGCGCTTTTGACCGTTCCGCATTTCCACCACCTCTTCGGTGGGGACAAGAATCTCGCCGAACTGCTCTTCCATGCCGGCCAGCTTCACGCGCTCGATCAGGGAGCGCATCACATGCTTTTCGTATCCGGAATAGGCATGCACAACATACCAACGCTTAGCCACGATGCACCCTTAACCTACGATCAACGAAACCGACCAGCCGAGCAGCGAGTCCAACCCCCACAGCAGCAGCGCCATAACCAGCACAACGGCAACTACGATCAGGGTGGTCTGCGTGGTTTCTTGGCGTGTCGGCCAGACGACCTTGCGCATCTCGGCGCGCGCTTCCTTCACTAGGGTGAAGAAGGCATCCCCCTTGGCTGTCTGCAGCGCCACAAAGGCGGCGCCACCGGCCAGCAGCAGGATACCCAGCACGCGATACAGAATGGGCTCGGCCGAAAAATACTGATTCCCCACGACAGCGACGACCACCAGCAGGGCGACCGCAGACCATTTGAGGATATCGAGACGGGAATCTTTGCTTTCTGCCTTGGCGTTCATCTGCAAGGACCTTATGAGGGCGCCAGATTTTCCTGAGAAATCTGGCAGGCCAGGAGGGAATCGAACCCCCAACCTGCGGTTTTGGAGACCGCCGCTCTGCCAATTGAGCTACTGGCCTGTAACTGAGTCAGGCCGACGAATATACCCGCGAAACCTGAAAAGATCAACCACTGGCTCAAACTTCTTTACGCATTGCAGTCCGCACCAATCATGCAGCCAGCAGCGTAAAACAACCGCCACAAAAAGCAAAAGGCAGATACCTTCGTATCTGCCTTTTGCTGATCTGGAGCTCATGAGCGGATTTGAACCGCTGACCTCACCCTTACCAAGGGTGTGCTCTACCAGCTGAGCTACATGAGCCAAACATTATGCACGAACAACATACTGGAGCGGGTAGCGGGAATCGAACCCGCATCATCAGCTTGGAAGGCTGAGGTTCTACCACTGAACTATACCCGCGGAGCCTGCAGCTCACGCTAAATCTGGTGGAGGGGGAAGGATTCGAACCTTCGAAGTCGTAGACGTCAGATTTACAGTCTGATCCCTTTGGCCGCTCGGGAACCCCTCCGAATGGCGTGGTATTTTACCTGCTTACCACACTTAGTCAAGGATTATTTTCACTCGCTTGACTACTTTCGCCAGGCTTTCAGCCAAGCCTCAAGTGCTGCGCATTCTAAGGGAGTCATTTCTCGATTGCAACCCCCGAGCAGGCGCTAACTCGATGTTTTAACTCAGAAAATTCTGAGGTAGCTCGCAGACGCTCCAGCGCATGAGAACCCTCTGGCAAGCGCAGCCAGTACTCCTGCCTCAGCCGTGGGATTTCACGTATCTCACCAGCCAACTTCAAAGCCCTCAAGCGGATTAGTACAGCATCGGCATCGGCTCGACGCCCGAACAAGCCCAGCACCACAGCATTGGCTAGCGCTCCCTCTGCGATCAACTGGCTTTCGAGCCCGGCAGCACGCAATTCCTCTTGGTAGCGCAGCGCCTCTTGAGGCGAAGGCAAGGGTGGAAGATATACCCAGTACCACTCACCCACCTGCCGATCACGCACCAGTATCTGCCGGTCGACGCTATCACCTAGCAAGTGCTCTAACACTCGAGCAAACTCCAATCGCTCGAAACCACCAACTTCCCAGCAGGATCCCGCAATGTCGGCAACGGATCCCTCCAGACGCCCCCCTGCAGGAGACTCACTGAGCAGGGACAGGCTCGGGGTATCTGGGCGCTCGGGAAGCACGGGGGCGACTGCCGGCATCAACGGCTCTCGCAGCCAGTGCCAGGACAGCAATAGCAGATTCAGCACCAGCACCAGGATGACCACGCCACGCATGCTATACCTCCCCACCTAACGGGCAAGCCAAGGCCAGCCCGGAAAAAACCAGATCGGGCACATGGCGTACGCCAGGTATGTGATCAGCAACCAGGGCAGCATCGCCTCCGGTCAGGAACACCTCGAAGCTCTCCTGCCAATAGCTGCGCGCAAGCTCCAACTGGGTAAGCACGAAACCCCGCAGCATCAGGATACATCCACGCTCGACAGCCTCAGCCGTACTGCAACCCGGCGGCAGCTCCTGGGGAGAGAGCGCCGCCTCCTGCTCGTCATAACGAATCCGCCGCGTATGGGTCTGCAATTGCGTGCGCATCAGCGGCAGACCGGGGCAGATATAGCCCCCCAGATGCCGGCCAGCCGCATCGACCAAATCCGCGGTCACCGCCGTGCCCAGATCGAGCACCAGGCAAGCCTGCCGGGCGGCATGATAGGCGCCCAGCATCGCCAGCCAGCGATCCAGCCCAAGTCGCCCGGGCTCTAGGTAGCCATTGTGTACACCGGCACAACTCTCGACCACGGTCGCCTGCAACAACCGGGCATGCGGGTAATGCATCTGCAGTACCGCCAACAGCTCTTGGGTTTCTGCCGGACTGCGGACACTGGCCAGGCGACATAAGTCCAGCGGCGTCGTGTCCAGCTGGCAACCGACTTGCCTGACCAGCTCCTGATCGGATAGCGCCCGCCCTCTGGCGAATACTCGACCGTTAGTCTGCAACTGCCACTTGATCAGGGTATTGCCGCAGTCCAGGTCAAGAATCATGTCTCAGCCTCAGAGTCAGCTCCCCACCACTGTAGGTGCGCTCCACTCCATCGACGAGCAGCCGCAAGGCACCATCCAGAGTCACCCCCAGCACCCGGCCATCAATCTCATGCACTCCGCTCGTGAGCCGGACCTCGCACCCCTGCCATAGATGACCCGCCTCCCACTCCTCATGAAAGGCAGCAAAACCGTGTTCGCGATGCTCGGTAAGCACACAATCCAGTTGCTCCAGCAGGACTGCTGCCAGTGCATTACGGTCGACAGGGCAGCCGGTGACCCGTTGCACGGAAGTCCAGGCCTGGTCGATACCATTGGCATCGAGCAGATTGGCGTTGATGCCGATGCCAATCACGACATGACAGACATCGGCGGGGTCACCACTGAGCTCGAGGAGAATGCCGGCAATCTTGCAACCTGAAACCAGCAGGTCATTCGGCCACTTCAAGCCTACGTTACTCACACCGAAACTCTGCAATGCACGCCTGACGGCAAGGCCCACCACCAGGCTCAGCGCCTGCAACTGGGCTGCACGCTCGACACGGATGGCATATGAAAGGTACAGGCTTTGCCCGTAGGGACTGACCCAGTGTCGACCACGCCTGCCACGACCAGCACTCTGTGACTCAGCCAGAATGGCAAAGGGAAGGGCGACGGCGGGCTCTGCCAGCTTCTTCAATGCCATGGCATTCGTGGAGTCGACGCAGTCCTCTACCCAGAGCGTCAAACTTGGCAACCGCGCCGAGAGTTCGCTAACCGACAGCAGGCTTAACGGCTGCTCCAGACGATATCCCTTGCCGCGCACTTTGTGCAGGACAAGAACATGCTCTGCTGAGAGTTGCTGCAAGCGCTTCCAGACTGCGCTGCGACTGATACCAAGCGCAGTGCCCAGCTCTTCACCTGAGTGGAAGCGGCCATCGGCCAGCAATCGTAATAGTTGCAAGATAGACACCTCGACTCGACATGAGCGGCATCATAAACGCCTACAGGTGCAGTTGGCATCATGGGTACATAGGATTGGCTATGCGAAATGACAGCCGCCCCCCTGCCGCATCGTAGCGCACGCCTCTCGCCGCCGTTCATTTTCGGCGCAAAGAGAAACCCCCGACCAGCGTTTGCTGATCGGGGGTTTGGTATAGGTGCTTGACGATGACCTACTCTCACATGGGGAAGCCCCACACTACCATCGGCGATGCGTCGTTTCACTGCTGAGTTCGGGATGGGATCAGGTGGTTCCAACGCTCTATGGTCGTCAAGCAATTCGGTTGGGATCTCGCCGTGGCGCGATCCCGAATCAGGTATGTGATAGCGGTGTTTCTATTCGGTATTTGCGGTTCATGCAAGCTTTCGGCCTGTCACACGCAACAATTGTCAGATTGTTTGGGTGTTATATGGTCAAGCCTCACGGGCAATTAGTATCGGTTAGCTCAACGCCTCACAGCGCTTACACACCCGACCTATCAACGTCGTAGTCTTCGACGACCCTTCAGGAAGCTCAAGGCTTCAGTGAGATCTCATCTTGAGGCAAGTTTCCCGCTTAGATGCTTTCAGCGGTTATCTTTTCCGAACATAGCTACCCGGCAGTGCCACTGGCGTGACAACCGGAACACCAGAGGTTCGTCCAACCCGGTCCTCTCGTACTAAGGTCAGCCCCTCTCAAATCTCAAACGTCCACGGCAGATAGGGACCGAACTGTCTCACGACGTTCTAAACCCAGCTCGCGTACCACTTTAAATGGCGAACAGCCATACCCTTGGGACCGGCTTCAGCCCCAGGATGTGATGAGCCGACATCGAGGTGCCAAACACCGCCGTCGATATGAACTCTTGGGCGGTATCAGCCTGTTATCCCCGGAGTACCTTTTATCCGTTGAGCGATGGCCCTTCCATACAGAACCACCGGATCACTAAGACCTACTTTCGTACCTGCTCGACGTGTCTGTCTCGCAGTCAAGCGCGCTTTTGCCTTTATACTCTGCGACCGATTTCCGACCGGTCTGAGCGCACCTTCGTACTCCTCCGTTACTCTTTAGGAGGAGACCGCCCCAGTCAAACTACCCACCATACACTGTCCTCGATCCGGATAACGGACCAGAGTTAGAACCTCAAGATTGCCAGGGTGGTATTTCAAGGATGGCTCCATGGAAACTGGCGTCTCCACTTCAAAGCCTCCCACCTATCCTACACAAGCAAGCTCAAAGTCCAGTGCAAAGCTATAGTAAAGGTTCACGGGGTCTTTCCGTCTAGCCGCGGATACACTGCATCTTCACAGCGATTTCAATTTCACTGAGTCTCGGGTGGAGACAGCGCCGCCATCGTTACGCCATTCGTGCAGGTCGGAACTTACCCGACAAGGAATTTCGCTACCTTAGGACCGTTATAGTTACGGCCGCCGTTTACCGGGGCTTCGATCAAGAGCTTCGCTTTCGCTAACCCCATCAATTAACCTTCCGGCACCGGGCAGGCGTCACACCCTATACGTCCACTTTCGTGTTTGCAGAGTGCTGTGTTTTTAATAAACAGTCGCAGCGGCCTGGTATCTTCGACCGGCGTGGGCTTACTGAGCAAGTCATTCACCCTCACCGGCGCACCTTCTCCCGAAGTTACGGTGCCATTTTGCCTAGTTCCTTCACCCGAGTTCTCTCAAGCGCCTTGGTATTCTCTACCCAACCACCTGTGTCGGTTTGGGGTACGGTTCCTAGTTACCTGAAGCTTAGAAGCTTTTCCTGGAAGCATGGCATCAACCACTTCGCATTCTAAAAGAACGCTCGTCATCAGCTCTCGGTCTTGAATTCCCGGATTTGCCTAAGAATTCGACCTACCACCTTAAACTTGGACAACCAACGCCAAGCTGGCCTAGCCTTCTCCGTCCCTCCATCGCAGTAACTAGAAGTACAGGAATATTAACCTGTTTCCCATCGACTACGCTCTTCAGCCTCGCCTTAGGGACCGACTAACCCTGCGTCGATTAACGTTGCGCAGGAACCCTTGGTCTTTCGGCGTGGGAGTTTTTCACTCCCATTGTCGTTACTCATGTCAGCATTCGCACTTCTGATACCTCCAGCCAGCTTCTCAACTGACCTTCACAGGCTTACAGAACGCTCCTCTACCGCTCATCCAAAGGATGAACCCGTAGCTTCGGTGTGTGGTTTGAGCCCCGTTACATCTTCCGCGCAGGCCGACTCGACTAGTGAGCTATTACGCTTTCTTTAAAGGATGGCTGCTTCTAAGCCAACCTCCTAGCTGTCTAAGCCTTCCCACATCGTTTACCACTTAACCACAACTTTGGGACCTTAGCTGACGGTCTGGGTTGTTTCCCTTTTCACGACGGACGTTAGCACCCGCCGTGTGTCTCCCACGCTGACACTTCCAGGTATTCGGAGTTTGCATCGGTTTGGTAAGTCGGGATGACCCCCTAGCCGAAACAGTGCTCTACCCCCTGGAGTGATACGTGAGGCGCTACCTAAATAGCTTTCGAGGAGAACCAGCTATCTCCGAGCTTGATTAGCCTTTCACTCCTATCCACAAGTCATCCCCTACCTTTTCAACGGGAGTGGGTTCGGTCCTCCAGTCAGTGTTACCTAACCTTCAACCTGCTCATGGATAGATCGCCCGGTTTCGGGTCTATACCCAGCGACTAAACGCCCTATTAAGACTCGCTTTCGCTACGCCTCCCCTATACGGTTAAGCTTGCCACTGAATATAAGTCGCTGACCCATTATACAAAAGGTACGCAGTCACCCAACAAAGTAGGCTCCCACTGCTTGTACGCATACGGTTTCAGGTTCTATTTCACTCCCCTCTCCGGGGTTCTTTTCGCCTTTCCCTCACGGTACTGGTTCACTATCGGTCAGTCAGTAGTATTTAGCCTTGGAGGATGGTCCCCCCATATTCAGACAAAGTTTCTCGTGCTCCGTCCTACTCGATTTCACTGCAAGGATCTTTTCGTATACGGGGCTATCACCCACTATGGCGGCACTTTCCAGAGCCTTCTACTAAAATCCAAGCAGCTTAAGGGCTAATCCCCGTTCGCTCGCCACTACTAAGGGAATCTCGGTTGATTTCTTTTCCTCAGGGTACTTAGATGTTTCAGTTCCCCTGGTTCGCCTCTTGCACCTATGTATTCAGTACAAGATACCCAGCTTATGCTGAGTGGGTTTCCCCATTCAGAGATCTCCGGATCAAAGTCTGTTTGCCGACTCCCCGAAGCTTATCGCAGGCTACCACGTCTTTCATCGCCTCTGACTGCCAAGGCATCCACCGTATGCGCTTATTCACTTGACCATATAACCCCAAGCAATCTGTGATCCGAGGATCTGATTGACTGTGATTATGTGCGTGAATGTCGACATTCGCCGAAAACTTGCGCTTGAACTCGCAAATTTTACCTTGACTTGAATGATCACCAGTGAAAGAGATCATTCAGTCTACTTCTATCACATACCCGAATTTTTAAAGAACGTCTGGCGATAAGACCAGAAATCAATGCTCGTTTCGCACTGCATGTTGCAGTACAAGCACTCATTTCTGAGCTTGGCGATTAAGTGGTGGAGCCAAGGAGGATCGAACTCCTGACCTCCTGCGTGCAAAGCAGGCGCTCTCCCAGCTGAGCTATGGCCCCATCTTTCGATCAGCCTGCGCACCACGACAATTGGTGGGTCTGGGCAGATTCGAACTGCCGACCTCACCCTTATCAGGGGTGCGCTCTAACCAACTGAGCTACAGACCCAATCGCCTTTCGCGAGTGAATCAAGCAATTCGTGTGGGAGCTTATGAGGAAGCTGAAGTCTTCGATTAAGGAGGTGATCCAGCCGCAGGTTCCCCTACGGCTACCTTGTTACGACTTCACCCCAGTCATGAATCACTCCGTGGTAACCGCCCTCCCTAAGGTTAGACTAGCTACTTCTGGAGCAACCCACTCCCATGGTGTGACGGGCGGTGTGTACAAGGCCCGGGAACGTATTCACCGTGACATTCTGATTCACGATTACTAGCGATTCCGACTTCACGCAGTCGAGTTGCAGACTGCGATCCGGACTACGATCGGTTTTGTGGGATTAGCTCCACCTCGCGGCTTGGCAACCCTCTGTACCGACCATTGTAGCACGTGTGTAGCCCTGGCCGTAAGGGCCATGATGACTTGACGTCATCCCCACCTTCCTCCGGTTTGTCACCGGCAGTCTCCTTAGAGTGCCCACCATAACGTGCTGGTAACTAAGGACAAGGGTTGCGCTCGTTACGGGACTTAACCCAACATCTCACGACACGAGCTGACGACAGCCATGCAGCACCTGTGTCAGAGCTCCCGAAGGCACCAATCCATCTCTGGAAAGTTCTCTGCATGTCAAGGCCAGGTAAGGTTCTTCGCGTTGCTTCGAATTAAACCACATGCTCCACCGCTTGTGCGGGCCCCCGTCAATTCATTTGAGTTTTAACCTTGCGGCCGTACTCCCCAGGCGGTCAACTTATCGCGTTAGCTTCGTTACTAAGTTCTCAAGGAACCCAACAACTAGTTGACATCGTTTACGGCGTGGACTACCAGGGTATCTAATCCTGTTTGCTCCCCACGCTTTCGCACCTCAGTGTCAGTATCAGTCCAGGTGGTCGCCTTCGCCACTGGTGTTCCTTCCTATATCTACGCATTTCACCGCTACACAGGAAATTCCACCACCCTCTACCGTACTCTAGCTCAGTAGTTTTGGATGCAGTTCCCAGGTTGAGCCCGGGGCTTTCACATCCAACTTGCTGAACCACCTACGCGCGCTTTACGCCCAGTAATTCCGATTAACGCTTGCACCCTTCGTATTACCGCGGCTGCTGGCACGAAGTTAGCCGGTGCTTATTCTGTTGGTAACGTCAAGACAGCAAGGTATTAACTGACTGCCCTTCCTCCCAACTTAAAGTGCTTTACAATCCGAAGACCTTCTTCACACACGCGGCATGGCTGGATCAGGCTTTCGCCCATTGTCCAATATTCCCCACTGCTGCCTCCCGTAGGAGTCTGGACCGTGTCTCAGTTCCAGTGTGACTGATCATCCTCTCAGACCAGTTACGGATCGTCGCCTTGGTGAGCCATTACCTCACCAACTAGCTAATCCGACCTAGGCTCATCCGATAACGCAAGGCCCGAAGGTCCCCTGCTTTCTCCCGTAGGACGTATGCGGTATTAGCGTTCCTTTCGAAACGTTATCCCCCATTACCGGGCAGATTCCTAGGCATTACTCACCCGTCCGCCGCTGAATCCGGTAGCAAGCTACCTTCATCCGCTCGACTTGCATGTGTTAGGCCTGCCGCCAGCGTTCAATCTGAGCCATGATCAAACTCTTCAGTTCAAATCAATCTGGGTTTTGAGAAAACCCTAAACTTGGCTCAGCAATCGCAAAAAACTCTCGAATTCACGAGTGTTACTTGTGATGCTGATAATCTTGCGACTGTCAGTCTTATCTCACAAGCACCCACACGAATTGCTTGATTCAACTTATTAAAGAGCGTTTCGACCGAGCCAGTGTTTCGTCTCAACCGAGGCCGCGCATTCTACAGCAGCCTTTCAACCTGTCAAGCGATTTTTGAAAATTTCTTTTCGATTCAATCGCTTGGCGCCTTCCGGAAGGACCCTTCCGATCAGCGAGGCGCGCATCTTACAGCCTTTCGAGCCGAAGTCAACACCTCTTTGCAGCACCGCCCGGAGGCGAAAACCGCAGCAGGACCCGAGCCCCGCACTCCCTGCAAGAGCGAGCGACGCAAGCATCGCTCAATCGCCTGAACTTTGCAACCTATTGATTTAAAAGGCTTTTTGTTCAGCTTCTCGCTGGAAGTGGCGCGCATTATAGGCCACTTCCAGCAGCCGTCAACGAGTTTTCACAAAAAACTTACTGGGCGCGCACGGTGATCCGTGCAAAGGCCTTTTTACCTGCCTGGCAGACATGCGTCCTGCCAATGGCGAAGATGAAGTCCCGATCCGCCACCTCGCCATCCACCTTGACACTGCCGGCACCGAGCATGTCGCGCGCTGCGGCAGCATTGCGTACCAGGCCAGCACGATTCAGTACCGCCGAGATCGGCAGATCGACATCCGATTCGAGCAATACCTCGGGCAGATCCTCCGGCAGCTCGCCATCCTTCAAACGGTTACCCGCAGATCGGTGGGCAGTCGCTGCAGCCTCCTCGCCGTGGAAGCGCGCAACGATCTCTTCGGCCAGCTTGATCTTGATGTCGCGCGGATTGGCGCCGCGCTCGACGTCGCGCCGGAACTCCTCGATCTCGCCCATCGGCCGGAAGCTCAGCAGCTCGAAGTAGCGCCACATCAACGAGTCCGGCAAGGAAACCAGCTTGTTGTACATGACACCAGGCGCTTCCTGGATACCGACATAGTTGCCCAGCGACTTGGACATCTTCTTCACCCCGTCCAGCCCCTCCAGCAACGGCATGGTGAGGATGACCTGGGACTCCTGGCCGTAGGCGCGCTGCAGCTCACGCCCCATCAGCAAGTTGAACTTCTGGTCGGTACCACCCAGCTCGACATCCGCCCGCAGCGCAACGGAGTCGTAGCCCTGCACCAGCGGATAAAGGAACTCGTGAATGGCGATCGGCTGGCTGCCGGTATAGCGCTTGTGGAAGTCGTCGCGCTCCAACATGCGCGCCACGGTGTACTGCGAGGCCAGGCGGATGAAGTCAGCCGGCGACAGCTGATCCATCCAGGTGGAGTTGAAGGCCACTTCGGTCCTGGCCGGATCGAGGATCTTGAACACCTGCGCCTTGTAGGTCTCGGCGTTCTCCAGCACCTGCTCGCGGGTCAACGGCGGACGGGTGGCATTCTTGCCGCTGGGATCGCCGATCATCCCGGTGAAGTCGCCGATCAGGAAGACGACCTGATGCCCCAGCTCCTGGAACTGGCGCAGCTTGTTGATCAGCACGGTGTGCCCGAGGTGCAGATCGGGGGCGGTTGGATCGAAACCGGCCTTGATGCGCAGGGGCTGCCCGCGCTCGAGCTTGGCGACAAGCTCCGACTCGACCAGGATCTCTTCCGCTCCACGCTTGATCAGCGCCAGCTGCTCTTCGACCGACTTCATGAGGCTGCCCACTACGACACGAAAAAAGGGCGATCACGATACAAGATCACCAGGCATTTACAAAATGCCACACAGAAGGGCCGCGCCGCACATCGCGAACCGGCCTGTCAGGGTTGCCTCAAAGACGCTTTGGTTATAATTTAGGCAGTTATTGCAGTCTCAAGAAACTCACCCGCCATGACGGATTCGTCCAGGAACACTCCACCCTATCCCAAGAGCCACCTGCTGGCAGCCAGCGGGATTGCGGCGCTGCTGAGCCTGACGCTGCTGATCTTCCCCAGCAGCCAGGTCGAGGCCAAGAAGACCCTGCTGCCGCTCGACATCGAAAGCGTCGAGAGCGCCAACCTGCAGGAGCAGCCTCACGACAATGACGAACAGCTGCGCGCACAAGTCACGTCGCCGTTCGCCCTGAGCGCCGCCCCCGAAACCGCGGAGCAGGCGCAGGACAGCGCCGCCGCACTCCCCGAGCGGACCCTGAGCGTGACCGTGGCGAACGGCGACACCCTGTCGACCGTGTTCGCCCGCGCCGGCCTGCCGAGCGGCACCCTGCACCAGCTGCTGGCCAGCGGCAAGGACGCACGCAAGCTGACCCATATCAAGCCCGGGCAGACCTTCGAGATCACCCGCACCACCGAGGGCGATCTGGAAAGCCTCAGTTCGCGCCTGAACAGCCTGGAAAGCCTGCATGTCGCCCGTACCGACAAGGGTTTCAGCGTCAAGCACGAGGCCATCAAGCCGGCCGTGCAGCAGGCCTATGCCCGCGGCGTGATCGACAGCTCGCTGTTCGTCGCCACCAAACGCGCGGGCCTGCCGCATCGCCTGGCATTGGAGCTGTCGAACATCTTCGGCTACGAAGTCGACTTCGCCCTGGACATCCGCAAGGGCGACGAGTTCGAGGTGGTCTACGAGCAGAAGGTCGTCGACGGCAAGCCGGTCGGCCACGGCAACATCCTCGCCGCGCGCTTCACCAACCGCGGCAAGACCTACACCGCCGTGCGCTACACCAGCCGTCAGGGCAGCACCACTTATTACACCGCCGACGGCGGCAGCATGCGCAAGGCCTTCATCCGCACCCCCGTCGATTTCGCACGGATCAGCTCGCGCTTTTCCACCGGCCGTCGTCACCCGGTGCTGAACAAGATCCGCGCCCACAAGGGCGTCGACTACGCCGCCCCGCGCGGCACACCGATCAAGGCTACCGGCGACGGCAAGGTGGTTCTGGCCGGACGCAAGGGCGGCTATGGCAATACCGTGGTCATCCAGCACGGCCAGCGCTATCGTACCCTGTATGCGCACATGAACGGCTTCGCCAAGGGCGTGCGCAACGGCAGCCAGGTCCGCCAGGGGCAGATCATCGGCTACGTCGGCACCACCGGCCTGTCGACCGGTCCGCACCTGCACTACGAGTTCCAGATCAACGGCACCCACGTCGACCCGCTGAGCCAGAAGCTGCCGATGGCCGATCCGATCGCCGGCAACGAGCGTCAGCGCTTCCTGCAGCAAAGCCGTCCGCTGCTCGCCCGCATGGATCAGGAGCGCTCGACGCTGCTGGCCATGAACAAGCGCTGAGGCATGCCTCTCTATATCGGGGTGATGTCCGGCACCAGCCTGGATGGGCTGGACATCGCCCTGATCGAGCAGCACACCCAGGCCACCCGCCTGCGTGCCAGTCTCTATCTGCCGATGCCCGATGCCCTGCGCCAGCAGCTGCTGGCGCTGTGCCAGAGCGGCGCGGACGAAATCGCCCGCAGCGCGCTGGCCGAGCACGCGTGGGTGGCGCTGGCCGCCCAGGGCATCGCCAGCCTGCTCGAACGCGAAGGGCTGCAGCCCGCACAGGTCCGCGCCATCGGCAGCCACGGCCAGACAATCCGCCACGAACCGCAACGCGGCTTCAGCGTGCAGATCGGCAACCCCGCGCTGCTCGCCGAGCTGAGCGGGATCGACGTGGTCGCCGACTTCCGCCGCCGCGATGTCGCCGCCGGCGGCCAGGGCGCCCCGCTGGTCCCGGCCTTCCACGCCGCATTGTTCGGCCAGGAGCGGCCGCGCGCCATCCTCAACGTGGGCGGCTTCAGCAACCTGACCCTGCTGGCGCCGGATGCGCCGGTGCGCGGCTTCGACTGCGGGCCGGGCAACGTGCTGCTGGACGCCTGGATCGGTCACCAGCAAGGCCTCCCCTTCGACGCAGACGGCGCCTGGGCGGCCAGCGGGCGGGCCGATGCAGCCCTGCTGGCCCGCCTGCTGACCGACGACTACTTCCAGCAGCGCGGCCCGAAGAGCACCGGTCGCGAACGCTTCAATCTGTCCTGGCTGCTTGCCCACCTGCAGGCCCACCCGCCGGTCGCCCCGGCAGACGTGCAGGCCAGCCTGCTGGAGCTGAGCGCACGCAGCATCGCCGCCGACCTGCAGCGCAGCCTGCCGCAGGCCGAGGAACTGCTGGTCTGCGGCGGCGGCGCGCACAACCGCCGGCTGATGCAGCGCCTCGGCGAACTGCTGCCGACCTGCCGGGTCGCCAGCACCGACAGTCGCGGCCTGCCGGCCGACTGGATCGAGGCGATGGCCTTCGCCTGGCTCGCGCATCGCTGCCTGGAGGGCCTGCCCGGCAACTGCCCGGAAGTCACCGGCGCGCGCGGCCCGCGCATCCTCGGCGCGCTCTATCCGGCCTGAAACCCGCTCCTGCAGAAACGCCAACGCCGCGCATCAGCGCGGCGTTGGCGTTTTGGGATGGACGCGGTGTCAGATCGAGAACGACTGACCGCAGCCGCAGGTGGTGCTGGCGTTCGGGTTCTTGATGACGAAGCGCGAACCCTCCAGCCCTTCCTGATAGTCGACTTCGGAGCCGACCAGGTACTGGAAACTCATCGGGTCGATCACCAGGCTGACGCCGTCGCGCTCGACCACGGTATCGTCGTCGGCCAGCTCCTCGTCGAAGGTGAAGCCGTACTGGAAGCCCGAGCAGCCGCCGCCGGTGACGAAGACTCGCAGCTTCAGGCGCGGGTTGCCCTCTTCTTCGATCAGGCTCTTCACCTTGTTGGCCGCCCCCTGGGTGAACTGCAGCGGGGTGGGGGTGAAGGTTTCAATGCTCATGTCCGGAACTCCAGGCGCGCGGCCGTATTGCAGCACAGAGGCGACGCATTATCGCTCACCGAGCGAAACGGTCAACTATTCAGCGACGGTGCCGGGCATTCCCGCCGCCGCCGTCCACATCGCGGGTCCACCGGCCCGCCCGCGCAGGCGGGCCGGCGACCTCGTCAGGGCAGCAGCGCCGCCTGCGACAGGCCCATGCGCTCGTCCAGGCCGAACAGGATGTTCATGTTCTGCACCGCCTGGCCGGAAGCGCCCTTGACCAGGTTGTCGATCACCGACAGCACCACCACCAGGTCGCCGTCCTGCGGCCGGTGCACGGCGATGCGGCAGACGTTGGCGCCGCGCACGCTGCGGGTTTCCGGGTGGCTACCGACCGGCATCACGTCGACGAACGGCTCGTTGGCGTAGCGCTGCTCGAACAGCGCCTGCAGGTCGACGCTGCGGTCGACGACGCGGGCATACAGGGTCGCATGGATGCCGCGGATCATCGGCGTCAGGTGCGGCACGAAGGTCAGGCCGACCGGGCCGCCGGCGGCGCGGCGCAGGCCCTGGCCGATCTCCGGCAGGTGGCGGTGACCCTTGACCGCGTAGGCCTTCATGCTCTCGCCCGCCTCGCACAGCAGCGAGCCGACGCTGGCGCCGCGCCCGGCGCCGCTGACCCCGGACTTGCAGTCGGCGATCAGGCTCGACGCATCGGCCAGGCCGGCCTCCAGCAGCGGAATCAGGCCGAGCTGGGTGGCCGTCGGGTAGCAGCCGGGCACGGCGATCAGCCGGGCGCCCTTGATCGCCTCGCGGTTGACCTCGGGCAGGCCGTATACCGCTTCGGGCAGCAGCTCCGGCGCGCCGTGGGGCTGGCCGTACCACCGGGCCCACTCCTCGGTGTCCTGCAGGCGGAAGTCGGCGGACAGGTCGATCACCCGGGTGCCGGCGGCCAGCAGCTCGCCGGCCAGGGCATGGGCGACGCCGTGCGGGGTAGCGAAGAACACCACGTCGCAGGCGCCCAGGCGTGCCACGTCCGGTACGCTGAAGCGCAGCTCGTCGTAATGGCCGCGCAGGTTGGGGTACATGTCGGCGACGCGCACGCCCTCCTCTGAGCGCGAGGTGATCACCTCCACCTGCGCCTGCGGATGCTGGGCCAGCAGACGCAGCAACTCCACACCGGTGTACCCGGTTCCCCCAACAATGCCGACCTTGATCATCTCGTGTCCCCGCGGGCCATCTGTGGAAAATACCCGCGAATGATAAGGCCGCGGCCCATGCCCGGCCAACCGCGGGATGACGGGGAAAACGCCGCCGACTACCATCTGGCCGCCGTGCGCATTTTCCGCACCCCACCGAAAGGATCGCCCCATGCTCTACCTGTGGCTCAAGGCCCTGCACATCATCGCCATCGTCTGCTGGTTCGCCGGCCTGTTCTACCTGCCGCGCCTGTTCGTCTACCACGCGATGAGCGAGGACGCGCCGAGCCGCGAGCGCTTCTGCACGATGGAGCGCAAGCTGTACCGCGGCATCATGGTGCCCTCGATGATCGCCACCCTGGTGTTCGGCCTGTGGATGCTGAGCATCAACCCGGGACTGTTCGCCACCGGCGCCTGGCTGCACGCCAAGCTGACCCTGGTGGCGCTGCTGATCGGCTACCAGCATGCCTGCGGCTCGCTGCTGAAGAAGTTCGCCCGCGGCGAGAACACCCGCAGCCACGTGTTCTACCGCTGGTTCAACGAGGTGCCGGTGCTGTTCCTGCTGGCCATCGTCATCCTCGTGGTGGTCAAGCCGTTCTGAGCCGCCCGGCAGTACCGCAGCGGCCGGCGCGCAGGTAGACTGCGCGCCTTTTCGCCCCCGCCCTGCGGCCCTCACGGAGACCCCGCATGTCCCGCTATGCCCTGATCACCGGCGCCTCCAGCGGCATCGGCCTGGCGCTCGCCGAAGCCCTGGCCAGGCGCGGCGATGCCCTGATCCTGGTGGCCCGCGAACGCCCGGCGCTGGAAAGCATCGCCTGCGAGCTGAGCCAGCGCTTCGGCGTCGAGGTGCTGTTCCGGGTCTGCGACCTGACCGAGCCGCTGCAGCTCTCCGGCCTGCTCTACGAGCTGGAGCAGTGCGACTATCGCATCGAGCTCCTGGTCAACAACGCCGGCGCGGCCTGCGCCGGCGGCTTTCTCGATCAGGACTGGCAGCGCGAGCGCAAGCTGCTGGAGCTCAACGTGTTCGCCGTCTCGCGCCTGTGCCACGCGCTGGGCAACGCCATGGCCCGCCGCGGCAGCGGGCAGATCCTCAACGTCGCCTCCATGGCCGCCTTCCAGGCCGGGCCGTGGATGAGCAGCTACTACGCCAGCAAGGCCTTCGTCCTGCACTTCTCCGAAGGCCTGCGCGAGGAGCTGGCACCGCTGGGGGTGCAGGTCTCGGCGCTCTGCCCGGGGCCGGTACGCACTCCCTTCTGGCGCAATGCGCGCCTCGACCTGCGCCCGCTCGAGCGCAGCCAGTGGCTGATGAACGCCGAGCAGCTGGCCCTGCTGGCCCTGCGCGGCCTGGAGCGCAACCGGGCGCTGATCGTCCCCGGCTGGCGCAATCGCCTGCTGGCGACACTGGCGCGCCTGACTCCGCGGACGCTGGCCCGGCGCATCGCCGCGCACCTCAACCGCCGCCTGCAGGGGTCTTGACGCGGGGCTGGGCGCACGGCGGCGCGACCGCTACACTCGGCCCACTGCCAGCCTTTCAGGAGATACGCTTGTGGACTGCCTGTTCTGCAAGATCGTCAACGGTGACATTCCGGCGCGCAAACTCTACGAAGACGACCGGGTGGTCGCCTTCCACGACATCGCCCCGCAGGCGCCGGTGCATTTTCTGGTCATCCCCAAGAAGCACATCGCCACGCTGAACGACATGGACGAGGACGACCGCGCGCTGCTCGGCCATGTCGTCTACACCGCCCAGCGCCTGGCCCGCGAGCAGGGCTGCGAAGAGGGCTTCCGGGTGGTGATGAACTGCAACGAGCAGGGCGGCCAGACCGTCTACCACATCCACATGCACGTGCTCGGCCAGCGCCAGATGCACTGGCCGCCGGGCTGAGCGCCGCACGCCTGACCTCGCCCAGGCCGGGCCTTGCCCGGCCCCGCCAGACTGCCGCCCCAGCCACCGGAGAGCGCCGATGACCAGCCAACGCCACTACTCCCCCGCCGACCGCCTGCTGCTGCAGGCCGATGCCGCCCTGCGCACCCTGCTGCCGTTCAGCGGCCAGCCGAACCGTCCCTCGCCGGCCCAGGCGCATCCGGACAGCGCCCTCGACGAGGCCCAGGCCCGCCATGTCTGCGGCCTGATGCGCATCAACCATACCGGCGAGGTATGCGCCCAGGCGCTCTATCAGGGCCAGGCGCTGACCGCGAAACTGCCCGCGGTGCGCCAGGCCATGGAGCAGGCCGCCGACGAGGAAATCGACCACCTGGCCTGGTGCGAGCAGCGCATCCGCGAACTGGGCGGCCGGCCCAGCCTGCTCAACCCGCTGTTCTACGGCCTTTCGTTCGGCATCGGCGCCACCGCCGGGGCGATCAGCGACCGGATCAGCCTGGGCTTCGTCGCCGCCACCGAGGATCAGGTGGTCAAGCACCTCGACCAGCACCTGGCCGAGCTGCCGACCGGCGATGCGCGCTCGCAGGCGATCCTCGAACAGATGCGCGAGGACGAGCTGCAGCATGCCACCGCCGCCCTGGACGCCGGCGGCCTGCGCTTCCCGGCACCGATCAAGGCCGGCATGAGCCTGCTATCCAAGGTGATGACCAAGACCACCTACCGGATCTGAGCCCGGCGCAGAAACGCAAAAGGGCACCCGAAGGTGCCCTTGTTCGACGCGCCGCCGCACTCAGTGCGGCATGTTGCGGCCGTAGAAGATTTCCAGCATCTCGTGACGCACGCGCTCTTCCACCTGGGCGCGTTGTTCGGCGGACAGGTTGTTGGTGGCATCGCCGAACAGGTAGTTGTCCAGGTCGAAGTCCTTGAGCAGCATCTTGGTGTGGAACAGGTTCTCCTGGTACACGTTGACGTCGGTCATCTGGTACGCCTCCTTGGTGTCGTCGGAGAGGTACTTCTGGATCGAGTTGATCTCGTGATCGATGAAGTGCTTCTTGCCTTCCACATCGCGGGTGAAGCCGCGTACCCGGTAGTCGACGGTGACGATGTCCGAGTCGAACGAGTGGATCAGGTAGTTGAGCGCCTTGAGCGGCGAGATCACCCCGCAGGTCGACACGTCGATGTCCACGCGGAAGGTGGCGATGCCTTCCACCGGGTGGATTTCCGGGTAGGTGTGGACGGTGATGTGGCTCTTGTCCAGGTGGGCGAGGATGGTTTCCGGCAGCGGACCGGGCGACTCCTCGATCTGGCTGTCGGTGGGCTCCACCGGCTGCTCGGAGACCAGGATGGTCACGCTGGCACCCTGGGGATCGTAGTCCTGACGGGCGATGTTCAGGATGTTGGCACCGATGATCTCCACCACATCGGTGAGAATCTGCGTCAGACGCTCGGCATCGTAGACCTCGTCGATGTACTGGACGTAGGCCTGCTGGTCTTCCGGCGTCTCGGCGTAGCAGATGTCATAGATGTTGAAGCTCAAGGTCTTCGTCAGGTTGTTGAAACCATGGAGCTTGAGTTTGCTTTTCACCGTCGGTACTCCCCAGGTGTGTGCGGCAGCGCCGCAGTTATGGCATGCCCGTCAGATGCACGCAGCACCTGCGTAGGACGGCTTGCACCTCTTCGCATTGGCGATTGGCATATAGAAGAAGGCGCCGCGCCATCCCTTGCGGACCGCGCGACGCCTTGAAAAATAAGCGCGACATTATGCCGATGCGGATGCCGCTCGCCTAGAGTCTGTCGCCACTTTGTGCCTGGGCGGTCAGGCGCCCAGTTCGACGATTTCGTAGCCGTGGCTCACCTCGACGCCGGCACGTTCCAGCATGATCGACGCCGAGCAGTACTTCTCCGCCGACAGCTCGACCGCGCGCTTGACCTGCGCCTCCTTGAGGCCGCGACCCTTGACCACGAAGCGCAGGTGGATCTTGGTGAACACCTTCGGCTCGCTCTCGGCGCGCTCGGCCTCGATGAACGCCTCGCAGCTCTCCACTGCCTGGCGCGACTTCTTGAGGATGCTCACCACATCGAAGCTGCTGCAGCCGCCGAGGCCGAGCAGCAGCATTTCCATCGGCCGCACGCCGAGGTTGCGCCCGCCGTGCTCGGGCGGGCCGTCCATCACCACCACATGGCCGCTGCCCGACTCACCGAGGAACATGGCCTCGCCGGCCCACTGGATACGCGCTTTCATCCACCTGACTCCGTGCTCGAAAAAACACCGAAGCTTACCACAGGCGCATTGTGGCCTCTGCCGTCGGCGCATTGAGAACCACCGCACAGTTTGCCGGGCTTGCCGGCAGACGCTCTCTGCTAAGCTGGCCACGCTCATGGCACTCTGGCAGCGCGAAGACGCCAGGCATTGCCTGCATTCAGGATGCGTTTATTTCACTATTCAGGACCGGGCATGGTTGCTATCACTCTTCCCCCAAGGACCAAACACCTCGACAAACTCTTGGCCCACTGCCACCGCCGCCGCTATGCGGCGAAAAGCACCATCATCTACGCGGGCGACCGCTGCGAAAGCCTGTTCTTCATCATCAAGGGTTCGGTGACCATCCTCATCGAGGACGACGACGGCCGGGAGATGATCATCTCCTACCTGAACCCGGGGGACTTCTTCGGCGAAATGGGGCTGTTCGAGCAGGGCAGCCTGGCCCAGGAGCGCAGCGCCTGGGTGCGCGCCAAGACCGAATGCGAAGTGGCCGAGATCAGCTACGCCAAGTTCCGCGAACTGGCCCAGCAGGATCCGGACATCCTCTACACCCTCGGCAGCCAGATGGCCGAGCGCCTGCGCCAGACCACCCGCAAGGTCGGCGACCTGGCCTTCCTCGACGTCACCGGCCGGGTGGCGCGCACCCTGCTCGACCTGTGCAAGCAGCCCGACGCCATGACCCACCCCGACGGCATGCAGATCAAGATCACCCGCCAGGAAATCGGCCGCATCGTCGGCTGCTCGCGGGAGATGGTCGGCCGGGTGCTCAAAGCCCTGGAAGAGCAGGGCCTGGTCAACGTCAAGGGCAAGACCATGGTGGTGTTCGGCACCCGCTGAAGCCCGCGCCGCCAACGCAAAAGGCCGTCCCGAGGGACGGCCTTTTTTTGTATCGGGGCCCCGCTCAGCCGGGGAAGAACAGCCGGCGCAGCTCCTCGCCCGGCTCCTCGGCGCGCATGAACGCCTCGCCGACCAGGAAGCTCCACACGTCATGCTGCTCCATCAGCTCGACGTCGGCGCGGGCGAGGATGCCGCTCTCGGTGATCACCAGACGATCGGCCGGAATCCGCGGCAGCAGATCGAGGGTGGTCTGCAGGCTGACCTCGAAGTTGTGCAAGTTCCGGTTGTTGATGCCCAGCAGCGGCGTGTCCAGATACTTGAGCGCACGCTCCAGCTCCGCGCCGTCGTGCACCTCGACCAGCACGTCGAGCCCCTGCTCCCTCGCCACCTGGGCCAGCTCGACCAGCTGCCCGTCGTCCAGGCAGGCGGCGATCAGCAGCACGCAGTCGGCGCCGATGGCGCGCGCCTCGACCACCTGATAGGGATCGATCAGGAAGTCCTTGCGGATCACCGGCAGCGCGCAGGCGGCGCGCGCCTGCTGCAGGTAGGCGTTGGCGCCCTGGAAGAAGTCGACGTCGGTGAGCACCGACAGGCAGGTGGCGCCGCCGGCCTGGTAGCTGGCGGCGATCTGCGCGGGGTCGAAGTCGGCGCGGATCACCCCCTTGCTCGGCGAAGCCTTCTTCACCTCGGCGATCACCGCCGGCCGGCGCTGCGCCGCCTGCCGCTGCAGGGCGCGGGCGAAGCCGCGCGGCGCAGAGGCCTCGCGGGCGCGCGCCTCCTGCTCGGCCAGACTGACCTGGGCGCGGGCAGCGGCGACTTCCTCGACCTTGCGGGCGACGATCCTTTCCAGCACGGTCGGCACGCTCATGCCTGATTCTCCACTTTGAACACGTTGGTGAAAGCCGCCAGCTCGTCCATCTTCTCGCGGGCGAGGCCGGTGTGCAGGGCGTCGTGGGCCAGTTGCACGCCTTCCTTGAGGCTGGTGGCGTGGTCGGCGGCGTACAGCGCCGCGCCGGCATTGAGGATGATCATCTCGGCGGCCTTCTGGCCGTTCTCGGTCTTGCGCCGGCCGAGCGCGTCGCGCACCAGCGCCAGCGACTCCTGGGCATCGCCGACGGTCAGGCCGATCAGGCTCTGGCTGCGCAGGCCCAGATCCTCGGGCTGCACCTCGTACTCGCGCACCTCGCCGCCCTGCAGCTCGGCGACATGGGTCGGCGCGGCGAGGCTGAACTCGTCGAGGCCGTCGCGCGAATGCACCACCAGCACGTGCTCGCTGCCGAGGCGGCGCAGCACTTCGGCCAGCGGCCGGCACAGCTCGCGGCTGAACACGCCGACCACCTGATGACGCACCCCGGCCGGGTTGGTCAGCGGGCCGAGCATGTTGAACAGGGTGCGCAGGCCCATCTCGCGGCGCGGGCCGGCGGCGAAGCGCATGGCGCTGTGATGCACCTGGGCGAACATGAAGCCCACCCCCACCGTCTCGATGCAGCGCGCCACCTGCTCGGGGGCGAGGTTCAGGTGGATGCCGGCGGCCTCCAGCAGGTCGGCGCTGCCGCTCTTGCCGGACACCGCGCGGTTGCCGTGCTTGGCCACCTTGCCGCCGGCGGCGGCGACCACGAAGGCCGACGCCGAGGAGACGTTGAAGATGTTCGCGCCGTCGCCGCCGGTGCCGACGATGTCCACCACGCCTCGCAGGTCGGGCAGCGCCACCTGGCTGGCCAGTTCGCGCATCACCGCCACCGCACCGACGATCTCGTCGATGGTCTCGCTCTTCATGCGCATGCCCATCAGGAAGGCGCCGATCTGCGCGTCGCTGCACTGGCCGGTCATGATCTGACGCATCACGTCCTGCATCTCGGCGGTGGACAGGTCCAGCTGGTTGACCACTCGGTTGAGGGCTTCCTTGATGTCCATCAGCGCACGCCTCCGCTCTGCTTGAGGAAATTGGCCAGCAGCTCGTGGCCCTGCTGGGTGAGGATCGATTCGGGGTGGAACTGCACGCCCTCGACGTTCAGCGTCTTGTGGCGCAGGCCCATGATCTCGTCGACCGAGCCGTCTTCCAGCTGGGTCCAGGCGGTGATCTCCAAGCAGTCCGGCAGGCTCTCGCGGCGCACCACCAGCGAGTGGTAGCGGGTCACGGTGAGCGGATTGGCCAGCCCCTCGAACACGCCCTGGTCCTGGTGGAACACCGGGCTGGTCTTGCCGTGCATGGCCACGCGAGCGCGCACCACCTCGCCGCCGAAGGCCTGGCCGATGCTCTGGTGGCCGAGGCAGACGCCAAGCAGCGGCAGCCGGCCGGCGAACTCGCGGATCACCGCCAGCGACACGCCGGCCTCGTTCGGCGTGCAGGGGCCGGGGGAGACCACAATGCGCTCGGGATTCAGCGCGCGGATCTGCTCCACGGTCAGCTCGTCGTTGCGCACCACCTTGACCTCGGCACCCAGTTCGCCGAAGTACTGCACCAGATTGAAGGTGAAGGAGTCGTAGTTGTCGATCATCAGCAGCATGTCAGCACCCCTTCACTCTGCACTTTGTTCGGCCAGGGCCACCGCGCGGAACATCGCGCGGCGCTTGTTGAGGGTTTCTTCCCACTCCAGGGCGGGCACCGAGTCGGCGACGATGCCGGCGCCGGCCTGCACGTGCAGCTCGCCGTCCTTAATCACCGCGGTACGGATGGCGATGGCGGTGTCCATGTTACCGTTCCACGCCAGGTAGCCGACGGCGCCGCCGTAGACGCCGCGCTTGACCGGCTCCAACTCGTCGATGATCTCCATGGCGCGGATCTTCGGCGCGCCGGACAGGGTGCCGGCCGGCAGGATGGCGCGCAGCGCATCCATCGCCGACAGCTCCGGCTTCAGCTGGCCGGTGACGTTGGAGACGATGTGCATGACGTTGGAGTAGCGCTCGATGACCATCCGCTCGGTGACCTTCACCGAGCCGGTGCTGGACACACGGCCGACGTCGTTGCGGCCCAGGTCGATCAGCATCAGGTGCTCGGCCAGCTCCTTGGTGTCGGACAGCAGGTCCTTCTCCAGCGCCAGATCGGTTTCCTCGCTGGCCCCGCGCGGGCGGGTGCCGGCGATGGGGCGCACGGTGACCAGGCCGTCCTCGACGCGCACCAGCACCTCCGGGGAGGAGCCGACCACGTGGAAGTCGCCGAAGTTGAAGAAGTACATGTACGGCGTCGGGTTGATGGTGCGCAGCGCGCGGTACAGGTCGATCGGCGCGGCGGCGAACGGGATCGACATGCGCTGGGAGATCACCACCTGCATGCAGTCGCCGGCGAGGATGTATTCCTTGATGGCGCGCACCGCGCGCTCGAAGTCGTCGTGGCTGAAGCTGGAGCGGAACGCCGGCTCCGGGCTGAGCGGCGCAGCCAGGTCCACCCCCAGGCGCGGGGCGATCGGCTGGCGCAGGCGGGCGATCAGCGCATCGAGGCGGGCCAGGCCGGCCTCGAAGGCGCCTGCCTCGCTCGGATCGGCGAGGACGATGGCGTGCAGCTTGCCCGCCAGGTTGTCGAACACCACCACGGCGTCGGAAACCATCAGCAGGATGTCCGGGGTGCCCAGCGGGTCGGGATTGGGGCAGGCGCCCAGGCGCCGCTCGACGTAGCGCACGCTGTCGTAGCCGAAGTAGCCGACCAGCCCGCCGTTGAAGCGCGGCAGGCCTGCCAGGGTCGGCACGTTGTAGCGCGCCTTGAACTGCTCGACGAAGGCCAGCGGATCGGTGCACTCGTGGCGCTCGGTTTCCACGCCGTCGACGCTCACCCGCGCCTCGTGGCCGTGGACGCGCAGCACCGTGCGCGCCGGCAGGCCTATGATCGAGTAGCGGCCCCATTTCTCGCCGCCCTGCACCGATTCGAGCAGGTAGGAGTTGGGCGCGTCGGCCAGCTTCAGGTAGATCGACAGCGGGGTGTCGAAGTCGGCGAGGGTTTCGCGGGCGAGCGGGATGCGGTTGTAGCCGGCAGCGGCCAAACGCAGGAATTCTTCACGGGTCATGATCAGCCTCGGGGCCTGGTGAACGGTCGATATGCAAAGCGCGCCGGCAAGCCGGCCAGGGACGAAATCAGGCGCGCCAGCGCCAGCGGGCCAGTGCCTTGATGACTTTCATCCACAGTTTGCAGGTGACCACCACGATCTGATCTCTTCGGCGGGATTTGCTACGGGTAGCGCCGCACACTAGCGCAGCGCCCCCGGTGAAGCAAGCCGCACGGGACGCTCGCATGCGCTCGAACGGGACGAGCCGGGCATGCCGCGGCCGGAGAAGCGCACCGGCAGGATCGACGCGGCCCACCCTACGGACGTGCCGCCGCGGCGAACAGCTCGCGCAGGTCGTCGATCACCCGCGCCGGGCGCTCCAGGGCGATGGACTCGCCGTGGTTGTAGCCATAGGACAGCGCCACGCAGGGGACACCGGCGGCGCGGGCGGCGCGCACGTCGTTGCGCGAGTCGCCAACGAACAGCGCCTCGTGCGGGGCGACGCCGGCCTGCGCCATCACCCACAGCAAGGCGGCCGGGTCGGGCTTCTGCTGCGGCAGGGTGTCGCCGCCGACCTGCCACTGGAAGTAGCCGTCCAGCCCCTTGTCGGCCAGCAGTTCGGGCAGGAAACGCGCCGGTTTGTTGGTGATCAGCGCCAGCGCCACGCCCTCGGCGCGCAGCCGTTCGAGGGTCTCGACCGCCCCGGGATAGACGCGGGTCAGCGCGTGGTTGTCGGCGTAGGCATCCATGAACAGCGCCAGCGCCCGCTCGCTCAGCGCCTCGTCGACCCCGGCGTGGTCGAGGCCGCCGGCCAGCGCGCGGCGCACCAGCACCCGCGCGCCGTTGCCGACCCACAGGCGCACCCGCTCGAGACCGGCCGGCTCGCGGCCGAGGGCAAGCAGCATGCGGTCGACCGCGGCGGCCAGGTCCGGCACCGAGTCGACCAGGGTGCCGTCCAGATCGAACATCGCCAGGCGCGGCAGACGCCCGGCGAACAGTGCATGGAGCAGAGTCGCCGGCGCGGCCGGCAGGCAGGCCGAGGTCATGCCCGAACCTGGGCCAGCTCGCCGCGCATGGCGTCGATCACCGCCTGGTAGTCCGGCTGGTTGAAGATCGCCGAGCCGGCGACGAAGGTGTCGGCACCGGCCTCGGCAATCGCGCGGATGTTCTGCACGTTGACCCCGCCGTCGATCTCCAGGCGGATCTCGCGGCCCGAGGCGTCGATCAGCGCGCGCGCCTCGCGCAGCTTGTCGAGGGTGGCGGGGATGAATTTCTGCCCGCCGAAGCCGGGGTTGACGCTCATCAACAGGATCATGTCGACCTTGTCCATCACGTACTTCAGCACCTCCAGCGGGGTGGCCGGGTTGAACACCAGGCCGGCCTTGCAGCCGCCGTCGCGGATCAGCTGCAGCGAGCGGTCGATGTGCTCGCTGGCCTCGGGGTGGAAGGTGATGTAGCTGGCGCCGGCCTCGATGAAGTCGCCGATGATCCGGTCGACCGGCTTGACCATCAGGTGCGCATCGATCGGCGCGGTGATGCCGTACTTGCGCAGGGCGCTGCAGACCATCGGGCCGATGGTCAGGTTGGGTACGTAGTGGTTGTCCATCACGTCGAAGTGGACGATGTCGGCGCCGGCGGCGAGGACCTTGTCGACTTCCTCGCCCAGTCGGGCGAAATCGGCGGAGAGAATCGACGGAGCGATGGCGAACGGCTGCATGAAGACCTCGGCAAGGGGCGAATCTGGACGAAAGGGGGCAACCAACTCGGCTGCGGAGCGAAGCGGGGCGATTGTAACCCGCCCGGCGGGCCATCGTCCGGGGCGCGGAGCGGGCGCGCGCTCAGCGCAGGTCGTGACGCTCGCGCAGCAGCTCCCAGGCGGCGCGCAGCCGGCGGCTGTGCTCGGTGGCGACGGCCAGACGCTCGGGATCGGCGCGACCGAGCTTGTCCGGGTGGTGCCGGCTGCGCAGGCGCCGGTAGGCCTGGCGCATCGCCGCCGGCGGCGTGTCGGCGTCGACACCGAGCAGGCGCAGCGCCGCCCGGTACTCGTCGTCGGCCTGCGGCGCCGGCAGCAGGCGGCCCAGCGCCTGGCATTCGAGTCGCGCCAGATGCTCGGCGCTGCAGCCCAGCTCGGCGGCCCAGACGGCGAGCAACGCGCGGGCCGCGGGCGCGCAGCAGTCGCCGGCCCAGGCCATCCGCCAGGCGGCGCGCAACACGGTATCGCTGCGCGCCGGACGCTGGCGCAGGCGCCGCAGCAGCGGCTCGACGCTGGCGCCGCGCCGGCCGCGCTCGAAGGCCAGCAGCGCCGCCGCCTCGGCCAGCCCGGCGCGCTGGGCGGCGTGGCGCAGCTGGCGGCGCTGCGCCACCGCCTGGGCGGGATTGACCGCCGCCAGACGACCGAGCAGCTGCATCAGCTGCATGGCATCGAGCACCCCCTCGCCCTGCCCGGCCAGGCGTTCGCGCAAGTCGGCCCAGCCCTGCAGCTGCAGGCGCCGGTCCAGCCAGTGGCCGCACAGCCCGCCGAGCAGCACGCCGGGCAGGCCGGCGACGGCGAAGCCGGCCAGCCCGCCCAGAACGCTGCCCGGCCAGAGCATCAGCGGCGCTCCGCCAGCCGCCGCTCGACCTCGGCGAGGCGCTCGACGGTGCCGACATCCACCCACTGGCCACGGTAGTGCTCGCCACCGACCGCGCCGCGGCCCATCGCCTCGACCAGCAGCGGCGCCAGCTTGAAGGCACCCGCCGGGCAGCCGGCGAACAGCGCCGGGTCGAGCACGGCGATGCCGCTGTAGGTCAGCCCGGGCTGCGCGCCGCGCGGCTCGGCCCGCCCGCCCTGCAGGCGGAAGTCGCCGGCGGGGTGATGGGCCGGGTTGTCGACCAGCACCAGATGGGCCAGGCCGTCGAGCGGGCGGCGCAGGTCGGCGAACGGGTAGTCGGTCCAGACATCGCCGTTGACCAGCAGGAAAGGTGCCTCGCCGAGCAGCGGCAGGGCGCGGCGGATGCCGCCGCCGGTCTCCAGCGGCTCGCCCTCGGCGGAGAAGGCGATGGACACGCCGAAGCGCGCGCCGTCGCCGAGGTAGTCCTCGATCTGCTGGCCGAGCCAGGCGTGGTTGATCACCAGCTCGGTGAAGCCGGCGGCGGCCAGGGCGCGGATATGGTGCTCGATCAGCGGCATGCCGCCGACCGGCAGCAGCGGCTTGGGGGTGTGCAGGGTCAGCGGGCGCATGCGCTCGCCCTTGCCGGCGGCGAGGATCATCGCCCTCATGCGGCAGGCTCCTTCGGCAGGCCGGCGAGCAGTTCGCCGAGCGGCGCCAGCTCGGGGCGACGGGCGATCACCGTGTCCAGGTAGGCGAAGAAGCGCGGCACGTCGCCCAGGTACTTCGGCTTGCCGTCGCGGTGGCAGATGCGCGCGAAGATGCCGATCACCTTGAGGTGGCGCTGCGCGCCCATCAGGTCGCTGGCACGCCGGAACGCCTCGAAGGACTCCGGCAGCGGAATGCCGGCCTCCTGCGCCAGCTGCCAGTAGCGGCGCAGCCAGGCCTCGACGCGCGCCTCGGGCCAGCTGAGGAAGGCGTCCTTGAACAGGCAGGTGACGTCGTAGGTGACCGGGCCGAACACCGCGTCCTGGAAGTCCAGCACGCCGGGGTTGGGACTGCTCAGCATCAGGTTGCGCGGCATGTAGTCGCGATGCACCAGCACCCGCGGCTGGTCCAGGGCGCTGGCGACCAGCAGCTCGCAGGTGCGCTCCCAGGCGACCAGCGCTTCGCCCGCCAGGGTCACGCCCAGGTGCCGGGCCAGGTACCAGTCGGGGAACAGCTGCAGCTCGCGGCGCAGCAGGGCTTCGTCGTAGGCCGGCAGCAGGCCCTCGACCGGCAGGCGCTGGAAGGCCACCAGCGCCTTGAGGGCATCCTCGAACAGGGCGTCGGCGTTGCCCTCGTCGATCACCTCCAGGTAGGTCTGCCGGCCGAGATCGGGCAGCAGCAGGTAGCCCCGATCGAGGTCGGCGGCGAGGATTTCCGGCACATGCACGCCGGCCCCGGCGAGCAGGCTGGCGACCTTGACGAACGGCCGGCAATCCTCCTGAGGCGGCGGCGCGTCCATGACGATCAGACTGCGTGCGCCGTCCTCCCAGCGGAAGTAGCGGCGGAAGCTGGCATCGCTGCTCGCCGGGGTGAGCCGCGCCGCGCCCGGCACGCCCCAGCCGCGGGCGACGAACAGCGCCGGCAGGCAGGTGTGCAACCAGGCCTCGAGACCTTCCAATCGACCATCCACAGACATTTCAGGGCTCCCCTTGCACGCTAGCCGTTGCGTGACGCATTGATTTATCATCGCGAATCTTACTCCAGCCCATCGAAAGGCGTGCGGCCGCACAGGCTGTTGGCGCGCAGGAAGCCCGGATACCCATAAAGATGGCTCTCACCCCCCCGCTGTTCCGTAGAAAGTTTCCCCTCCTGGTCACCGGCAGCCTGCTGGCCCTGGGTTCCGCGCCTCTTCTGCAGGCCGCCGAGCAGTTCGACTGCCGGGCCTCGGCCAGCGGAGCCTGGGCCTGCACGCCGAAAAGCGCCCCGGCCGCCCTGCCGCCACGCCCGCAGGCACCGGTCGCCGCCGAGCCAACGGCGGCAACCCCGGCGAGCACGTCCGCACCGGCCACCGCCGAGCGTAGCGTCGCCGCACGCAGCGCCGACTACAGCCACCTGGACTGGGTGCCGCGCGAGCAGCTGAGCGAGGCCCAGCGCGCGGAAATCGCCCCCTACTGCGCCGGCGACTATGTCGAGCCGCTGCGCCCGGGCATGGACGACCGCACACCGGCCGACGAGTCGCCGACCTTCGTTTCCGCCCGCGCCTCGCGCTACGACCAGCAGAGCGAGACCACCACCCTGGCCGGCGACGTGGTGCTGCGTCAGGGCAGTCTGCAGGCCCAGGCCGACGAGGCCAGCCTCAACCAGCAGACCGGCCGCGGCGAGCTGCAAGGCAACGTACGCCTGCGCGACAAGGGCTTCCTGGTGGTCGGCGACAGCGCCCAGGTGCAACTGGACAACGGCGAGGCCGAGGTCGACAACGCCGAATACGTGGTGCATGCGGCGCGCGCGCGCGGCGACGCGCAATACATCAAGCGCCAGGACGATGCGGTGGTGCGCCTCAAGAACGGCACCTACACCCGCTGCGAGCCGGGCAACAACGCCTGGCAGCTGAAAGGCAACAACATCAAGCTGAACCCGGCCACCGGCTTCGGCACCGCCACCAACGTGACGCTGCGGGTCAAGGACGTACCGGTGTTCTACACCCCGTACATCTATTTCCCGATCGACGACCGCCGCCAGTCCGGCTTCCTCGCGCCGAGCTTCAGCAGCTCCAGCGATAGCGGCTTCAGCGTACAAACGCCCTACTACTTCAACCTGGCACCGAACTTCGACGCCACCCTGTACCCGACCCTGATGGCCGACCGCGGCCTGCTGATGGAGGGCGAGTTCCGCTACCTGACGCCAAGCAGCGAGGGCCAGCTCGGCGGCGCCTGGCTGAACGACCAGGACGACGAGCGCAAGCTGCAGTCGGACTACGAAGACCAGCGCTGGATGTACAGCTGGCAGCACACCACCGGCCTGGATTCGCGCTGGCTCGCCGAACTCGACTACACCGACATCAGCGACCCCTACTACTTCCAGGATCTGGACACCGACCTGGACATCGACCAGCCGAACTTCCTCGATCAGCGCGCCGGCCTGAGCTACCGCGGCGATAGCTATACCGCGCGGCTCAACCTGCACGCCTACGAGCCGACCAGCGTCGTCGACATCACTCCCTACGACCGCCTGCCGCAGCTGTCCATCGACGGCGCCCTGCCGTTCCAGCCGGGCGGCCTACGCCTGGGCTACGCCGGCGAATGGGTGCGCTTCGAGCGCGATCTGCGCAGCGGCAGCTTCGTCGACAAGGACGGCAACACCGCTCCCTGGTACGACAACAACCTGCGCGGCCTGGCCCGCGCCAACGGCGACCGCCTGCACGTCGAGCCGGGCCTCAGCCTGCCGCTGAGCACCAGCTGGGGCTTCCTCACCCCGCAGGTCAAGTACGCCTACACCCGCTACGACCTGGACCTCGACCAGCGTGGCAAGGGCAGCCTGCTGGCCGAGCAGACCTACCAGAGCAGCCTGGATCGCCAGGTGCCGATCTACAGTCTCGACGGCGGCCTGTACTTCGACCGCACCACCAGCTGGTTCGGCCAGGGTACCCGCCAGACCTTCGAACCGCGCGCCTTCTACCTGTACGTACCTGAAGAAGACCAGACCGACATCCCGATCTTCGACAGCGGCGAGAGCAGCTTCAGCTACGCCTCGCTGTGGCGCGACAACCGCTTCTCCGGCCGCGACCGCATCGGCGACGAGAACCGCCTGTCGCTGGGCGCGACCAGCCGCTGGATCGAGGCCAACGGTTTCGAGCGCCAGGTCGTCAGCCTCGGTCAGGCTTTCCACTTCGAGGACCGCAAGGTGCAGATGCCGGGCATCGACTACCGCACCCGCGCCGATGCCACCGCCTCGCAGTCGCCCTATGCCCTGCAGTACCTGTACCGCTTCAACCGCGACTGGCGGCTGAGCTCGGACTTCAACTGGGATCCGGACGTCCACCGCACCCGCTCGGGCAGCCTGATGTTCCACTACCAGCCCGAAGCCAATCCGGGCAAGGTGATCAACGCCGGCTATCGTTACCGCAACGACACCATGCGCTACGACCAGGCCAGCGGCAACTGGACCTACGGCGGCGACTTCGGCACCCCCGGTACCCCCGGCTACATCAAGGACTACTACAAGATCCAGCAGCACGACGTCTCGACCATCTGGCCGCTCGCCCCGCAGTGGAGCGTGATCGCCCGCTGGCAGCACGACTACAACCGCAACCGCACTCTGGAAGCCATGGGCGGTTTCGAGTACGACAGCTGCTGCTGGAAGCTGCGCCTGATCAACCGCTACTGGATCGACTACGACGAGACCAGCCTCAACCCGGACGTCAACGACGAGGCGGATCGCGGCATCTTCCTGCAGATCGTCCTCAAGGGCCTCGGTGGCGTCGTCGGCAACAAGGTAGAGTCCTTCCTCGACCAAGGCATTCAAGGTTACCGTGAACGTGAAGAACAAGCTTATCGATAGTCTGCGCCCGCTCGCCCTCGGCGCCCTGCTGCTCTGCGCCACGGCCCATGCCGAGGTGCGACCGCTGGACCGGGTGGTGGCCATCGTCGACAACGACGTGATCATGCACAGCCAGCTGCAGCAGCGCCTCGACGAGGTGCGCCAGAACCTCGCCCGCCGCGGCGGCGAGCTGCCGCCCGGCGACGCCCTGGCCGCCCAGGTGCTGGAGCGGCTGATCGTCGAGAACCTGCAGTTGCAGCTCGGCGAGCGCTCGGGCATCCGCATCGGCGACGAGGAACTGAACCAGGCGCTGGCCACCATCGCGCAGCGCAACAACCTCAGCCTCGAGCAGTTCCGCGCCGCCCTGGCGCGCGACGGCCTGTCCTACGAGGACGCCCGCGAGCAGGTGCGCCGCGAGCTGGTGATCAGCCGCGTGCGCCAGCGCCGGGTCGCCGAGCGCGTGCAGGTCAGCGAGCAGGAAGTGCAGAACTTCCTCGCCTCCGACCTCGGCAAGCTGCAGCTGGGCGAGGAATATCGCCTGGCCAACATCCTCGTCCCCCTCGCCGAAGGCGCCTCGCCCGCCGACATCCAGCGCGCCGAACAGCGCGCCCGCGACCTCTACGCCCAACTGCAGCGCGGTGCCGACTTCGCCCGCTTGGCGGTGGCCAACTCGGCCAGCGAGAACGCCCTGGACGGCGGCGAGATCGGCTGGCGCAAGGCCGCCCAGCTGCCGCCGCCGTTCGACGCGATGCTCGGCCAGATGCGGGTCGGCGAAGTCAGCGAACCGCTGCGCACGCCGCCCGGCTTCATCCTCCTCAAGCTGCTCGACAAGCGCGGCGGCGAGCAGGGCGTGGTCCGCGAGGAAGTGCGCGTGCGCCACATCCTGCTCAAGCCCAGCGAGATCCGCAGCGACGCGGAAACCCGCGAGCTGGCCGCGCGCCTGTACCAGCGCCTGCGCGACGGCGAGGACTTCGCCACCCTGGCCAAGAGCTTCTCCGAAGACCCGGGCTCCGCCCTCAACGGCGGCGAGCTGAACTGGATCGACCCGAACGCGCTGGTCCCCGAGTTCCGCGAAGTGATGGCCGCCAGCCGCATCGGCGAACTGTCGCAGCCGTTCCGCAGCCCGTTCGGCTGGCATGTGCTGGAAGTGCTCGACCGGCGCAGCAGCGACGCCAGCGGCGAAGCCCGCGAACAGCAGGCGCTCAACCTGCTGCGCAACCGCAAGTACGAGGAAGAGCTGCAGAACTGGCTGCGCCAGATCCGCGACGAAGCCTACGTGGAAACCCGCCTGTGAGTGCAGTGCGGCGCTTCGCCCTGACGCCCGGCGAGCCGGCCGGCATCGGCCCCGACCTGTGCCTGCTGCTGGCCCGCCAGGCCCAGCCGCACGCGCTGGTCGCGGTCGCCAGTCGCGCCCTGCTGGCCGCGCGCGCCGTGCAGCTGGGGCTGGCCATCGAGCTGCTCGAGGTCGGCCCCGGCGCCTGGCCGGATAGCCCGGCGCCGGCCGGTAGCCTGTACGTCTGGGACACCCCGCTGGCCGTGCCAGCGGTCGCCGGCCAGCTCGATGCGCGCAACGCCGGCTATGTGCTGGAAACCCTGCTGCGCGCCGGCAACGGCTGCGTCAACGGCAACTTCGCCGGGATGATCACCGCGCCGGTGCACAAGGGCGTGATCAACGAGGCCGGCATCCCCTTCTCCGGGCACACCGAGTTCCTCGCCGAGCTGACCCGTACCGAACAGGTGGTGATGATGCTGGCCACCCGCGGCCTGCGCGTGGCCCTGGTGACCACCCATCTGCCGCTGCGCGCGGTGGCCGACGCCATCACGCCCGAACGCCTGGCCCGGGTGGCGCGCATCCTAGACGCCGACCTGCGCGGCAAGTTCGGCATCGCCAGGCCACGCATCCTGGTCTGCGGCCTCAACCCGCACGCCGGCGAAGGCGGCCACCTGGGCCGCGAGGAAATCGAGGTGATCGAGCCGACCCTGGCGCAGCTGCGCGGCGAAGGCCTCGATCTGGTCGGCCCGCTGCCGGCCGACACGCTGTTCACCCCCAAGCACCTGGAGCACTGCGACGCGGTGCTGGCCATGTACCACGACCAGGGCCTACCGGTGCTCAAGTACAAGGGCTTCGGCGCCGCGGTCAACGTCACCCTTGGCCTGCCCATCGTGCGGACCTCGGTCGACCACGGCACCGCCCTGGACCTGGCCGGCAGCGGTCGGGTCGATACCGGCAGCCTGCAGGTGGCGCTGGAAACCGCCTATCAGATGAGTGCGTGATCGGGGGCGTCCCCGATTGCAGCTGCGCTGAGGACTCGCGCAGCACGCCTCTGCCAAGCTCAGCCCGCCCGCCCGCCCGCCCGCCACCGGATGATCGCTGCGCGCGCTGCCAACCCTGGGAGTGGATCCGCCCATTACCTTCCCGACACCCCGGAACCCGCCAAGTCAGAGCGCTTCGGGATCGTGCCCGGCCTTGGCCGCGGTGGTTTGCGCAGGCGTGTCCCGCCCCCGGATCGCCTCGCTCAGGCGCAGCGCCCGATGATACCCGATGCGCAACCGGCGCTGCAGGAAGCTCACCGGCATGACCTCGTCCGCAGGCAGCATGGCGGCGGCCTGCGGGTAGAGCGGGTCGGCGATACCGAATGTCATGGTTTCCTCATCCATCACCAGCCCTCCCCGATCTGAGCCAACTCATCAGCCCGCTCCCGGGTCATGCCCAGCAGACAGGCGGCGCCGTTGATCCGGTCAATGCTGCCGCCGGTGAGGCTGCCCAGCAGCGTGCAGTTGGCGTCGCGGTACTGGATCCACAGGCGCTGCGCGTCGCGCAGCCGGGTCTGCTGGTCGGCGCCGAGTGTCCCCATGGCGGCCCGGTAGCTGCGGTTGAGGCGGACGTCCTGCGCGCCCAGTTCGGCAGCGATGCAGTCGAGCATGGAGCTGGTCACGCCGCCGGCGGCGTCCATGCAGCGGGTGTAGGCCGGCGCGTCGTCGGCCAGCGCCGGAGCGAGGACGCCGGCGAGGAGCAGCGGCAGGCAGCGGAGGGGACGGCAGGGCATGGTTCGATCCTTGAGTGGTGGCAGGGGCAGGCAATGCCGACCGCTGCGCAGTAGGTGAGCGGCGAGCTTAACCCGCTGCATGGCCGGGAAAAAGTCTTGCCCATGCACCGCTCCGCCCGGTGCCCTCCGGCACCCGGCGCTGTTTCGCTGTTAAACTGCGCCCCTTTGTGCATTCGCTTCGCGCCTGCGGCCCGAAGCCTGGAGCCGTCCCATGTCCGAACTCTACCAACACCGCGCGCGCAAGCGTTTCGGTCAGAACTTCCTGCACGACGCCGGGATCATCCACCGCATCCTGCGTGCCATCCACGCCCGTCCCGATCAGCACCTGCTGGAGATCGGCCCCGGCCAGGGCGCGATCACCGAGGGCCTGCTGGGCAGCGATGCGCGTCTCGACGTCATCGAGCTGGACCAGGACCTGATCCCGCTGCTGAAGATGCGCTTCGGCCTCGATCCGAAGTTCACCCTGCACCAGGGCGATGCGCTGAAGTTCGACTTCGCCAGCCTGGTCGAGGGCGGCGAGAAGCTGCGGGTGGTCGGCAACCTGCCCTACAACATCTCCACCCCGCTGATCTTCCACCTCCTCGACCACGCGGCGGTGATCGAGGACATGCACTTCATGCTGCAGAAGGAAGTGGTCGAACGCATGGCCGCGGGGCCGGGCGGCGGCGACTGGGGCCGCCTGTCGATCATGGTGCAGTACCACTGCCGGGTCGAGCACCTGTTCAACGTCGGCCCCGGCGCCTTCAACCCGCCGCCCAAGGTCGACTCGGCGATCGTCCGTCTGGTGCCTCATGCGGTGCTGCCGCACCCGGCCAAGGATCATCGCCTGCTCGAACGGGTGGTCCGCGAAGCCTTCAACCAGCGCCGCAAGACCCTGCGCAACACCCTGAAGAACCTGCTCGACGCCCAGGCCATCGAAGCCGCCGGCGTGGACGGCAGCCTGCGCCCGGAGCAACTCGATCTGGCCGCCTTCGTGCGTCTGGCCGATCAACTGGCCCTGCAGACAAAGCCCGAGTGAATCACTAAGCTTTCCTCCATCAAGTTCGAAGCCGCCACCATGAGCCCAGCCGACCCGCGCTACCAGATCGACGTCGACGTCGTTTCCCGCCACCTGCCCGAACAGTCGTTGCCGGACGAGGAACGCTACGCCTTCGCCTATACGGTCACCCTGCACAATCGCGGCGAGGTCGCCGCCAAGCTGCTCAGCCGCCACTGGATCATCACCGACGGCAACGCCAAGGTGCAGGAAGTGCGCGGCGCCGGCGTAGTCGGCGAACAGCCGCACCTCGAACCGGGACAGAGCCACACCTACACCAGCGGCTGCATGCTGCCCACCCCGGTCGGCAGCATGCACGGCAGTTTCCGCATGCAGGCCGACGACGGCCATGGCTTCGATGCGCCGATCAGCCCGTTCCGCCTGGCCGTGCCCGGGGCGCTGCACTGATGGCGCTGTACGCGGTCGGCGACGTGCAGGGCTGCCTGGGCCCGCTCAAGTGCCTGCTCGACCGGGTCGCCTTCGACCCGGCGCGCGACCGCCTGTGGCTGGTCGGCGACCTGGTCAACCGCGGCCCGCAGTCGCTGGACACTCTGCGCTTCCTGTTCGCCATGCGCGACTCGGTGGTCAGCGTGCTGGGCAACCACGACCTGCACCTGCTGGCGGTGGCGCACAACATCGAGCGGCTGAAGAAGGGCGACACCCTGCGCGAGATCCTCGACGCGCCGGATCGCGACGACCTGCTCGACTGGCTGCGCCGCCTGCCGCTGGTGCATCACGACGCCGAGCGGCAAATCACCCTGGTGCATGCCGGCATCCCGCCGCCGTGGTCGCTGAAGAAGGCGCTCAAGCGCGCCGCCGAGGTGGAGGAGGCGCTGCGCGACGATGCGCGCCTGCCGCTGTTCCTCGACGGCATGTACGGCAACGAGCCGGATCGCTGGAACAGCGAGCTGCGCGGTGTGGCGCGCCTGCGCACCATCACCAACTACTTCACCCGCATGCGCTTCTGCACCGCCGACGGCCGCCTCGACCTGAAGAGCAAGGAAGGCCTGGGCAGCGCGCCCAAGGGCTTCGCCCCCTGGTTCAGCCACCCCGAGCGGCGCATGCGCGGCCAACGGATCATTTTCGGCCACTGGGCCGCCCTCGAAGGCCGCTGCGACGAGCCTGGGGTCCAGGCCCTCGACTCCGGCTGCGTCTGGGGCGGCGCCCTGACCCTGCTCGACGTCGACCGCGGCGAGCGCCATACCTGCAGTTGTCAGAAGGACCCCGCATGAGCGACTTCCAGCGCATCGACCCCGTCACCGCCCAGCAGCTGCGCCAGAACGGCGCCGTGCTGGTCGACATCCGCGACCCGCAAAGCTTCGCCAGCGGCCACATTCGCGGCGCGCGCCACCTGGACAACCACTCGCTGGCCGATTTCATCGCCGCTGCCGATTTCGACGCGCCGCTGGTGGTGGTCTGCTACCACGGTAATTCCAGCCAGAGCGCCGCCGCCTACCTCGCCCACCAGGGCTTCGCCGAGGTCTACAGCCTGGACGGAGGCTTCGAGCTGTGGTGCCGCCACTACCCGGACGACGTCGACCGCGCCGCCCTCGACGACTGACCGGCGCGCGCCGCTCGCCACGCAGATCGCCTGCACACCCGCCCAAGCGGGTCTATGCTTGCCTCAAGACTTTTCACAGAAGGAAAGCCGGCCCACCGGCTTCCAGGCAGGCAGTACGACCATTGGGGGTCGAGAGAGGGGGAGAGGCAGGCGTTGCGCCTGCCTGTTCGCGCCCGCCCGAGGCCCGCTCCGGTCCCAGGCATCGAGCGAGGTGAAGTCATGAGTATTTTCAGCCACTTCCAGCAGCGCTACGAAACGACGCGGCAGGAAGAGTACTCCCTGCAGGAGTACCTGGACCTGTGCAAACAGGACCCGATGGCCTACGCCAGCGCCGCCGAGCGCATGCTCAAGGCCATCGGCGAGGCGCAACTGGTCGACACCGCCAGCGACCCGCGGCTGTCGCGGATCTTCTCCAACAAGGTGATCCGCCGTTATCCGGCCTTCGCCGACTTCCACGGCATGGAAGAGTGCATCGACCAGATCGTTTCCTACTTCCGCCACGCCGCCCAGGGCCTGGAGGAGAAGAAGCAGATCCTCTACCTGCTCGGTCCGGTGGGCGGCGGCAAGTCCTCGCTGGCCGAGAAGCTCAAACACCTGATGGAGCACATCCCCTTCTACGCCATCAAGGGCTCGCCGGTGTTCGAGTCGCCGCTGGGGCTGTTCAACCCCGACGAGGACGGCGCGATCCTCGAAGAGGAGTACGGCATCCCGCAGCGCTACCTGAGCTCGATCATGTCGCCCTGGGCGACCAAGCGGCTCAACGAATTCGGCGGCGACATCAGCAAGTTCCGCGTGGTCAAGCTGTACCCGTCGATCCTTAACCAGATCGCCATCGCCAAAACCGAGCCGGGCGACGAGAACAACCAGGACATCTCCGCGCTGGTCGGCAAGGTGGATATCCGCAAGCTGGAAGAATTCCCGCAGAACGACCCCGACGCCTACAGCTACTCCGGCGCGCTGTGCCGCGCCAACCAGGGCATCATGGAGTTCGTCGAGATGTTCAAGGCGCCGATCAAGGTGCTGCACCCGCTGCTGACCGCCACCCAGGAAGGCAACTACAACAGCACCGAGGGCCTCGGCGCGATTCCCTACAGCGGCATCCTGCTGGCCCACTCCAACGAGGCCGAGTGGCACAGCTTCCGCAACAACAAGAACAACGAGGCGTTCATCGACCGCATCTATATCGTCAAGGTGCCCTACTGCCTGCGCGTCTCCGACGAGATCAAGATCTACGACAAGCTGCTGGTCAACAGCTCCCTGGCCCAGGCCCACTGCGCCCCAGACACCCTGAAGATGCTCGCCCAGTTCTCCGTACTGAGCCGCCTGAAGGAGCCGGACAACTCCAACATCTACTCGAAGATGCGCGTCTACGACGGCGAGAACCTCAAGGACACCGACCCCAAGGCCAAGTCGATCCAGGAGTACCGCGACGCTGCCGGCGTCGACGAGGGTATGACCGGCCTGTCGACCCGCTTCGCCTTCAAGATCCTCTCCAAGGTGTTCAACTTCGATCCCCACGAGGTGGCGGCCAACCCGGTGCACCTGCTCTACGTGCTGGAGCAGCAGATCGAGCAGGAACAGTTCCCCGCCGAAACCCGCGAGCGCTACCTGCGCTTCATCAAGGAATACCTGGCGCCGCGCTACGTCGAGTTCATCGGCAAGGAGATCCAGACCGCGTACCTGGAGTCCTACAGCGAGTACGGGCAGAACATCTTCGACCGCTACGTGCTGTACGCCGACTTCTGGATCCAGGACCAGGAGTACCGCGACCCGGAAACCGGCGAGATCCTCAACCGCGGCGCGCTCAACGAGGAGCTGGAGAAGATCGAGAAACCGGCCGGGATCAGCAACCCGAAGGACTTCCGCAACGAGATCGTCAACTTCGTGCTGCGCGCGCGGGCCAACAACAACGGCAAGAACCCGTCGTGGCTGTCCTACGAGAAGCTGCGCGCGGTGATCGAGAAGAAGATGTTCTCCAACACCGAAGACCTGCTGCCGGTGATCAGCTTCAACGCCAAGGGCAGCAAGGAAGAGCAGCAGAAGCACAACGACTTCGTGCGCCGCATGGTCGAGCGCGGCTACACCGAGAAACAGGTGCGCCTGCTCGCCGAATGGTATCTGCGCGTCCGCAAGTCGCAGTAGTACCCTAGGAACAGACCGACCCCGGAGCGCCACGCGCTCCGGGCGTTGCCTCCGCCTCCCCGCCCGCACGGGAGTACGTCATGAGTTACGTCATCGACCGGCGACTGAACGGTAAGAACAAGAGCACGGTGAACCGTCAGCGTTTCCTGCGCCGCTATCGCGACCACATCAAGAAAGCGGTGGAGGAAGCCGTCAGCCGCCGCTCGATCACCGACATGGAACACGGCGAGCAGATCAGCATCCCCTCCCGCGACATCGACGAGCCGGTCTGGCACCACGGCCGCGGCGGCCGGCAGACCATCGTCCACCCCGGCAACAAGGAGTTCGTCACCGGCGAACGCATCCCCCGTCCCTCCGGCAGCGGTGGGGGTGGCGCGGGTCAGGGCAAGGCCGGCAACTCCGGCGAAGGCATGGACGACTTCGTGTTCCAGATCACCCAGGAGGAGTTTCTCGACTTCATGTTCGAGGATCTCGCCCTGCCCAATCTGGTGAAGAAGCATCTCACCGGTATCGACAGTTTCAAGACCGTGCGCGCCGGGATCAGCAGCGAGGGTACCCCGGCGCGGCTGAACATCGTGCGCACCCTGCGCTCGGCCCACGCCCGACGCATCGCCCTGACCGGTTCCAGCCGCGCCCGCCTGCGCGAGCTGAAGGTCGAACTGGAGCGCCTGAAGATCGAGGAGCCGGACAACTTCGGCGACATCCGCGCCCTGGAGGAGGAGATCGCCGGGCTGCGCGCGCGCATCGAGCGCCTGCCGTTCCTCGACACCTTCGACCTCAAGTACAACCTGCTGGTCAAGCAGCCCAACCCGACCTCCAAGGCGGTGATGTTCTGCCTGATGGACGTCTCCGGCTCGATGACCCAGGCCACCAAGGACATCGCCAAGCGCTTCTTCATCCTCCTCTACCTGTTCCTCAAGCGCAGCTACGACAAGATCGAGGTGGTGTTCATCCGCCACCACACCAGCGCCAAGGAGGTCGACGAGCAGGAGTTCTTCTACTCGCGCGAGACCGGCGGCACCATCGTCTCCAGCGCCCTCAAGCTGATGCAGGAAGTGATGGCCGCGCGCTACCCGGCCCACGAGTGGAACATCTACGCCGCCCAGGCCTCCGACGGCGACAACTGGAACGACGACTCGCCGGTGTGCCGCGACATCCTGCTGCGCCAGATCATGCCGTTCGTACAGTACTTCAGCTACGTCGAAATCACCCCGCGCGAGCACCAGGCGCTGTGGCACGAGTATCTGCAGGTCGGCGAAGCCTTCCCGGAGAGCTTCGCCCAGCAGCAACTGGTGTCCGCCGCCGACATCTACCCCGTGTTCCGCGCCCTGTTCCAGAGGAGGGTCGCCGCATGAGCCCGCGCGCCCACAAGGGCCAGCCCCTGTCCACCAGCTCGGAATGGACCTTCGAGCTGATCCGCGCCTACGACCGGGAGATCGCCCGGATCGCCGAACGCTACGCGCTGGACACCTACCCCAACCAGATCGAGGTGATCACCGCCGAGCAGATGATGGATGCCTACGCCTCGGTCGGCATGCCCATCGGCTACCACCACTGGTCCTACGGCAAGCACTTCCTCGCCACCGAAAAGGGCTACAAGCGCGGCCAGATGGGCCTGGCCTACGAGATCGTGATCAACTCCAACCCCTGCATCGCCTACCTGATGGAAGAAAACACCATCTGCATGCAGGCCCTGGTGGTCGCCCACGCCTGCTACGGCCACAACAGCTTCTTCAAGGGCAACTACCTGTTCCACAGCTGGACCGACGCCAGCTCGATCATCGACTACCTGGTCTACGCCAAGCAGTACATCAGCCAGTGCGAGGAGCGCCACGGCATCGACGCGGTGGAAGACCTGCTCGACTCCTGCCACGCGCTGATGAACTACGGCGTCGACCGCTACAAGCGCCCCTACCCGATCTCCGCCGAGGAAGAGCGGCGCCGCCAGAAGGACCGCGAGGAGCAGCTGCAACGCCAGGTCAACGACCTGTGGCGGACCATTCCCAAGGGCGCCGGCAAGGAGCACGGCGGCGACGGCAAGCGCTTCCCGGCCGAACCGCAGGAGAACATCCTCTACTTCATCGAGAAGCACGCGCCGCTGCTCGAACCCTGGCAGCGCGAGGTGGTGCGCATCGTGCGCAAGATCGCGCAGTACTTCTACCCGCAACGCCAGACCCAGGTGATGAACGAGGGCTGGGCGACCTTCTGGCACTACACCCTGCTCAACGACCTGTACGACGAGGGCCTGGTCACCGACGGCTTCATGATGGAATTCCTCCAGTACCACACCAGCGTGGTCTACCAGCCGGCCTTCGACAGTCCCTGGTACAGCGGCATCAACCCCTACGCGCTGGGTTTCGCCATGTACCGCGACATCCGCCGCATCTGCGAGGAACCGACCGAGGAGGACCGCCGCTGGTTCCCCGACATCGCCGGCAGCGACTGGCTGGCCACCCTGAAGTTCGCCATGCAGAGCTTCAAGGACGAGAGCTTCATCCTGCAGTTCCTCTCGCCCAAGGTGATCCGCGACTTCCGCCTGTTCGGCATCCTCGACGACGACCAGAAGGACGAGCTGCTGGTCGAGGCGATCCACGACGACAGCGGCTACCGGCGCATCCGCGAGCTGCTGGCCGGGCAGTACAACCTCGGCAACCGCGAGCCGAACATCCAGGTCTGGAACGTCGACCTGCGCGGCGACCGCTCGCTGACCCTGCGCCACTACCAGCACGACCGCAAGCCGCTGGGCAGCTCTACCGAGGATGTGCTCAAGCACCTGCACCGCCTGTGGGGCTTCGACGTGCACCTGGAAAGCATGCACGGCGACCAGCGCCTCAACGTCCAGCACGTGCCGCCGCGCCGCGAGCGCGAGGCGGACGCCGAGGTGGGCGTCCGTCCGCTCTGAGGCCGCGCCGGCCCCGCCCCTCCGGCCTGAGTCCGCTCAAGGTCGTCCCGCCGGCATGGCGCAGTTCACGGATCGCGAGGCGGGTGCAGGGACGTCCGATGCGCCCGCGAACCCCGTGGGCGCAGTGCCCTCGCTGCGATCGCCCGCGCCCGGCAACGCCGCCTCAAGGCGAGGCCGGACTGCTCGCAGCGCCGCGGCGACCTCATGCGCGTGCCCGGCCCTGCGCCCAGCGGCATTACCGACCCGCCGATGGCGCGGGGTATCCTGTGCGCCCCCGCAGCCTTCAGGACAGTCCATGCAGATCTACAAGGTCGGCGGCGCCGTGCGCGACCGCCTGCTCGGCCGCCCCGTCACGGAAACCGACTGGGTGGTGGTCGGCGCCCATGCCGAGGAGCTGCTCGCCCGCGGCTTTCGCCCGGTGGGCGCCGATTTCCCGGTGTTCCTCCACCCCGAGACCGGCGAGGAGTACGCCCTGGCGCGCACCGAACGCAAGAGCGGGCGCGGCTATGGCGGCTTCGTCTTCCATGCCAGCCCCGAGGTGACCCTCGAAGAGGACCTGATCCGCCGCGACCTGACGGTCAACGCCATGGCAGAGGACGCCGACGGGCGGATCATCGACCCCTATGGCGGCCAGCGCGACCTCGCCGATCGCCTGCTGCGCCATGTCTCGCCGGCCTTCGCCGAGGACCCGCTGCGGGTGCTGCGCGTCGCCCGCTTCGCCGCCCGCTACGCGCCGCTGGGCTTTCGCGTCGCCGACGAGACCCTGGCGCTGATGCGCGAACTGGCCGCCTCGGGCGAACTGGCCGCGCTGACCGCCGAGCGGGTATGGAAGGAAACCGAGCGCGCCCTGCTGGAGCCGCGCCCCGACCTGTTCGTCCAGGTGCTGCGCGACTGCGGCGCGCTGCGCGCGCTGCTGCCGGAGGTCGACGCGCTGTTCGGCGTGCCGCAGACCGCCAGCCATCACCCGGAAGTCGACAGCGGCGTGCATGTGCTGATGGTGCTGCGCCAGTGTGCCGAGCACGCCCAGCCGCTGGCGGTACGCTGGGCCTGCCTGCTCCACGATCTGGGCAAGGGCCTCACCGACCCGCGCCACTGGCCGCGACACATCGCCCACGAACAGCGCGGTCTGCCGCTGATCGAAGCGGTCAACGCACGCTGCAAGGCGCCGCGCGAGTGCGCCGAGCTGGCCCTGCTGGTCGGCGAATACCACACCCACGCCCATCGCGCCCTGGAGCTGCGCGCGCAGACCCTGGCCGAGCTGTTCCAGCACTTCGATCTGTACCGCCGCCCGGAGCGCTTCGAGCAGTTCCTCGCCGCCTGCGAGATGGACGCCCGCGGCCGCCTCGGCTTCGAGCAGCGCGCCTATCCGCAAGCCGACTACCTGCGTGCCGCCGCCGCCGTGGCGCGCGGTGTGGCGGTGCAGCCGCTGCTGGCGCAGGGATTCAAGGGGGCGGAGCTGGGCGAGGCGCTCAAGCGCGCGCGCCTCGCGGCGCTCAAGGTCTTTCGCGAGGAGCGACGCGCCAAGGCGCCGTAAGGAGCGCCGCGTCCTGACAGAGGTGTCCGGAGTGGTGCGCACGGGCACCCTACGGAGCCGGGAAGGCCGCCCGCAACTCGGCCGGGGTCAGCTCGACGCCGCGCCAGACGAAGGACACCGGCCACAGCCGCTGACCGATGCACGCCGTCTGCCACAGCGCGGCGAAGCTGCGCCCCTCGGCCGGGTGCCGCGCCGCAGGGGCCAGCAGGGCCAGCGGCCAGAGCACGAAGGCGTTGCGCAGAATCTCCGCGCGCGGCAGCTGTAGGCCGTCGAAGTCGCCGATCAGGTCGTCGTAGAGCAGCACATCGATATCCAGCGGCAACCCCTTGCGATCCGGCGCGTAGCGACCGTTGTCCGCCTCGATGGCCTTGAGCCGGCGATCCAGCTCGGCCAGCGGCAGGTCGGTCTGCGCCAGCACCGCCAGGTTGTAGAATGGCCCGCTGCGGATGCCCACCGGCTCGCTCTCGAACACCGGAGAACAGCGCAGGTCGACGAGGAAGGCCGCAAGCGCATCGAGGCCCGCACACAGGTGGCGGTGACGGTCGACATTGCTGCCCAGACCGAGAAACACCGTGGTCAGCGGCATCCGCGTTCGATCTCCACACCCACCCCGCCGCGCGCCGCCGGCACCGCGCCGGGCTTGGTCAGACGCAGGCGCAGCCAGGCGATGCCGAACTCGGTCATCAGCAGCGCGGCGAGCCGCTCGGCGAAGGTTTCCACCAGCTGGAAGCTGCTGGCGGCGGCGAACGCCTGCACCCGCGCGCTGACCGCCGCGTAGTCGAGGGCCGCGCCCAGGTCGTCGCCGGCCGCCGCCGGGCGGATGTCCCAGCCCAGCTGCAGGTCCAGGGTCAGGCACTGGCGAATGCCGCGCTCCCAGTCGTACACGCCGATCACGGTGTCGACTTCCAGCCCGTCGATGAAGACTATGTCCACGCTACCCTCTTCGTGCCACGACAAGGTCGTGGCGCATCGTTAGAATCAGGGCTTTGCCGCCCCCGGAATCGCTCATGCCCTGGCTGCTGGCACTGCTTGCCTATCTGCTCGGTTCTCTGTCGTTCGCCGTGCTGCTCGGCCGCTGGCTGGGCAGCGGCGATCCGCGTCTGGGCGGCTCGGGCAATCCCGGCGCCACCAACATGCTGCGCCTGGCCGGGCAGCGCGCCGCGGCGCTGACCCTGCTCGGCGACCTGGGCAAGGGCCTGCTGCCGGTACTGCTGGCCCGCCAGGCGGAGCTGCCGCCGCTGCAGCAGGCCTGGATCGGCCTGGCCGCCGTGCTGGGGCATCTCTATCCCCTGTATTTCCACTTTCGCGGCGGCAAGGGCGTGGCCACCGCCGCCGGGCTGCTGCTGGGGCTCTACTGGCCGGCCGCGCTGCTGGCGCTGGGCGTCTGGCTGCTGGTCTTCGCCCTGACCCGCATCAGTTCGCTGGCGGCGCTCAGCGCCACGCCGCTGAGCCTGCCGCTGCTGGCCTGGCAACAGCCGGAGCTGCTGTGGCCGCTCGGCCTGCTGTCCATACTGATCGTCTGGCGCCATCGCGACAACCTGCGGGCCCTGCGCCAGGGCCGCGAACGCTCACTGCTCGGCTGAGTACCGCGCGTCCTCAGACCGCCGGCAGGCTCTCCATCGACCAGCGCGGCTGCACCTGGATCTGCGGCCCCTCGTGCTGACCGGCCAGCAGGCGCTGGCAGCCGGCATAGGCGATCATCGCGCCGTTGTCGGTGCAGAAACGCGGCCGCGCGTAGAACACCTGGCCCTTGAGCTCGCCGAGCATGGTTTCCAGCGCCTGACGCAGCGCCTGGTTGGCGCTCACCCCGCCGGCGATCACCAGGCGCTGCAGGCCGGTCTGCTTGAGTGCGCGCCGGCACTTGATGGTCAGCGTCTCCACCACCGCCTGCTGGAAGGCCAAGGCGATGTCAGCGCGCGCCTGTTCGAGGTCGCCGCCCTCGCGCTCGCACTGCTTCCAGGTGTTGAGGGCGAAGGTCTTCAGCCCGCTGAAGCTGAACGCCAGGCCGGGCCGGTCGGTCATCGGCCGCGGGAACACGAAGCGCCCCGGCGTGCCGCGCTCGGCCAGGCGAGCGATCTCCGGGCCACCCGGATAGCCCAGGCCGATCAGCTTGGCGGTCTTGTCGAAGGCCTCGCCGGCGGCATCGTCCAGCGACTCGCCGAGCAGCTCGTAGCGGCCGATGCCGTCGACGCACACCAGCTGGGTATGCCCGCCCGACACCAGCAGGGCGACGAAGGGGAACTCGGGCGGGGTTTCCTCCAGCATCGGCGCCAGCAGGTGGCCTTCCATGTGGTGGACGCCGACCGCCGGCACCCCCCAGGCCAGCGCCAGCGCCTGGGCGCAGGAGGCACCGACCAGCAGCGCACCGACCAGGCCCGGCCCGGCGGTATAGGCCACCGCGTCGATGTCGGCGAAGCGGCAGCCGGCGCCGTCGAGCACCTCGCGGATCAACGGCAGCATGCGCTTGACGTGATCGCGCGAGGCCAGCTCGGGCACCACACCGCCGTAGACCCGGTGCAGGTCGATCTGACTGAACAGCGCATCGCTCAGCAGGCCGCGCTCGCTGTCGTACAGCGCAACGCCGGTTTCGTCGCAGGAGGTTTCCAGGCCCAGCACTCGCATCGGCAAATCGCCTCGTTTCGCCCTGATAGGGGGTGATAAACCGCGCATGATAAGCGCCAGACCGGCCGACACCAAGCACTCGCAGCGTCCCGGCAGACCGCCGGCCGGCGCTTTTCGCCACGCGAAGCTTTGCATTCCCCCCGGCAAGGGGGTAATATCCGCAGCCCTTGAGAACCGGTGCCTCCCGAGCCTTTTTGCTGGATTGCACCATTCATACTCGGTAATCAGTGAAGGTACGACCTGGATGCCCGCCGTCAAAGTTAAAGAGAACGAACCCTTCGACGTAGCCCTGCGTCGTTTCAAGCGCTCCTGCGAAAAAGCCGGTGTACTGGCCGAAGTGCGCAGCCGCGAGTTTTACGAAAAGCCCACCGCCGAGCGCAAGCGCAAGGCCGCGGCTGCCGTGAAGCGCCACGCCAAGAAAGTGCAGCGCGAGCAGCGCCGCCGCGAGCGTCTGTACTGAGTTCCGACTCAGTCAGTCAGTTCGCATGCACACCCGGCCCAGGCCGGGTGTTTGCTTTAGATCCACCGCCACTCCGACTTGCCCCGGCAAGGCCCGGAGTTTTTTGCATTGCCGAGCGCTTCCAATCCCGCCCGCCAGCCCGCACCTGCGGCTGAACGGTCCGCAGACGAGCACCCCATGGCCGGCCTGATCCCGCAACGCTTCATCGACGACCTGCTCAACCGCACCGACATCGTCGAAGTGGTCGGCTCGCGCGTGCAGCTGAAGAAGACCGGCAAGAACTACAGCGCCTGCTGCCCGTTCCACCAGGAAAAGACCCCCTCGTTCAGCGTCAGCCCGGACAAGCAGTTCTACTACTGCTTCGGCTGCGGCGCCGGCGGCAACGCCCTGAGCTTCCTGATGGAGCACGACCACCTGGACTTCCCCCAGGCGGTCGAGGATCTGGCCAAGCGCGCCGGGCTCGACGTGCCACGCGAGGACGCGCGCCCCGGCCAGCGCCCCCGCCAGAGCGGCGACTCGCCGCTCTACCCGCTGTTGGAGGCCGCCGCCGGCTACTACCGCCAGGCGCTGAAGAGCCACCCGGCCCGCCAGGCGGCGGTCGACTACCTCAAGGGCCGCGGCCTGTCCGGGGTGATCGCCCGCGACTTCGGCCTCGGCTTCGCCCCGCCCGGCTGGGACAACCTGATGAAGCACCTGGGCGGCGACAGCCTGCAGCAGAAGGCGCTGATCGACGCCGGACTGCTGATCGAGAACGCCGACAGCGGCAAGCGCTACGACCGCTTCCGCGACCGGGTGATGTTCCCGATCCGCGACAGCCGCGGCCGGGTGATCGCCTTCGGCGGCCGGGTGCTCGGCGACGACAAGCCCAAGTACCTCAACTCGCCGGAAACCCCGGTGTTCCACAAGGGCCAGGAACTCTACGGCCTCTACGAAGCGCGCAAGAGCAGCCGCGACCTCGACGAAATCCTGGTGGTCGAGGGCTACATGGACGTCATCGCCCTGGCCCAGCAGGGCCTGCGCAACGCGGTGGCGACCCTCGGCACCGCCACCAGCGAGGAACACATCAAGCGCCTGTTCCGCGTCGTGCCGAGCCTGCTGTTCTGCTTCGACGGCGACAGCGCCGGACGCAACGCCGCCTGGCGCGCCCTGGAGTCCTGCCTGCCGAACCTGCAGGACGGCCGCCGGGTGCGCTTCCTGTTCCTCCCCGAGGGCGAGGATCCGGACAGCCTGGTGCGCCGCGAGGGCACCGACGCCTTCCGCGCGCGCATCCACCAGCAGGCCCAGCCGCTGGCCGACTACTTCTTTCGTCACCTGATGGAGGAAGCCGACCCCAGCACCCTGGAGGGCAAGGCGCACCTGGCCACCCTGGCGATGCCGCTGATCGAGCGCCTGCCCGGCGCCAACCTGCGCGCCCTGATGCGCCAGCGCCTCGGCGAACTGACCGGCCTCGACCCGGCGACGCTCGGCGAGCACGCCGAGCGCCCGAGCGCACCACCCGCCCACCTCGGCCACGACGCCGCAGCGCCGCCGGCCAGCGCACAGCCGTGGCGCGACCCGCGCGCGGGCGGCGACGAATGGAAAGGCGCCCGCTCCTGGCAGCGCCGCGAACCGCCGGCGATCCTGCCGCCGCGCCGCGGCGCCGGTGTCGAATCGCCGACCCTGGGCGCCCTGCGCACCCTGCTGCATCACCCGCAACTGGCGCAGAAGGTCGAGGATGCCGGACACTTCGCCGCCGAAGACGACACCTACGCCCAGCTGCTGGTATCCCTGCTGGAATCGCTGCAGAAGCATCCGCAGCAGAATTCGCTGCAACTGCTGGCACGCTGGCACGGCACCGAGCAGGGCCGCCTGCTGCGCAGCCTGGCGGAAAAGGAATGGCTGATCAGTCGCGACAACCTTGAACAACAGTTTTTCGACACTATAACTACCTTGGCAGCCCGCCAGCGTGAGCGCAGCCTCGAAGGCCTGTTGCGCAAAGCGCGGCACAGCGAACTCAGCGCGGAGGAAAAGCTCCGCCTGCGCGACCTGCTGAGCCGGAGTACCAGCAGCGCATCGCCGGGGCCATCTGGCACCTGACCCCCCGATTCGGCTATAATCCTCGGCTTCTTTTCAGCCCGCCAAGACCTTCAGTGGATAGGGTGAACATGTCCGTAAAAGCGCAACAGCAATCCCGTCTCAAAGAGTTGATCGCCCGCGGTCGCGAGCAGGGCTACCTGACCTATGCCGAGGTCAACGACCACCTGCCGGAAGACATTTCCGATCCGGAACAGGTCGAAGACATCATCCGCATGATCAACGACATGGGCATCAACGTATTCGAGACTGCCCCGGATGCCGATGCCCTGCTGCTCGCCGAGGCGGATACCGACGAGGCCGCCGCCGAGGAAGCCGCCGCCGCCCTGGCCGCGGTGGAGAGCGACATCGGCCGCACCACCGACCCGGTGCGCATGTACATGCGCGAAATGGGTACCGTCGAGCTGCTCACCCGCGAAGGCGAGATCGAAATCGCCAAGCGCATCGAGGAAGGCCTGCGCGAAGTGATGGCGGCCATCTCCCGCTTCCCGGGCTCGGTAGAAAGCATTCTCGCCGAATACCAGCGCATCGTCAGCGAAGGCGGACGCCTCTCCGACGTCCTCAGCGGCTACATCGATCCCGACGACGGCAGCCTGCCCGCCGAGAGCGAGGCGGTACCGCCGCCGGTCGCCAAAGCCCCCGCGGCCGCCAGCGACGACGACGAGGAAGAGGACGGCGAGGAGAAGACCGACACCGAGGAAGAGGGCGACGGTGGCCCCGACCCGGAAGAAGCCGCCCGCCGCTTCGGCGCCGTGGCCGAGCAGCTGGAAAAGGCCCGCAAGATTCTCAAGAAGCACGGCCGTGGCAGCGCCCAGGGCGATGCCGAGCTGGACGCGCTGGCCGAGCTGTTCATGCCGATCAAGCTGGTGCCCAAGCAGTTCGACGCGCTGGTCGTCATGGTCCGCGACGCGCTCGACCGCGTACGCGCCCAGGAACGCGCCATCATGCAGCTGTGCGTGCGCGATGCGCGCATGCCGCGCGCCGACTTCCTCAAGCTGTTCCCCGGCAACGAAGCCGACCTCGGCTGGATCGACGGCCTGACCGCCGGCAAGGCCAAATACGCCGAAGCCATCGCCCGCCTGCAGGATGACATCAAGGCCTGCCAGCAGACCCTCATCGACCTGCAGCAGGAACTCGATCTCGATATCGCCGAGATCAAGGAAATCAACCGCCGCATGTCGATCGGCGAGGCCAAGGCACGCCGCGCCAAGAAGGAGATGGTCGAGGCCAACCTGCGCCTGGTGATCTCCATCGCCAAGAAGTACACCAACCGCGGCCTGCAGTTCCTCGACCTGATCCAGGAAGGCAACATCGGCCTGATGAAGGCGGTGGACAAGTTCGAATACCGCCGCGGCTACAAGTTCTCGACCTACGCCACCTGGTGGATCCGCCAGGCGATCACCCGCTCGATCGCCGACCAGGCGCGCACCATCCGCATCCCGGTGCACATGATCGAGACCATCAACAAGCTCAACCGCATCTCGCGGCAGATGCTCCAGGAGATGGGCCGCGAGCCGACTCCGGAAGAACTGGGCGAGCGCATGGACATGCCCGAGGACAAGATCCGCAAGGTGCTGAAGATCGCCAAGGAGCCGATCTCCATGGAGACGCCGATCGGCGACGACGAGGATTCGCATCTGGGCGACTTCATCGAGGACTCCACCATGCAGTCGCCGATCGACGTGGCGACCGTGGAAAGCCTCAAGGAAGCCACCCGCGAAGTGCTCGGCGGCCTCACCGCCCGCGAAGCCAAGGTGCTGCGCATGCGCTTCGGCATCGACATGAACACCGACCACACCCTCGAGGAAGTCGGCAAGCAGTTCGACGTCACCCGCGAGCGCATCCGCCAGATCGAGGCCAAGGCGCTGCGCAAGCTGCGCCACCCGACCCGCAGCGAACACCTGCGCTCGTTCCTCGACGAGTAAGCGCGACGGCTCGTGACAAGCCCCGGCACCGCAAGGTCCCGGGGCTTTTTTACGCACGGCGGCAGGCGAGCTTCTACACTTTCGCGACAACCGCGCAATCGAGGGACCGTCATGCTGCGCCTGAAGGCTCCGGCCACCTTGTGCCTGGCACTGCTGCTCGCCCCGCCCTGCCATGCCGCCCTCGCCGACTGGATGTCCGCCGAGGCCGACACGCCAGCCCTCCTCGCCGCCCTGTCCGCCCTGCTGGCGACCCTCGTAGCCCTCGGCTACCGACAGCGCCTGCAGCGGGCACGGCATCTGCTCGCCGAACGCAAGCGCCATCCGGGCCTGCCGGGCGATCCGCAGAGCCTCGCCCGCCTGCCCCTGGCCAGCTGGGAAATGCGCCAGGCCGACCTGCGCTTCAGCCACATGTCCGGCCAGGTCGAGGCGCTGCTCGGCTATCCGGCCGACGCCTGGCTCGACGCCGACTTCCTCGGCCGTACCCTGCATCCCGACGATGCCGAGGCCACTCTGGCCGCCTACCGCGCGGTCAGCGCCGAGGCGCCGCTGCTGCGCCACAGCCACAGGCTGATCGGCGCCGACGGCCGGCTGCGCTGGGTGCTGAGCCTGGCCAGCTTCCGCGCGCTACCCGACGGCCCCGGCCTGGCCGGCCTGCTGATCGACATCGACGAGGAGCGCCGCAGCCAGGAGCTGTTCCGCAACGCCTTCCTGCACAGCCCCGACATCATGCTGCTGCTCGACCGCGACGACGGACGCATCCTCGCCGCCAACCACTGCTTCGCCCACCACAGCGGACTCGACGCCCGCCAGCTCGCCGAACGCCCGGTCAGCGAGCTGCCGATCTGGGGCGATCCCCGCCAGGGCGAGCAGCTGCTGCAGCGCCTGCAGGCCGGCGAGGTGCAGAACCTGGAAATCAGCCTGCAGTGCGGCGCCGACAGCGAGTTCAACGGCCTGCTCTCGGCCCGCCACCTGCAGCTCGGCCGCCAGCCGGCGCTGGTCGTGGCGCTGCGCGATCTCGCCGCGCTGCGCCAGACGCGCCAGCAGCTGCGCCTCTCCGAGGAGAAGTTCGCCAAGGCCTTCTGCGCCACCCCGGATGGCCTGATGATCACCCGCCTGCACGACGGCCAGCTGCTCGACGTCAACCCCGGCTTCACCCGCATCACCGGCTACGCCAGCGAGGAAGCCCTGCGGCACACCACCCTGAGCATCGGCCTGTGGCCCAACGCCCTGGAACGCAAGCGCCTGCTGCGCCGCCTGGAGCAGGAGGGCAGCGTGCAGCACATGGTCGTGCAGATCCGCAACCGCGCGCAGCAGCTGCGCCTGTGCGAACTCAGCGCCCAGCCGCTGCAGATCGACGGCCAGGCCTGCCTGCTGAGCATCATCCGCGACATCACCGAGCGCGAACGCATGCAGGAGAAGCTCCAGCAGGCCGCCGCGGTATTCGAGAACACCGCCGAAGGCGTGATGATCACCGACCTGGAGCAGCACATCGTCGCGATCAACCGCGCCTTCAGCGCCATCACCGGCTACAGCGAGAGCGAGGCCCTCGGCCAGACCACCCAGCTGCTGGCCGGCTCCCAGCACAACCAGGAACTGCGCCAGGAAATCCACCTCGGCATCGAGCAGGACGGCCACTGGCAGGGCGAGATCTGGAGCCGGCGCAAGAACGGCGAGCCCTACCCGGCCTGGCTGACCATCAGCGCGGTGCGCAACGGCAGCCGCGAAACCACGCACTTCGTCGCCGTGTTCGCCGACATCACCCCGCTCAAGCATGCCCAGGCGCGCCTCGACTACCAGGCCCACCACGACCCGCTGACCGGCCTGCCCAACCGCCTGCTGTTCGAGAACCACCTGCAGATGGCCCTCGACGAGGCGCTCAACGAGCAACGCCGCGGCGCCGTGCTGTTCCTCGACCTCGACCGCTTCAAGCACATCAACGACACCCTCGGCCATCCGGTCGGCGACCTGCTGCTCAAGGGCATCGCCCGCCGCTTGCGCGAACAGCTGCGCGAAGTCGACACCGTGGCGCGCCTGGGCGGCGACGAATTCATCGTGCTGATGCCCAGCGTCCACTGCATCGAGGACGTCGAGCTGGTCGCCAACAAGCTGATGAGCGCCTTCGCCCGCCCGTTCCGCGCCGGCGAGCACGAGTTCTTCATGAGTTCGAGCATCGGCGTCAGCCTGTTCCCCGAGCACGGCGAGGACGTCGCCACCCTGGTCAAGAACGCCGACGCCGCCATGTACCGGGCCAAGGCCAAGGGCCGCAACCGCTTCGAGTTCTACAGCGCCGACCTGAGCTTCCAGGCCACCGAGCGGATGAACCTGGAGAACGACCTGCGCCGCGCCCTGGAGCGCGGCGAGCTGAGCCTGCACTACCAGCCCAAGCAATGCCTCAACGACGCCCGTTTGGTCGGTGCCGAGGCCCTGCTGCGCTGGCACCATCCGACCCTCGGCGACGTGCCGCCGGACCGTTTCATCGCCATCGCCGAGGAAAACGGCAGCATCGTCGAACTGGGCGACTGGGTGCTGGAACAGGCCTGCCGGCAGATGGCCGCCTGGCAGGCCTGCTACGCCGACTTCGGCCCGCTGGCGGTCAACCTCTCCGGCCCGCAACTGCGCCAGCCGCACCTGAGCGCGCGCATCGGCGAACTGCTGCAGTCCTGCGGGCTGAGCCCCGACAAGCTGCAACTGGAAATCACCGAAACCTTCGTGATGAGCCAGAAGGAGGAAGCGCTGCCGGTGCTGCAAAGCCTGCGCGAACTGGGCCTGCAGCTGGCCATCGACGACTTCGGCACCGGCTACTCCTCGCTCAGCTACCTCAAGCGCCTGCCCATCGACACCCTGAAGATCGACAAGTCCTTCGTCGACGGCCTGCCCGACGACCCCAACGACGCCGCCATCGCCCGCGCCATCATCGCCCTGGGCCGCAGCATGCAGCTGACGGTGATCGCCGAGGGGGTGGAAACCAAGTCCCAGGAACGCTTCCTCGCCCTCGAAGGCTGCCAGCAGATCCAGGGCTACGTGCTCAGCCGACCGCTGCCGGCCGAGGCCTTCGCCGAGCGCTTCCTGGTCGCCCGGGACGTCACCCTTGGCGCCGACACACGGGCATCGCTATAATCGCGCCGCTCTGCTGCACAGGCTCCCCGCCACGGGAGCCCGGCAGGCGGCCAGGACGACACCCCGCGCCCTGCCCCGCCCGGATCGCGCAGCATCCCGTTGGGGCCTATAGCTCAGTTGGTCAGAGCAGGCGACTCATAATCGCTTGGTCGCAGGTTCGAGCCCTGCTGGGCCCACCACATGCACAACGCTCAGGCCCGCCTCGCTGCGGGCCTGAGTCGTTTTCGGGGGTCGGCGACTTTCCAACCCGCCTCCCGCAAGCCGTTGCCGCCAGCCAACGAGACCGGCTCCGGCAATGCCGCTCCGCGCCATGCGACGGCCCAGCTTCCCGCCTACCCCCGCCAGTCCTCCAGCGCCCCGCAGCCGCAGACCAGTTGCCGGTCGCCCAGCACGTTGTCGATCCGGTTGACCGCCGGCCAGTACTTGCTCGCGCGGGTATGGGCGGTCGGGGTCACCGCTTCGGCGATGCTGTAGGGACGGCTCCATTCGGCGGTGACGTCGGCCAGGGTGTGCGGCGCGCGCTTGAGCGGGTTGTCGTCGGCCGGCCACTCGCCGGACTCGACCTTGGCGATCTCGGCACGGATCGCCAGCATGGCTTCGACGAAGCGATCCAGCTCGGCCTTGGATTCGCTCTCGGTGGGTTCGATCATCAGGGTACCGGGCACCGGGAAGGACATGGTCGGCGCGTGGAAGCCGTAGTCCATCAGGCGCTTGGCGACGTCCTCCTCGCCGATCCCGCTGGCCGCCTTGAGCGGGCGCAGGTCGAGGATGCACTCGTGGGCCACCCGGCCGTGGCGGCCGCGGTAGAGCACCGGGTAGGCGCCGTCGAGGCGCGCGGCCAGGTAGTTGGCGTTGAGGATCGCTACCTCGCTGGCCTCGCGCAGCTGCGGGCCGAGCATGGCGATGTACATCCAGCTGATCGGCAGGATCCCCGCGCTGCCCCAGGGCGCAGCGCTGACCGCGCCGTTGCCGGGCCGCGGGCCATCCAGTTCGACGACGGGGTGGTTAGCGAGGAACGGCGCCAGGTGCGCCTTGACGCCGATCGGCCCCATGCCCGGGCCGCCGCCGCCGTGGGGGATGCAGAAGGTCTTGTGCAAGTTGATGTGCGCCACGTCGGCGCCGAAGTCGGCCGGGCGGGCCAGGCCGACCAATGCGTTGAGATTCGCCCCGTCCATGTACACCTGGCCGCCGTGGGCGTGGATCGCTGCGCAGATCTCGCCGATGCCTTCCTCGAACACCCCGTGGGTCGAGGGATAGGTGATCATCAGGCAGGCCAGCCGCGCGCCGGCCGCCGCGGCCTTGGCCGCGAGGTCGGGCAGGTCGACGTTGCCGCTGCCGTCGCAGTCGACCACCACCACCTGCAGGCCGAGCATCGCCGCGCTGGCCGGGTTGGTGCCGTGGGCCGATGCGGGGATCAGGCAGATGTCGCGCTGCGCCTCGCCGCGGCTGGCGTGCCAGGCGCGGATCGCCAGCAGCCCGGCGTATTCGCCCTGGGCGCCGGAGTTGGGCTGCAGGCTGATCGCGTCGAAGCCGGTGATCGCCGCCAGCCAGGCCTGCAGGTCGGCGAACAGCCGTGCGTAGCCGCGCGCCTGTTCGCGCGGCGCGAAGGGGTGCAGCTCGGCGAAGCCCGGCCAGCTGACCGGCAGCATCTCGCTGGCGGCGTTGAGTTTCATGGTGCAGGAGCCGAGCGGGATCATGCTGCGGTCCAGCGCCAGGTCGCGCTCCTGCAGGCGGCGCAGGTAGCGCAGCATGGCGGTCTCGCTGTGGTGGCGGTTGAACAGCGGATGTTCGAGCAGTGCCGAGGTGCGCGCCAGCGCGGCGGGGAGGCCGCCGGGCAGCGCCGGATCGTCGCCCAGCACGGCGGGGTCGAGGCCGTGACCTACGCCGAGGAAGATCCGCAGCAACTGCGCCACGGTGTCCAGGGTGCAGGTTTCGTCGAGGCTGACGCCGAGGCGCCCGCGGCCGAGGATGCGCAGGTTGATCCGCGCCGCCTGGGCGCTGTCGAGGATCGCTTGCTGGGCGCCGCCGACCTCCAGGGTCAGGGTGTCGAAGAAGCAGCGGTTGAGGCGGACGATGCCGCCGCGTTCGAGGCCGGCGGCGAGGATCGCGGTGAGCCACTGCACGCGCCCGGCGATGCGCCTGAGCCCCGCCGGGCCGTGGTAGACGGCGTAGAAGGCGGCCATGTTGGCCAGCAGCGCCTGGGCGGTGCAGATGTTGGAGTTGGCCTTCTCGCGGCGGATGTGCTGCTCGCGGGTCTGCAGGGCCATGCGCAGCGCCGGCTGGCCGCGGGCGTCCTTCGACACGCCGATGATCCGCCCGGGCATGGCGCGCTTGTACTCCTCGCGGCAGGCGAAGAACGCCGCGTGCGGGCCGCCGTAGCCCGGCGGCACGCCGAAGCGCTGGGCGCTGCCCAGGGCGATGTCGGCGCCCAGCTCGCCGGGCGGGGTGAGCAGCAGCAGGGCCAGCGGGTCGCAGGCCACGCAGGCCAGCGCCTGCCGGGCGTGCAGTTGCTCGATCAGCGGGCGCAGGTCGCGGATCTCGCCGTGGGTGTCGGGGTACTGCAAGAGGGCACCGAACACCTCGTGCTGGCCGAGACGCTCCGGCGCGTCGACCACCAGCTCAAAGCCGAAGCCGGCGGCGCGGGTCTGCAGCACCGAGAGGGTCTGCGGGTGGCAGTTCTCGTCGACGAAGAAGCGCTGGCTGGCGCTCTTCGCCACCCGCCGGGCCATGGCCATCGCCTCGGCGGCGGCGGTGGCCTCGTCGAGCAGCGAGGCGCCGGCCAGCGGCAGGCCGGTGAGGTCGCAGGTCAGTTGCTGGAAGGTCAGCAGCGCCTCCAGGCGGCCCTGGGAAATCTCCGCCTGGTAGGGGGTGTAGGCGGTGTACCAGCCGGGGTTTTCCAGCACGTTGCGCAGGATCACCGGCGGGGTGTGGGTGGCGTGGTAGCCCATGCCGATCAGGCTGGTCCAGCGCTCGTTCTGCTCGGCGTAGCCGCGCAGGCGGGCCAGCGCGGCCTGCTCGTCGAGGGCCGGCGGCAGGGCCAGCGGGGCGCGCAGGCGGATCGCCGCCGGCAGGGCCTGGCCGATCAGCTCGGCGCGGCTGGCGAGGCCGAGCGCGGCGAGCATGGCGCGCTGCTCGTCGGCATCCGGGCCGAGGTGGCGGTGCAGGAAGGCTTCGGGTTGCAGCAGGTCGGCGGGACGGGGCTGGGACATGGCACGGACTCCGCAGGATTCCGGCCGCGGCGGCAGCCGGAGGCACAGGCAGGGAGCCGGCAACCCGCCGGCAGCGGGCTACCGGCGGGATCGGGGATCAGGCGTCGCAGCTGGCCTGGTAGGCGGCGGCGTCGAGCAGCTTGTCCAGCTCGGCGGCGTCGACCGGCTGCAGGCGATAGAACCAGGCGGCGTAGGGCTCGGCGTTGATCGCCTCGGGGGCGTCGGCCAGCGCCTCGTTGACGGCGATCACCGTGCCGGCCAGCGGCGCGTAGACGTCGGAGGCGGCCTTGACCGACTCGACCACGCCGGCCTGCTCGCCGGCGGCGAACTGGCGGCCGAGGTCGGGCAGCTCGACGAACACCACGTCGCCCAGGGCGGCCTGGGCGTGGTCGGTGATGCCTACGCTGACGCTGCCGTCGGCTTCCAGGCGGGCCCATTCGTGGCTGGCGGCGTAACGCAGTTCGGCGGGAGTGTTGCTCATGGTCGGAGTCCTTGTGCGGTTCGGTGCCGGGGCGCGGCCGGCAGGGAAGATGGCATCACGTTACACGGGCGCAGCCGCCGCGGCTACGCCCCGCCTCCTCAGATCAGCGGCTTGCCGTGGCGCACGAAGGCCGGCTTGACCACCCGTACCGGGTACCACTTGCCGCGGATTTCCACCTCGGCGCGCTCGCCGGTGCCGGCCGGCACGCGGGCCAGGGCGATCGACTTGCCGAGGGTCGGCGAGAAGCTGCCGCTGGTGATCTCGCCGTCGCCGAGCCCCTCGACGCGCACCGCCTGGTGGGCACGCAGCACGCCGCGCTCCTCCAGCACCAGGCCGACCAGCTTGGTTTCCGCGCCGCCGGCGGCGCGCTGCGCCTCCAGCGCGGCGCGACCGATGAAATCGCGCTCGGCCGGCTCCCAGGCCACCGTCCAGCCGAGGTTGGCGGCCTGCGGGGTGACCGTCTCGTCCATGTCCTGGCCGTAGAGGTTGAGCCCGGCTTCCAGGCGCAGGGTGTCGCGCGCGCCGAGGCCGACCGGGGCGATGCCGGCGCCGACCAGGTCGTTGAGCAGGCCGGGCGCCTCGTCGGCCGGCAGGAGGATCTCCAGGCCGTCCTCGCCGGTGTAGCCGGTGCGGGCGATGAACCAGTCGCCTTCGGCCTGGCCGTGGAACGGCTGCAGGGTGCGGATCAGGCTGGCGCGCGGCGGGGTCACCAGCTCGGCGCAGCGCTCCAGGGCGTGGGGGCCCTGCACGGCGAGCATTGCCAGGTCGTCGCGTTCGTGCAGCTCGACGGCGAAGCCTTCGCTCTGCGCGCGCATCCAGGCCAGGTCCTTGTCGTGGGTGGCGGCGTTGACCACCAGACGGTAGCCGGCGGCGCTGCGGTAGACGATCAGGTCGTCGATGATCCCGCCGGCCTCGTTGAGCATGGCGCTGTACAGGGCCTTGCCCGGGGCCTCCAGGCGCGCCACGTCGTTGGCCAGCAGGCGGCGCAGGAAGGCCTGGGCCTCGGCGCCGGCGACATCCACCACGGTCATGTGGGAGACGTCGAAGACGCCGCAGTCCTGACGCACCTGATGATGCTCCTCGACTTGCGAACCGTAATGCAGCGGCATGTCCCAACCGCCGAAATCGACCAGCTTGGCGCCCAGCGCCACGTGCAGGTCATAGAGGGGAGTACGCTGTCCCATGGGATCTCCTTCCGGGCGTCGAATGGCGCGCATTGTAGCCGCAAACCGTGAACGGAACATGCGCGCGGCCATGCGCCCGGCGGATCAGCCGTAGCGGCGCGCCGAACGGCGGATCAGGCCGATCACCGGCAGCAGGCCGACCAGCACCAGACTCAGCGCCGGCAGCGAGGCACGCGCCCACTCGCCCTCGCTGGTCATCTCGAACACCCGCACCGCCAGGGTGTCCCAGCCGAACGGGCGCATCAGCAGGGTCGCCGGCATCTCCTTGAGCACGTCGACGAACACCAGCAGCGCCGCACTCAGGGTGCCGGGCAGCAGCAGCGGCAGGTAGATCCGGCCGAACAGCCGCGCACCGCCGACGCCGAGGCTGCGCGAGGCCTCCGGCAGGGACGGGCGGATGCGCGCCAGGCTGCCTTCCAGTGGCCCGTAGGCCACCGCCATGAAGCGCACCAGATAGGCCAGCAGCAGGGCGTAGAGGCTGCCCAGCAGCAGCGGCTTGCCGGCGCCGCCCAGCGCGCTGGACAGCGGGATCACCAGGCGGTTGTCCAGCCAGCTGAAGGCCAGCATCAGCGCGACCGCCAGCACCGAGCCGGGCAGCGCGTAGCCGAGGTTGGCCAGGCCGACC